>JADZDL010000336.1 GCA_020851075.1 Planctomycetota bacterium | reverse complement strand
CGGAGTCGGTGCGCGTGAACGTGCGCGGCACGATGCCGGCGGGCGTCTGCGGCAAGGACCTCATGCTGCACCTGCTCAGCGATGAGTTCTTCAAGACCGGCGCGGGCATCGGCAAGGTGCTCGAGTTTGCGGGCCCCGCGATCACCGCGATGTCGCTCGACGAGCGTGCGACGTTGACCAACATGGCCGTCGAAGCCGGTGGTTTTACGGGCATCATCGAGGCCGACGAAGTGGTGGTGGAGTACATCGCCAACCAGCGTGGCACCGACCGCGCGAAGCTGCGGGCGCAGATCGTGAAGGCCGATCCGGGGGCTTCCTACTGCAAGACGTTCGACATCGACCTCAGCAAGCTGCAGCCCACCGTCGCCACGCCCGGCGATCCGCGCAACGGCATCCTGCTCAGCGAACTGCGCAGCAAGCAGGGCAAGGTGAAGATCCACATCGCCTATGGTGGGTCGTGCACGGGCGGCAAGAAGGCCGACATGGACATGTATGCGAGCGTCGTGCGCAAGGCCATCGACAAGGGCCACGCGCTGCAGGCCAAGACCTACATCCAGTTCGGCAGCCAGCGCATTCGCGACTACGCCGAGAAGATGGGCTACGTGCAGTTGTTTGAAGGCGCGGGTGTCGAACTCATCGACCCGAGCTGCGGCGCCTGCATCAAGGCCGGCCCCGGCGTGTCGTTCACGGCCGACGAGGTCACGGTCTCGGCGATCAACCGTAACTTCCCTGGCCGTTCGGGCCCCGGGCAGGTCTACCTCGCGAGCCCGCTGGTGGTCGTCGCGAGTGCGTTCCTCGGCTACGTCGGCGGGCCGGAAGAACTGTGACGTGAAGTGCGGGCGCCCCGCGTGGGGTGCCCGCAGTGGTTCACCGGCTCGGTATCACCGGCCCAGCATCACTGGCCCAGAACGGCGTGCACTGCGTTGCTCATGCCGCCGTTGCCGTTGGGCGCGAGCGAGTCGAGCACGAGCACCTGCGAGAACAGCGGCACACCCGTGAGGCCGGGGTCGTTGGCGAGCGCGATCGTGTTGTTGGCAGCGCCATTGACGATCACGAGCAGCAGCGAAGCGTCGGTGCTGACTTCGAGCTGGCAACCACCAAACCCGATCGAGCTGAGGTTGAGCGGCAGGTTGCCGAGCAGCGACGTCATGTTGGAGAAGCCGTGCGCGATCACGCCGATGCCCGAGAACGTGCCGTTCGCGAGGTCGAGCGAGTAGTTGGTGCCGAGCACCGGCGTCGTGGTGGGCGAGAGCGAAGGCACTCCGGCGCTCGTCGCGCAGCCTTGGCCGAAGGTGGCGGCGATCGCGGTGGTCGGACCGGCGTAGAGCCACGTTTCGTTGTTGACCGTGCCCGCGACCGTGGGGCCGCTGCCGCCGAAGTAGACGGACTGCTGCAGCGCCGGGCTGTAGGCCATGTAACCCTGCGTGATCTTGCCCGGGCCCTGGCCGGACAGCACGTTGGTCCAGTCGTTGCCGTCGTATTCCCAGATGTTCTGCTGGATCACGGCGTTTGCGTAGCCGCCGTAGAGCACAACACGCTGCCGGGTGTCGTCGTAGACGCAGCCCGTGCGGTAGCCCGTGAGCGGTGCGTTCACCGTTGGGCGCACGACCCAGTCATTGCCGTCGTATTCCCACGTCGTGCGGTAGTCGGTGCCTGGCGGCGTGCCGTTGAAGCCGCCGAACATGACGGTGACGCCGCGGCCCTTGTCGTAGACCATGGCGGGGGCTTCGAGTCCCGGGGGCGTGAACGGCGTCACGATCTGCGTCCAGGTCGTGCCGTCGTATTCCCAGGTCTGGTTGCCGCCCAACGAGCCGACCGTGGCACCACTCTGGGTGCCGTACATGACGACCTTGCCGCGGCGATCATCAAAGGCCATCGAGTAGAAGGCGCGCGCGTTCGCGGAGGCGAGCGGGAACACCTGCTGCCAGTTGGTGCCGTCCCATTCCCAGGTGTCGTTGGCCACCGCGGTCGTGGTCGGCGAGCGCCCGCCGAAGGTCACGATGCGCGCGCGGTGCGAGTCGTAGACGAGGCGGTGGCCCCAGCGCGGCGGCGGGGTCGTGGCCGGCGCGAGCTGCGTCCACGTGCCCCCGTCGAAGGTCCACGTGTCGTTGAGGGTCAGCGTTGGGCCCGACTGCAGGCCGCCATACATGAGCACCTTGCCCTGGATCGGGTCGTAGGCAATGCCACCATCACGGCGCGCGAGCAGGGTGGGGTACGGTGCCGGGTTGTTGAGGAACGTCCAGGCTTGGGCCACGGTGTCGCAGGCGAAGCTGGCGATCGCCAGGGCGGTGATCGGGAGGATGTGCTTGTGGTTCATAGGGGTCCGGTGGAAGCGCGAATGCCGCGCGAGGTTGCGCGGACATACCCGCGGTACCCAGGCGCCAGACTTCGCCTCACAAGCCAACCCACGTCGTCCCAAAGCTGTCGCAGCTGTCGCGCGTTAGCCAGGGAACCGGCTGTTCCGCCAGCGTTGCAGGCATGCGGCAAACAGCAACGGCAGTCCGATGGCGGCGAGGTAGAACCACTCCGTCCAAGTTGCGGAGACACTGCGCAGTTCGCCTGGGCCCTGCAGCACACTCGCCACGAGCGTCATCAGGGCCACGCACGCGAGCAGCAGGCTGCCGGGGCGAACGGCGTTTCGCGAGGACGGGGTGCCACTTTCGGCGAGCGCCATCACGGCGACCATGAGGCTCGTGCACAGGCAGGTAAAACCGACCGTGGACTGCCAGGCGGGGGGGCCACTGTAGTTGCCGAACAGGCGCTCGAACTTCACGCGGACCCAGGGCCAGCGCGTAGCCAGCACGGTTGCGGCCGCGCTCGCGAACAGCAGCAGTTGCCATCCGCGGCCATCGCGAGGTGGGCGCGCCGGGGGAGGGCTAGGGTCGGCGGCAAATTGCATGGGGCTAGTTCTCGGACATCCAGGCTCCGCTATCCAGCCCCCTCACCGGCGAGGTTCTGGCAGGATGTGGCTATTGTCCTGTTCGTTGCGCGCCTTCGCGGCCTCGGCGAGGTGCGCGTCTGCCTTGGCAGCCTCTTCGATTTCCCTCGCCGAAGGCCGGTACTCGACGCTGACGTTGGTGATGACCGGGGTGAAGATCCACGTGAACGGCGGGAAGCCGTGCCAGTAGTTTTCGCTCGAGGTCTCGAAGACGCGCACGTGGTCGCTGTCGAAACGCGCGATCTCCTGCGTCGTCACGTCGAGCATTTCATCGATCGAGGTGTTGCCGAGCACCGGCAGTACGATGATCAGGTTCATGCCGACGTTGGTCGACGTCTTCACGAAGATCGGCTTGCCGTCTTCGCCGAGGCGGCCGTTCCAGTGCGTGGCAGTGCTGTGGAACGTGCACCCGGTGGCAAGGGCACATGCGAGCAGGGTGGGCAAACGAAATCCGAGGTGGTTGCGTGGCACCATGGGTACAGGATCTGCGGTCGAGCGGACGCTGGCAAGTCTCGCGGCGAGAAGTCCCTGTGCGCCGGGACCAGTTGTCGGCACGGAAGACCGATGAGTTCGCCGTCATGACCGACCAGGACGATTGGGAGCCGTTGCGTTCCGACCAGGTCGCCGCGCATCCCGGCGAGTTCGTGGTCGTGCAGCCGCGAACCGCGATCGTTCCTGTGGCTGCCGCACCGGTGCCGGTGGAAGCGCCCGCGGGCGCGGCGCCCGAAGTGGACGACGATCTGCCGTTTCCCACCGTGCCGTCGGCCGCGCCGAAGGTGCGTCGCACGACGCCGCCTGATCCTGAGGCCGAGAAGGCGCTGCAGGCGTTGAAGGACAAGATCGCGCGGCGGCCTGCGGCCCAGAGCCTCATCGCCCAGGTGCAGAAGCGTGAGGAGAAGCGAGCGCGGAAGGAAGAACGGAAACACCGCGCGGCAGGAGCCTCGCAGCTGGCCGCGGTAGTTCCCGTGCGGCTGCCAGTGGTGGCCCCAAACCCCCCAGGTGAGCAGGCCGGCCAGCCTGCGGCTCAGCCGGCGGGTCCTCTGGCTGGCGAACCCGGGCCTAGCGAAGAGCTTCTACTGCGCGATCCGCGCGAAGACGAAACGTGGTTTCGCGGGCTACCCGAGGCCGAACAACAGCGCCTCGTCGCCGCGTGGTCGCTGCGCCGCGAACGCATGAAGCTGGATCGGCCCGGCCAACTGCGCCTGCGACGCGATCGATTCGTGAGCGCACTGCTGGTCTTCGCGACGGTCTGGTTGCTCGGTTCCGGCTCGTATTGGCTGGCGACGGTGGGCTCGGCGATCCTCACCGGAATTGCCTGGCAGAATCTGCCCGCGTGCCGGTTCCGCGACCCGATCCTCGCGTGCGTGGTCTACGGCCTGTGCCAGGCGCTTGCGTTCCTGGTCAGCACCGACACCGTCATGCACCCAGGGCTCGTGAACGATGTCCTGCTGCTCGTGCCGATCGCTGGACTGCTCGGTTTCTCGGGCGAGATGCGTCGCACCGGCGGGTTCGACGCGGACTAGCGCGGCACGATGACACGCTCGGCCTGCCGTTCGCCGGCGCGCAGGAACAGCTGCTGTTGCAGGGCCGGTTGGCCATCGATCTGCACTTCGAATTGCCAGGTGCCCGGCGCTACCGCCTCGCCTGGCCACACAACCCCGGTCCCGGGCAGGGCGTCGAGCGCGCGCACGGTGCCTGTATCGCGCTTCTGCAGCCAATGGCGCGCGATCATCGGGCCACCCGGCTGGCGCAGGCCGAGCGTGACCGCGCCCTTCTGCGGATCGATCGGCTGGCCGGATGGGTCCTGGAGGTCGAGCAAGGGCACGCAGCCAGGTTCGAGCGTGACGTCTTCGACGAAGCCGTTGCTGCCGGTGAGCAGGTAGATGCGCGCGAACGCGAGCAGGGGCAACAGTTCCCCTTCGGCATCCGTGGCGAGCACCCGGATGCCGTACTCGCCGGTGGCGAGTTCGGGCAGCACGTAGGTGCCCTCCGCATTCTGGGTGCGGCGCACCCAGAGGGCCTTCTCGAGCACGTGCCAGGCGAGGTCGCGGTTCTCGGGGCGCAGCGGGTAGGCCTCGACGCGCACGTTCTGGACCGGTTGCAGGCCCGTATCGTGCACGTGCAGCGTGATGCCCGTGGCCACGGCGGCGGCTTCGAGGAAGATCTCGAGGTCGAGTGGTGGCGCATTGGTGGCGGGGATCGCGAGGTTCTTTGCCGTGAACGGCGAGTAGCCATCACTCTCGACCAGGAGCTCGACGGTGGTTCCCGGCGGCAACGCGAGATCGGCGCGGCCGTCGGTGGCGGTGCCGAGTTCCGCTTTCTGGCCGGCTTGTCGAACGCGCCAACGAAGCACGGGCACGGGCTGTTTCGTGGCGGCGCTGCGCACGATCAGGTGCACGTTGGCCGCCGCGGACGCCACCGGTTGGCCCGGCGGCTCGGCGGCTGGTGGCGGCGCCTGCGCTGGTTCGTTGGTGGGGTCCGGCGGCCGTACCACCTCACTGCGCTCGGTCGGCATGCGCGGACCATCGTCTGGCTTGCTCTTGCCTTCCGGCATCGAGGTTCCGCTGGGGGCGGGCGCTTCGTCTTCGGCGCGGCCCAGGAACAACCACGCGGCGAGGCCGAGGATCGCGCACAACGCGAGCACGACAACGGGCAGGGACTTCATGAAGGAATCCTGCAGCGAGAAGGCCGCGAATGCGATGCCTCAGGCCCGGATCCACAGCCAGAGTGCCGCGATGCCAAGCGTGACGAGGGTGATCGGCAGACCGGTGCGGAAGTGTGCGCGCAGCCAGCTGCCGTCGCGCGGTCGCACGCCAAGGCGGTTGGCCTGTTCGACGACGATGAGGTTGGCGATCGAGCCAATGAGCAGCAGGTTGCCGGCCAGCGTGGTCGCGAGTGCGAGGATCGGCCCGGCCTGGGGATGTTTGGCGACGGGCAGCAGGAGCATCGTGAGCGGCACGTTCGAGACGAGGTTGGAACCGACCGCGCTCACCGCAAACAGCGTGACCGGATCCCCAAGGTCGGCGCCGTGGGCTCGTGCGGCGGCAAACGCGCGTTCGGCGTGGCCCGCCTGTTGGAAGGCCGCGTTGACGAGGAACAGGCCGGCGAAGAGCACGAGCAGTTGCCAGTCGACGAGGCTCATCATCTCGCGCGTCGTGAGGCGGCGCGACAACAGCAGCACACCCGCCGCGAGCATGGCCTGTACCTCGCGCGCCATGGGCATGGTGAGCATGCCCACGACGAGCAGTGCCAGCACGAACAGGCCCTTGTTGGTCTGCCAGCGGTCGAACGGTTGGTCCGGGGCCGCCGCGTTTGGCAGTTCGCGCTGGAAGCGCCCGCGGTAGCTGCGCCCGAGGATCCACCAACAAGCAAACAGGCCTAGGAGCGCTGGTGGGCCGCCATCGAGCAGATACGGCGCAAACGGCAGGTCCAGGGCCTGGCCGATCAGCATGTTCTGCGGGTTGCCGATCCAGGTTGCGGCCGAACCGACGTTGGCCGCCGCGGCGAGGCCGAGCAGGAAGGGCACCGGATCGAGTTTGCGATGCACGCAGACATCCGTGAGCACGGGCGCGATCGCGAGGCAGACGACATCGTTGGTGAGCAGCGCCGACAGCACGCCGACCAGGAGGATGAGTTCGAGCAGCAGCCGTTCGGGGCTCGTCGGGCGTGCCGCGAGCCAGCGCGTGATCGCCGTGTAGAACCCACCCAGTCGGAACTGCGCGGAGACGATCATGAGGCCGAACAGGAGGCCGATCGTGCCGGTGTCGATGGTTTGCCACGCCACCGAGGACGTCATGGTGCCGCCGGCGACCAAGACAATGCCGCCGAGCAGCGCGGCACCCGTACGATCGACGCACAGGCCCGGAATGCGGCCACAGATCATGACCGCGTAGACGGCGACGAAGACGACGAGGGGCAGGTCCAAGGTCGGCAACGCTACGCGGGCGCCGCGCCGGTTCCCAGGGGTGCAGAACGGGCCGGTGGTGCGGTGAGAACCCGCTGTGGTCTCAAGGCGGCGACATGCCGTCGGCGCGACCATCTTCGAGGTCGATTTCGCGCGCGCGGCGTTGGAACTCGGCTTCGGTGCACAGCCCCTTCTCGACGGCGAGGCGCTGCACGGTTTTGACGGCCAAAGCCAGCTCGCCGATGGCGCGCAACATACGTTCGCCGTCGACGTCGCCGCGTGTATTGCGGATCGTATTGAGTTCGGCGCGCAGTTCGCGCGCTTCGTCCGTGGCGCGTTCGATGCGGCTGTGCTGGTAGAAATCGAAGATCCAGTTGATGAGGCCCATGGGCGCGCAGGATAACGCTGCCTGGCCCGCCGGTCGCGACCCGTCCTTACGATGGGCACAATGCCGGGGTCGTGCGAAAATGGGGACTTGGCGGGAACCGGGGCGCATGGGTGTCGTTTGCCGCGCCCCGCTCATGGTGACCTGCAACGACGATAGGACCTTGCTCGATCGCATTTCGATCGCCACTCCGTGCTCCGCCGACTGGAACGCGATGCAGGGAGATGACAAGAAGCGCTTCTGCGCGCAGTGCAAGTTGCACGTGCACAACCTCAGCGGCATGTCGGCCGATGAAGCGCTCGATCTGCTGCGCGCCTCGGGTCAGGGGCGGTTGTGTGTGCGGCTGTTCCGGCGCGCCGACGGCACCGTGCTGACCCGCGATTGTCCGGTCGGGCTGCGGCAGAAACTGCGGGCCGGATGGGCGCGCGGCGTGGCCATGATGGCGGCATTGTGGGCGGGTGCGGTGTCGTGCGTGAAACCGCGGGCGGTCGGCGAGACTGCGCCGGCTCCGGTCGTGGTTCCCGAGCTGGGATCGAACGAAATGGGGGAGATGGCGGTCGAGGAGCACGTGATGGGAGACTTCGCTCCGCCCCGGGAGATCATGGGCAAGGTCGCGCAGCCCAGTCCGATAGAATCCCGTCCGGTAGAATCCAGGCCTGTGCAGGAACCACCGAAGTGACGGGACGAGGCGCGCGTTTGCTCAGGGCGCCGGTTTGGCTGCTGCTGACGCGCGCTGTTTGCTCCACTGGTGCAGCCCGAAGCCGAGTGGCATCGTGAGTAGCACGCACATCGACGCGACGACGAATGGGGCAGGATGCCCGGCGCGGTCAAACAGGTAGCCGAAACTGATCGGGGCGATGCACCGAGCCGCTCCACCGAACGTCTGTTGCAGCCCTAGATACATGCCACGTTCGGTCGCCGGAACGACGCGCGACAGCAGCGCGGACACGCACGGGAACAACAGCGCCGTGCCGAGTGGCAACAAGCCGACGGCGAGGGCCAGGGTGCCGAGCGAGTGCGCAAACGGCAGCAGCATGAGTCCGCCGGACAGCAGCAGGGTGCCGATGCGCGATAGGCGCGCTTCGCCGAAACGATCGAGCAGACGTCCGAGCACGAGCACGCGCGCGAACACGGAAATGGCGCCGATGTAGGTGTAGACGGTGCCGATCTCCTGTTCGCCGATCTGGAAGTTGGCGTCGAGCAGGTGCGCCATGACCGCGTTGATGCCCTGGCCCGCGCCGATGGCTACGCCGTAGATCAACAGCAGCCTCGCCGCGGGCAGCATCGGATGCGTCACGACTTCGACGAGCGCGGGCAGTGCCTTGCGCCGTTCGACCTGCGCGCCGGCATTGGTGTGCGACTCGCGCAGCAGGCGCGCCGCGAAGATCATGTTCACGACGCAGACGACGGCGGCGGCCAGCCCAGGCGCGGCGGAGCCCATCTGCAGGATGCCTTCGCCCGGCAGCAGGTCGAGATTGCCGAGCGACACGGATTGCGAACCAAGCACCGGTCCCAACGCCACGCCGAGGTTCGTAGCCGCGGACAGCCAACCCAGCGAACGCGCGCGTTCCTCGGGTGGCACGGAGTCGGCGACGTAGGCCTGGATCACGCCCACGGTGCCACCACCCGCACCTTGCACGATGCGCGACAGCAGCAGCATCCACAGCGAATCGGCAAAACCGAAGATCACGTAGCCAGCGGCCGAGGCACCGAGCGCGATCAGCAAGGCCGGGCGCCTTCCATACCGATCGGAGAAGCGGCCCCACATCGGGGCGCTGATGAGCTGGGCCACGGTGAATGTCGCCATCACGAGGCCCGTGACTTCGCCGATGCCGAGCGTGAGCCCCAGCACGTGCACGCCACCTTCGACGAGCCGCTTGCAGTAGAACGGCAACAGTGGCACGACGAGGAACAGGCCCAGCATGTCGACGAACGCCGTCGCCATGAGCATGAGCAATTGGCGCGGGATCTTGGGCACTTCGCGCGCGAGCATCAGCACGAGCACGATGCCTAGCCCGGCGATCGTCCACTGAGCCTCAGGCGAAGCGAGTGTCTGCGTGAGGTCGTTGTGGGGCATCGGCGGACCGGGCGCCTACCTTCGGCCCTTGTGGTCGGAAACGCAATGGCGGGCAGAAGGGGCTCGTCGCCAGCAGGTCCAGCGGTTGGGTTCCAGCTACTGGGTTCCAGCTACTGGATCGTCGCCTGGATCGTCGGTGTGAATGTGAGCATCGGATACAGCGCGCACGTGGTGAAACCCTGCATGACGAATTGCAGCCCCGGCGGGAGCTGCGCCGGAACGGCAAGCGAATAGGTCGCCAGTCCGGTTCCGCACAGGCTGCCCGGCGTGAGTGGCCCGAGCACGCCAAACGCAATCACGTACGGCTGCCGCAGCGTCAGCATGTTGGCAGTCCACAGCCCATGGTAGAGCCACGGCAAGCCCAGGCAGATCGTCGGCGGTGTCGAGATCGCCAGGGTATAGGCCTGGAAGGGCGCGCCGTGGATCGTCACGGTTCGCGTGCTGCCCGGGGCGATATTGCCCGCGGGAACGGGGCTGCACGCCGCGTAGCCGCACGTGGTCCCAAACAGGGTGCCAGGCGTGGCGCCTTCGATCGTGAGGCCAACCGCGGCGCAGATCGAGAGCGCGTCGTTCTGCGCGATTGCGCAAGTACCGAGCAGGCCGAGGCAGAGGCCGATGGGCGCGCGGGAACTCATGGAGAGGAGCTTAGCTGTCCACGAAGACGCCGTCGATCGACGTGGCGTCGAGAATGCGATCGGTCCACAAGTCCAGCTGCTCGGGCGTTCCGGCGCGCAGGCGTTGTTCGGCCGAAGGGGGAAGTGGCCCAAAGCGCTTGCGCAACTGACGCAGCAGCGTTTCCGCTTTGCCTTCCGCCTTGCCTTCGCGCCGCAGTTTTTCCGCCGTGCTCATGATGGTTTCCTCAGGTCGCCCCAGATTGCGTTCGATTGCCATATGCACATGGTCCGCTGGAGTTTCGGTGACATGCAGAACATACCACCCAAAGTTCGCGATCGCTTCGCGGCCGATCGGTGGACCATCGTCCTGGTCCGCGGCGCGAAGGAGCAGAAATCTGCGGCACCCGCGCGCTTCCCGCGGCGGCCTAACCCTTCTTCTTGCGCTCGCGCTTCTCCCAGACGTGCGCCACGGGCTGCGGCGCCACGTCGGCGATCAGCGAGTTCTGGCCCTTCTCGACGTCGTCGCCGACGGCACCGACCAGCCCGCGCAGGCGCTGCATCTGGAACAGGCCCGTGAGCAGGCGGTTGCCCTTCACGCGGGTCATGAGCTGTTCGCACTGCAGCGCGGCGACGTTCTGCTCGCTCTGGTCGTGGTGGGCACTGTGGTGGCACAGCGCCAGCATGGTGACGAGCTGTTCGATGACCTTGCCGAGGCGCTGCAACGGAATCTGCGCGCGCGTGAGTTCGAGCTGGAAGAACAGATTGGTGCCCAGATAGGCCCAACGGATCCAGCGCAGGCGCGTCTCGGCGAAGCGCGCGTAGCGGCGCAGCCCCACGGGCAGCAGCTGGTAGCGCGGGATCCACCGGGTCGGCACGACGAGCAGCGGCAGGCGCAGCAGCTCGATGAGGCCGTTCCACGCGATCCAGCCCTTGAGGCGCCAGAACGAACCCGTGCACAGCAAGCGCCGCGTCGCGGTCAGCATGCGCTTCGGGTCGGAAAACAGCGTTCCCGGCGTGAGGCGCAGCAGGCGACGCTCGGCTGGCAGCGGCTTGCCGTCGGGGCCTTCGTTGATCGATTGGATCACGCCGAGCATGCCCGCCATGTAGCGGCTCGTGAACGTATCGGTGACGTCCTTCACCATGCCCATGAGGATCAGGTCGTCTTCCCCTTCGACGACGCCGAACACGTGCATGTTGCCGCGTGCCTCATGCACGCGCGAACTGCGATCGAACGCGCGGCCGCCGATCACCCGTTCGCACGCGATCTGCGATTCGAGCGCACTCGTCGCGGCGGCCGACTTGGTGAGGTCGCGCAGGCCTGCGAGGTCGGTACCGTCGGCATCCTGCTGCAGCGACAGATGGCTCAGCGCGCGCGATTGCAGGGCACCGCCGAGCATGCGGCCCAGATGCTGGCGCGGCAGCTCGTGCTTGATGACGGCTCCGCCGACGCCGTCGCGCGACTTCGCATACGACGCGGCATCGGCCGCAAACATGCGCTGGTAGCCCGACGCCATGGCGGCGAGCATGCAGCGGCCCATGCGCAGGCAGTAGAACAGCACTTCGACGCCGTCGGCCTGGATCTGCTGATCCTTGCTGATCGGGAAGTTCAGGAAGTGCAACCGCGAGTTGTAGTTCGCCGTGAACACGCCCGTGTTCGACGAGACGCACGAGAACTCGTGGCCCAAGCCGGCGCTCGCGGGGATGTCCTGGTCGGGCAGGCGCAGCACGAACAGGCCGACCTGTTTGCCGTCCTGGCCGACGCGCGCGACGATGCCGACGAGGCCTCCGTGGGTCGCGTTGGTGATCCACAGTTTGTTGCGATCGCCCATCGCAAACAGGCGGAAACCGCCCGTGGCCGGATCGGGTTCGACGTAGGCGCGCACCTTCTTCGCGTTCACGCCGATGCCGACCTCGGTCAAGCCAAACGCCATCATCTCACCCTGCACGATGAGCGGCAGGAACGTGCGCTTCTGGGCGTCGGTGCCGTAGGCAAGCAGGGAGCCCGCGCCGATCGTGAGTTCGCCCGAGATCTCGACGGCGAGCGGGCCAAAACCATTCGCGGCGAGGTCCTCTTCGACGAGCGCGAGTTCGATGTAGCGGCCATCGAGGCCACCGAACTCAGCCGGCACCGTGAAGCCGTAGGCCTTCTCCTTGGTGACGGCTGCGCGCAGTTCGCTCGACAGCTTGCCATCGGCGGTGAACGCTTCGCCGCGCTGCAGGCACGCGATCGCGGCATCGACGATGGGCTGGCCACGGCGCCCGGCGCGTTCCGCCGCGACCGCACCACTCTGCAGCTCGCTCGTGTCGGGCATCGGGCCGTAGATGAGGCGTTCGACGAGGCTCGTGCGGTTGCTGCCGAGGCGCGCCGCGGCTTGCCGCGCGGCATCGTCGAGCGCGCCGACGTCGCGCGCCGATTCGGCATCACCCGCGGCGGCGAGGGCCTTCGCGGCGGTCGAGGAGCCCTGGTTGGGGGCAGCTTGGTTGGGGGCTCCGGCAGGCTGGCCGTTGGGAGTCGGGGAGGCAGCGGGGGGCGTTGGCGTGGTCACGTTCGGTTCCGGGGGCAAACATGGTGCCCGTTCGGGGGTGGCAGGGGAACGGGGAAATGGGCGGGGGGCGCGCCGGAACCAGGAGCGGCCTGGCGCCAGGGGGCACCTTCGGTGTTGCCTCGGCACATTTCCTGGCTATTGCCAAGGCTTGCGTGGTCGGCGCTTGTCCTCGGTCCGTCCAACTCAGAACCTCGGAGCCCTTGCCGCGGCACGCGTGCTAGGGGCCTCGGAATTGCCCTTACCATGGCCTGTCCACGATTCTCCTTGGTGCGATTCCGTCCCACCGTTTTCGCTGCCGGGATCCTGGCCTTGGCTGTGCCGAGCTTGCTCTGCGCGCAGTCTTCGGTGCGGGGATGGGGGGACACCCAGTTCGACACCGAGTCGCGCGTTGGCACGGCGATCAAGGCCTGTGCCGCAGGATACTCGACCATGATCCTGCGGAGTGACGGTACGGTGTTCTCTCAGGGGGAGACCTGGTTGGGAGCGTGCGACTTGCCTCCAAATCCTCCTGGGTTCACCTATGTGGACATAGCCCTCTCGGTTTCAGCGGCAGCCGGCGAACTCTCCGATGGGTCTCTGGTGTTGGGTGGATACTACCTGGGGGTGCCCTTTACTCGTGTGCCACCGCCTCCAACCGGCGTGACCATTACACACCTTGCTGCCGGCTCAAATTTTGTAGCGGCGATGCGCTCGGATGGTGTCTTGCAGTGTTATGGAGGATATCCCATCAGCCTGCCGACTTTGCCACCTGGGGTGACCGTGATCGATATGCACGCCGGGCAGGGGCACCTCGTGCTGCTATTGTCCAATGGGACTATCCTGGCTTTGGGGGATAATGGTCTCGGCCAGTGCAACGTGCCTCCCCTGCCTCCTGGGGTTGTTTACATCGATGTCTGTGCTGGGCGCCTCCACACCGTTGCTCTACGATCGGACCTGGTCATCGAGGCGTTTGGAGAAAACACCTATGGAACATGCACGCCGATCCCTCCACTTCCCACGGGGACCGTGTGGACAGGAGTTGCCGCCGGTGGATTGTGGAGCGCGGGTATCAGATCGGATGGGCGAATCGTCGATTGGGGCCCCCAGGGCGCGAGTGCCACGAATGCGATGTTCCCCCCGGGACTGCTTGGTTCCATTTCGGGTGGTAACAGCCACGCGGTGGTCTTGCGCGGCGACGGCAAGGTAGTGGATGTGGGGTGGTCGCCCTTCTTCGACGGTGCGTTGCCGGAGCCTGCCGTGGGAGTTGAATACAGGGACTTGGTGGGAGTTGACAGTACCAGGATTCTTGCTGCGCTCTCCGATGGCAGTGTTGTTGGGTGGGGCGACGAATCGAACGGCTTGTGCGACGCGCCCGCGTTGCCGCCAGGCCTTGCATACCGTCGCGTCTATGGCGCCATGTACCACAGCGCCGCGCTTCGTTCCGACGGAGAGTTGATATGCTGGGGAGACCCACTGTTTGGAAGGTGCGCCGTTCCTGCGCTTCCAGCGGGACTTAGATATGTCGGTGCTTCATTGACGAACCAAAGTACCGTTGCTCTACGGTCCGACGGCGTGGTGGTCGGGTTTGGCGACAATTCGCAGGGGCAGCTCAATATGCCAGCCTTGCCACCTGGGCAGAGTTATGTGCAAGCTGCGGCATATTCAGGGTTTACTGTGCTGTTGCGTTCCGACGGGGAGATCCTCGTCGCCGGCGCTTCGGGTAGCGGTCTTGGGGCTGCACCGACGCTGCCGTCGGGCGTGAGTTACGTTCATGTTGAGTCGGGTGGCCCCTACTCTCCAGGGGTCAGCCACTACCTCATTGCCCTTCGCAGTGACGGCTTGCTGGAAGAGTGGGGGAGTTTCACAAGTGGTTGGACACCCCCGCCACCGTTGCCTCCAGGGGTCTCGTATGTTGAGGTGAAGGCCCAGCGTGAGGTCGTGATCGCGCGGCGGTCGGATGGTCAGGTCGTGGTGT
>JADZDL010000335.1 GCA_020851075.1 Planctomycetota bacterium | reverse complement strand
GCCGATCGTGAGATGGCGCATGGCGGCCAGCGCCCCAAGATCCACCGCGGTCAAGTCCCGCAGGATCGACACCTGATCGAGCTTCAAGCCCGCGGCGTGCACCTCCCACCCCGGACTGTGCGTGAGGCGCATGGCCACGTGCTGCAGCAGGAGCATGCGGATGTGCGGGTCGTAGAGGGGGAGCATCAGTCGTCTCGCGGCGCCTTCAGTTCGCGCCGGGCAGTCGCGACGTCGCGTGCAGCCAGCAGCACCCTCCAGCCCGCCTCCGCGACGGGATCGGCGGCGTCGACAAGCCATCGCAGGAGTTCGGCACTGGAAGCCTTCTCGACGAGGTCCAGCGTGCGGGACGCGCCATCCGCGTCGGCGTTGCCATCGTCGTGGCTGACGACCTCCGCCACCACCTCGAGAATCTCCCGGACATTCCTGCTCGCACCTTCAGTCCCGGATGCGCTTCCATCGCTTTCGCCCAACCATGTGACGGTGAGCCCGTCGCCCTCGGAGACGCACAACCGGGTCGCGAGCCCGGCCGCTTCGACAAGGTCCGTCACGCGTGACCGCAGCACCGACAGTCCGGCAGAAGCGCGGGCCCGTGAAGCAGCGGGCGTGCTGTCAGCGGCGGGAGTCCTCGCCGAGACAAGGGGGTTGCCATCGAACGCGGACACTCCGGCAGTGTCCGCCACGCCGTTCGCATTCTCGGCATCCAGCACCGGTCCATGCGGTTCCTCGGCATCGTTCGGTGCATCCATCGACCGGAGAGTGCGGGCCAGTACCTCGGCCGGGACGCCGAGCCGGCGTGCGAGGGCCGCTTCGCACGATTGCAGAACCTCCTCCGCGCTGAACACGATCCTCCCGCGCGTCCGGATCACGGCACCGACAAACACCGGCTCGGCGATCTCTTCGTAGAAGGCGTCTCGCTCCATGCCAGCATGGGTCCGCGCGTATCGCCGCAGCTGGTTCAGGCGTGGCTGGATCGTCTTGACGTGAAGTCCCGTCAGGTCCGGAATGCCTTCCCCCAGCGTTTGCAGCCGGTCCGTGGCGAACCTGTAGTGCGCGAGGGTCGCGATGTTCACGGGCAGACCTAGCGCCCGGATCGCTTCGTCGAGTTCGCGCACGCTGAGGACATGACCACGCTGCTCCTCGAGATAAGCCTCGAGCCGCATGACGCCGCAGGCCTTGTCCCAGAAGGTCATGCCGCCGCGCTGCTCGTTCTCGGAGAGATGGGCCGCCAGCACATGCGTCTCGGAGACCCACGGCCGGAAAAGCACCGTCATGCGGCGGAAGCGCACGTCCCCCGTCTCGGCCCAGAGCTGCCGGATCGCCTCCAGCCGGGTGTTGCCGCCCGCCTCCACGATGAAGTGCTTCTCGCCGGGACGGCGCGTGACGGTGAGCGGACTGCGGATGCCGCTCGTCCGGATGGACGCCTTGATCTCATCGAACTTCGCGTTCGCGGATCTGCGTGGATTGCCTTCGTAGACGCGAATTTCCTCGAGGTCGATCTCGATCGGGCATTCGACGCGGGGATCGGCCTGCTCGGGAAGTGCGCGCGAACGACGGGCGGGATTGCCGACATCGAGTGCCGCCGCGACGAGGCGCCGTCGCTCGTCGACCTGAACTCTCCGCGGCGCCGGCGGCATCGCGCCGTCCGCCTTGTCCGAACCGTCGGGGGGGCGAACGCTCACGCTGCCCCCGCGATGTCGCGATCACCATCGACGAGGATGCCCTGCAGACTCGGGATGAGCTCCCAGGCCAGCAGATGCATGACGGTGTAGGCCGATGGCGTGACACCGTCGCGCCGCGGTTCGTGCCGGTGCACGGGCATGCGGGATGTGGCGGCTTCCTTGTACGCCTTCGCGTGGGGAACCGCCGTGTCCAGCACGGACACCCTGCCATCCCACCGGGCGAGATCCTCCCGGATGCCGCAGGCGATCATGCGTGCATCGACCGTGCGATCCTGCCGATAGATCACTGCCTTGAGCGGTGCGGGCATCGCACCCAGTGCTGCGCCGGGCGCCAGTCGCTCGAGCAGTTCCATCGTGCCGTCCCGGAACTCGCGGGCGGAGAGGATCTCGGGCGTGATCGGCGAGATCAGACCGTCGGCGGCAAGCACTGCTGCATCCTGCAGCGGACCCACTGCGCCAGGCGTGTCGATCAGCACGCAGTCGTAGGCATCGACCACGGCCGGCGTCTGCAACGCCATTCGCAGGCGCACACCTCGATCGATCCGGTTGAGCAGCCAGTGCGGCAGACGCCCCTCCGGATCGTCCGAGACGACGATGTCGAGGTTCCGATACAGCGTCGGCGTGATGCACGCCGGCGTCACCTCGCCGCGCACGATGACCTCGGTGAGTCCAGCGTCGGGACGAAGCGCCGCGAGGGGGAAGTACTTCGAGAGCGACGGCTGCACGTCGGCGTCGACGAGAAGCACGCGAAGCCCCAGGTCGGCAAGCAGTCCGCCTAGGTTGGCAGTCAGTGTCGTCTTGCCGACACCGCCCTTGGTGCTCGTCACGGTGAACTTGATCATCGACGGATCCGCGCAGTGGAGTACACAGTGCGTGATACGTAATCCAGCGGTGAGTTGTCCGGTCGGCCAAAAAACGCCGTCCGTCGACCTACTCGTCCAGGTAGTCGCCGAGGCCGACCTCGGCGAACACCGCACGGATCCGTTGCAGTTCCCTGTAGAGCACGCCTCGGGGGATCCCGAGCTTCAAGGCGACATCCGCAGCGGACAGATCGGCCTCCGCGAGAAGCCCGCAGAGGTAGATCTGATGCGGTGCCAGCCGTGCCATCGCGCGCCGCAGGTCGATCCGCATGTCCTGGAGGCCACGGGTGCGCCTGACGTCATGCGTGCAATGGGACCGATCGTCGATCAGGTCGTGGAGCGTCGCCGCGTTCTCGCCGTCTGCCAGAGGCGCATCGAGCGAGATGGCGTCGAGGTCACCCGCGCGATTCGCGGTCTCGTATTCGCGGATGAGATCGCCGAGGCGGTTGCGGACAACCTGCGCCAGATAGGCGATGGGCGGGCGCCCGGCGTGCGGTCGGAACTGCTTCCGGACCTCGACCCAGTGCGTCATGCACTCCTGGCAGAGATCGTCGATGTCGTCCCGCATCAGACTCCGTGCGCGGCGGCGCTGCTGCATGACCACCTTGCGCACGACCACCATCTCCCACTTG
>JADZDL010000334.1 GCA_020851075.1 Planctomycetota bacterium | reverse complement strand
CGGTCTGGAAGCGGCGCTCAAGCGCGCCGTCCTTCTCGATGTACTTGCGGTACTCGTCGAGCGTGGTGGCGCCGATGCACTGCACTTCACCGCGCGACAACGCGGGCATCAGTACGTTGCTCGCGTCGATCGCACCTTCGGCGCCGCCGGCACCCACGAGCGTGTGCAGCTCGTCGATGAACAGCATGACGTCCTTGGCGCGGCGCACTTCGGTCATCACGGCCTTGATGCGCTCTTCGAACTGGCCGCGGTACTTCGTGCCGGCGACCATCATCGCGAGGTCGAGCACGACGAGGCGCTTCCGGCGCAGGATCTCGGGCACGGTGCCCTTGACGATGCGCTGGGCGAGGCCCTCGACGATCGCGGTCTTGCCGACACCGGCTTCGCCGAGCAGCACCGGGTTGTTCTTCGTGCGGCGCGACAGGATCTGGATCACGCGCTCGATCTCGCTGTCGCGACCGATGACGGGATCCAGCTTGTTGCCTTCGCGGGCGAGCTCGGTGAGGTCGCGGCCGAACGAGTCGAGCGCGGGCGTCTTGCTCTTGCTGTTGCTGGCGGGTTGGCCGGAGCCGGAGCTCGAGGAGCCACCGCTGCCGCCGCTACCACTGCCGCTGCTGCCCATCGACTCGCCGCTCTCGCTCTCTTCTTCGCCGCTGTTCTCGGAGGCGCCGAGGAACTCGAGCACCTCTTCGCGAACTTCGTCGAGCTTGACGCCGAGATTCATGAGCACCTGCGCGGCGATGCCCTCGTTCTCGCGGATCAAGCCGAGCAGCAAGTGCTCGGTCCCGATGTAGTTGTGGGCGAGCTGGCTCGCCTCCTCCATGGATAGCTCGAGCACCTTCTTCGCGCGGGGCGTGAAGGGCAGCTGACCCATGGTGACCATCGAGGGACCGGTTTTGACGATCTTCTCGACCTCGTGCCGGATCTTCTCCAGGTCGATGGTCATGTTCTTCAGGACGTTGGCGGCGACGCCGCTGCCCTCTTGGACGAGGCCGAGCAAGATGTGCTCGGTCCCGATGTACTCGTGATTGAACTTCATCGCCTCTTGGCGGGCGAAGCTCATGACCTTCTTGGCGCGGTCCGTGAAGCGATCAAACATCTGGGGTGGACTCCGGTGACCGTTGCTGTCTCAGTCCTTAGATCGGACGTCAGCGGTATAGGATTTACACCAGTTGAAGATCCAGCGCGCCATCTCTTGCGCGGCTTCTTTTTTCTAGAACCTTGGCGGATGCCTGGGCCTTGCCACCGGGCCAAGGTGGGTAGGGTTGTCCCGGGGGCCCAGATCGCCTCAGGTTGGACGATTTTCTGGACGTGCGAACGGGAATCCGGTCCGGCTACCGGATCTGGGGGTGACCAGCGCCCGAAACCAGCCGTCAGCGGCTGCAGCCGAGCACTTCGCGCAGCAGGTGGGCCCGGCGCTGGTCCCGTTCGTCGGGCTGGAGCCGTTCGCGCGTGAAACGCTGCAGGTGCCCGGGTTGGGAGAGCAGCAGGGCGCGGTTGACGTTGGGGATCGTGAATCCGGGCAGCAAGTCCTCTTCGATGCCGAATCGCAGGGCCGAGAGGCAACCCAGGGCCTCCTCGCTGCTGAGGATCTGGGCCCGTTCGAGGGTGCCCAGGGCCCGGTAGATGCGGTCGAGGGTCCGCGAACGGGCGGTGCCGCGCAGCAGCGCCTGCCGCACCTCACGTTCCCACTGCACGATGCGGCCGACGGCCAGGAACACGTCGCTCTGGATCTGGGTCTCGTCGCGGCCCAGGGTGACCTGGTTGCTGACCTGGTAGAAATCGCCCAGCGCGCGGCTGCCTTCCCCGTAGAGGCCGCGCACGGCGAGGTGGATCTTCTGCGCAGTATTGGTGGCCTTTTCGATCTCGTCCGACCAGACGAGCCCGGGCAGGTGCAGCATGACGGACAGGCGCAGGCCGGTGCCCGTGTTGGTGGGGCACGAGGTGAGGAAGCCGAACTCCTCGGACCAGGCCATCGGCAGGCGCTGGATCAGGGCGTCGTCCAGCCGTTCGGCGCGGCGCCAGACGGCTTCGGTCTGCAGCCCCGAGGCGAACACCTGCACGCGCAGGTGGTCTTCCTCGTTGATCATGATCGCGACCGCCTCTTCGGTATCGGTGGCGACGCCGCGCGCGCGTGTGCTGCCGGCGAGTTCGCGGCTGATCAGGTGGCGCTCGACGAGCACGGTGCGTTCGAGGTCGTCGATGTTGTCAAGGTCCAGCAGGTGCAGCTGCTCGGGCATGCCACTCTGCTTCAGGCGCTGCACGATGAAGTCGTAGAGCTCGCGGGCTTCGTCGTCGGGTAGGCACGGCGAGAAGTGGAAACCCTGCAGGTTGCGGGCGAGGCGCGCGCGCGTGCAGATGGCGATGTCACTTTCGGGGCCATTGCCCTGCAGCCAGGTGCCGGGGCGGAACTCGGGCATCTTGTCGCCGCGGCCGCCGTCACCACGATTGGACTTGCTCACGGACGTGCCCCTTCGCCGCGTTCGGCGCGCCGCAGGTCGTCGCGCAGGCGGGCAGCCTCCTCATACCGTTCGCCGCGAACGGCCTCTTCGAGCCGGCGCCGCAGGTCGGCGAGGTTCTTCTCGTCGGTGACCACCGGGGCGGTGCTGGTGCGGCCCGGCAGCCGGCCGCGGTGGCTCTGCGACTCGTGGATGCGCGCGAGCAGCGGCATCAGTTCGTGGCGGAACACGTCGTAGCAGCGCGGGCAGCCAAGGCGGCCTTTGGTGCGGAATTCGGTCGGGGTCATGCCACAACCTGGGCACGCTTCGGCGCGCGGCCGCGAAGTCGCCGGTCGGCTGGACTTGAGGCCGCCAAGCAGGTCCTCGAGGATCTCGGCCGAGAATTTGGTCGGCGCCTTCGGCTGGCCGACGCCCAGCTGCTCGGCGCACGGCCCGCAAAGGTGCTGCGAGCCGGTCACGGCGCCGCCGTTGAGATCCATGATCACGATGGACGCGATCGCCTTCTGGCACGCTGTGCAGTACTGCATCGGGGAGCCGCGAGTCTAGCCGAAGGCCGTGCTTTGCGCACGACGAGAGGCGAGCCACGAATGGAACTCCAACGCGCGAGCGCGGAAGTTGGGGTACTGATCGAACGATGCAAACGCGGGGCTGAACAGGATCACTTCGCCGGGGGCCGCCGCGGCGAACGCGGCGGTCAGCGCTTCGGCCAGCGTCGTATGTGCGGTCACCGGGCGCCGGCCGGCGATCGCCGCTTGCAGCGGTTTTGCGGCCGCACCAAACAGGTGGGCCGCGGCGATGTGGGGCACCACACCGTCGGCTACGGTCGCGTAGTCGTCGTCCTTGCTCTTGCCGCCGCCAACCCAATGCACGCGGTGCAGCGGGCCCGCGGGGCCGTTGGGGCCGCTCAGGGTGCGCAGGGCCGAACGCGTCGACTCGATCTCGGTCGACACGCCGTTGTCGTAGACGCGCACACCGCCGATCACGGCGAGGAGCTGCAGGCGAAACGGCAACGGCGCGGCGGTGGCCATGGCGATGCCGATTGCATGCGGGGCCGCACCGAGGCAGCGCGCGGCGGCGCTCGCGGCCATCACGTTCTCCCACTGGAACTCGCCGAGCAACCGCAGGCTGTCGCGGTGCACGATGCGTTCGGCTGCCTGCTGGCCGAGTCGGACGCTGAGGAAGCCGTCGAGCAGGCCCGCGCTGTCGGGCGCCGGTTCGGTCGCCGCAAACCGCACGCGGCGCGCGGCCGAACTCGCATACGCGGCGGCCACCGGATCGTCCGCGGCATGCACGACGAAGTCGACGGCGGCGGTCGCCAGCCGGCCCTTCGCGGTGTGGTAGGCGGCGAGTGTGCCGTGGCGGTCGACGTGGTCCTTCAGCACGCGCGTGAACACGGCGCCGTGCACACGCTGTTCTTGGGCCAGGCGTTCGAGTTGGAAGCTCGAGATCTCGAGCACGGCCACCTGGTCCTTTTGCCAGTTGGCTTCGTCGGCGAGCAGGCTATGGCCGATGTTGCCGCCGAGCAGGGTGTTCTGGCCACTGCGCGCGAGCGCGGCATGCAGCAGCGTCGAGGTCGTCGACTTGCCGTTGGTGCCCGTGATCGCGACGACCGTGCCAGGGTAGGCACTCAAGAACAGGTCCACTTCCTGCGTCACCGGCAGGCCGCGCTTGCGCGCCGCGGCGAGCAGCGGGTGGTGGTCGGGCACGCCGGGGTTGGCGACGAACAGGTCGATGCCCTGCAGGAGCGCTTCGTCCTCGCGACCGAGCTGCCAATCGAGGTCGGGCGCGCCCGACCGGGGCAGGTCCTGCATCGACTTCTGCACCGCGAGCATGTCGTCACCAGCGCTGCGGTCGGCGATGCGCACGTGGCAGCCGCGCCGCGCGAGGAACCGAACGGCTTCCTGCCCGCCGCCAAAACGGCCGAGGCCGTGTACGAGCACGCGCATGCCGGGGTGGACGGGACCCGCCGCCGATTGACCAGGCGTCGATTGACCCGACGCCGGCAAGCCTGGGTTGCCGCTCATCGCGAGATCCTGGCCTGCAAGGCGCGTTCGGTGACGACTTCGAGGCCGACGGGTTTGAAGTCGGGGCTCAGCCGGTCCTCGGCGGGGACTTCGGCTGGCGCGATGACCACCACAGGCTCGTTTTGCCCCGCGAACACCCAGTGGACCACCTCGAGCGGGAAGTCGAGCGGGAACAGCCACAGGCTGGCGGGCGGGGGCATCACGACGGTGCGCCGTTCGGGGCGGCGGCCGAAGTCGGCGCCGCGCGCCTCGTCGGCCGGGACCACATCAAACTGGCTCGTGCCGTAGTAGCGGAACGGCAGCTCGGTTCTCGGCTCGGCTTGCCCGTCGACGTAGACCGGGTGGTTCCCGGGGTTGTCGAGGTAGGTCGATGGGCCGGTGCATCCTGCGCTAAGTGCTGCGCAGACAACGGCTAGCGCGCTGCTGGCGCGAGGACCTGCGGGAGGACCGGCGCGAGGAGAAGACGGGTTGCGGGACCGATCGCCGGAGGGGGGCATACGCTCGCCTGGGTCCAGTTTCCTACTGCCGCAGGACGGCTGCCGCAGGACGACCAGTTTTCCTCGGCAGGAAAACTGGCGGAGAGGGGGGGATTCGAACCCCCGGTACCGTTGCCGGTACTTCACCTTAGCAAGGTGATGCAATAGGCCACTCTGCCACCTCTCCGGTGGAAGGCGCGCAGTAAAGCCGCCACTGCCTGCCTGCGCAACTCCCTTTTCGGGGTTCGCGGCTGGCTTGCCGCACGTACTTCTTGCCCTGGTTGCGTCGCGGGGCCCTTTGCGGGACTTGCCAGGACCCCGTGTGGTGCGATGCTCTACAAGGTTCCTTCGGTGAGCCGCCCGCTGGGCGATGTTGCGCGGGGCATCTGCATGAGACGGGCTATCTGGATTGGCGGCTTGTCGTGTGCCATCACGTTGCTGATGGTCTTCCGGTTCCGCGGTGAGCGAGACCCGGATCTTGGACCTCCGTCGGAGGTTGGCGGTACGCCTTCCCTCGCCGCGCAGTCTATGCCGGTGACTGTCTCCCTAGCCGAGAACGCCGTACGTGCCGAAGCCCCCTGGCGTCCAGATGGGCGGCTTTGGGTGAGGGTTGCGAATGAGGCCGACGAGCTGCTGGAGGGCGTGTCGTGTGGCTGGGGCGCGGCGGGAGATCGCCAGATTCGCGCGAGCGCTGCCGTTGCCAAGAGTGGGGATTGGATGTGCGTCGACGTGCCGCACTGGGAAGGGGTGGCCCCAGTCCTGGTTGCTCAAGCGAGCGGGTACTTGCCGGGGGCCGTCACCGATCTGGCGACGGATCGCCGCCACCAGGTTGTTTTGCGGCGAGCCAGGAACGTCGCGTTGTTGGTACGTGACATCGAGACGGGGAAGCCGATTGCGGGCGCCGTCGTAAGTGTGTCAGGCCACTTATGTGTGGCGCCGGAGCAAGGTGGGACATGGATCCCTGGATGCGATCCCGTCAACGCCATTTATACAGGGCAGAGTGGTGAGAATGGCCAGCTCGTGTTGGGACTGCCCGACTCCAATGGTGTGGGCGGAGAACCCGCTACGTATTGCTGCGATGCCGTACACGAAGACCATATCGTGGCCGCCCGCGTGGGTGACAGGCTCGATATGCGTAGCGCTGCGGTGATCCAGGTGGAAATGCAGATGCCGATGGTGGGGGCGATTCGATATTCAGGTGGTGATATCTATGAGAGTAGTCTGAGTGTGGCTGCCGGGAGGGCGGCGTCGGAAATCCCTGCAGCAGTCAGCGCACGCCTCGCGTCGCTGCGAAAGCAAATCACGCCTGACAAGGAGACTGTTGGCCTTGCCCTGCTGCCGTACTGGGAGGCGTTCCACGGCAAGGTGCCACCCGTCAGGGCTCGGGTCGTCTTGCGCCGAGGGGGCGCGCGATCGGATGATGTGGTGATGCACAGGTTGGTGGACTACGTCGGTCCGCAGGTGGTGGTCTGCGATCCCGGCGTACCGGAGATCGTGATGGCGCGGGTCCTGTTTCAGGCCCCAGCCGATTTTGCGAATGGTCTAGCGAAAGCGGAAGGCCTGCCGATCAGGGTTTCTGGGATGCGGGATTTCGGGACCAGGGTCACGAAGTTGGGGGACACCATAGAGCTGCCCGTGGGGCGGTACAGGTTAGGGTTTGGGGCTGGATGGACTGGCGCATTCGAGCCTGATACCTATGAAGTGAGCGGCCCCGGCGAATACGTGTTCCCCGTTCGGTGGAAGGTTGGTGCCAAGGTGCATGTGGTCAACGTCCAAGGGGTCACTGCTGGTACTCTCGCGCAGCTCAAGCACGCTCGCGATAGGAAGTTCTATATTGCCGATGCATTTGTTGATAAGGATGGCAAGGCCGTCTTCTGGTTATCGAATCCAGTAGACAAGGGTGAGTTGTACGTCATCGGATTCCTGGAGGAGCCAGTGGTGTTTGTTCCCAGCTTGTCCGCAGGGATGTATGAGGCTTCTTGTGCCGTCGGCCGTCCGCGGCGTGGAGGGTGAGTGCTACCTTGAAACCAGACCTTCAAGAAATGCGGTCACCCAGACGATGCGGGTCTTCCGGGGGTGTAGTCGGAAAACAAACCACACCCAGAAAACACCCGTACGAATGCCGAGGCATTGCCATCAGCGAGCGTTGCTGGCAGCATGGCGTGATGCTCAGGCCTCGTTGCGTGTCCCTCCTGGTGTGGTTGCTGCCGATGTTTGCCTCCTGCAACTCGATGCGGTTTGGCAACTCGGTCTACAAGTGGCAAGGTCACCCGATCTGGCCGGGGCAGACCCATGCTTTGCTCGTCCACGAGAGTAGCACAGCAGATGTGGTGCTTGGGAACTCAGGTCCGGGCGGGCTTCTAGTCACCATTGGCGATGGCGCCGCGCAGCACCTCGGGGCGGGCGACGAGCTGAAGCGGTCGATTGTTGGGCCAGCCACCGTGCGGTTGGCCTGCTCGGAGCCGAAGGCCGTCACGATTCAGGCCCGGGTTGCCTCGCAGAATGACCATCCGGCACGGCTTCTGGACATCACGGGTCAGGCCCGTGCGGAGGCCCGGGGCGACTTTGAGGCGCAGTTGACTCTCCAGCCACAGGAACGGCTGCAGGTCGTTCTTGATGGCGAGAATGCTGTGCTGCATGTGCGAGGTTCTGGGCGCGCACGTGCAGCGATCAAGGTCACAACCGAGCCTGAGCTGGGCGAGGATCGCCGGCTGGCCGGCGAGGGTTGGACCACGATCCGCGGGGCCGCGACGGTAGGGATTGAGGCCGCGAATGGAGTTGCGGTGAGTTTGGATCTCACGGTACGCGACGCGCAGTCGTTCGCGGTGAAGCGAGTGGCTCAATAGGCCGATCAGACTGCGATGGGGAGCCAGCCGCGCAGTGGGGCATGGTGGCTGCGGCCAGCGAAAAAGTGGCGGTGGGAGAGGGATTCGAACCCCCGGTGCCCGTGAAGGCACAGCGGTTTTCAAAACCGCCGCATTCGGCCACTCTGCCATCCCACCACGCTGGCCAACCACGCTGCCGACCACAGTTGGCCGCTACACGGCGCGACAGCCACCTGCACAGCCGCGCGCAGACTAGGGGGCAAAGCATGGGCCGTCAAACGAGTCGCCGTCAATCGCCGGCGGAGGCTTCGCGCTCGCCCTTCTGGCCTGCGATGAGGTCTTGGACCCGGAGCAGCAGCTCGGTCGGCGAGAAGGGTTTCTCGAGCAACGATACGTCCGCGGGCAGGCGCCCGTCGTGCCGCAGGTGCGATTCGGCGTTGCCGGAAGTGCACAACACGCGCAGGTCGCCGCGGGCCGCGCGCAGTCGCCGCACCAGGTCGGGGCCCGAGATGTCGGGCATCGAGAGGTCCGTGATCAGGAGGTCGATCTTGTCATGGTGGCGGCGCCACATCTCGACGGCTTGCGCGCCGCCGATGGCGAGCAGGACGCGATGGGCGTCGCGCTGCAGGATGCGGGCGATGAGCTCGGCGACTTCGGGCAGGTCGTCGACGACGAGAATGGTGCCTCGCTTGCGACGCGTGTGGATGCGGGGCGCGGCTTGCCTGGCGATGGGGGCGATGGACGGTTCGGTGGAGGGTTCGGCCGCGCAGGGCAGGTAGATCCTGAACGAAGTGCCTTCGCCAACGGTGCTGTTCACCGCGATCGCACCCTGGTGCTGACGCACGATGCCAAAGACGGTCGCGAGGCCGAGGCCCGTGCCGATGCCCTTGCCCTTGGTCGTGAAGTAGGGGTCGAACATGCGCCGGCGCGTTTCGGCGTCCATGCCGATGCCTGTGTCCGTGACGGCGATGACCGTGTGGGGGCCTGGGCGCAGACCGGGGTTGGCGCGCGCATCGTCGAGGAGCAGGTCGGCGTGGTCGAGGGAGATCGCGATGCGGCCGCGGTCGGGGATGGCATCGCGCGCGTTGAGCACGAGGTTCATCACGATCTGTTCGATGCGCACGCGGTCGACTTCGACTTTGCCGATGGGCAGGCTGGTCTCGACGACCAGTTCGATGCGGCTTTCCAGGGTGCGCCGCAGCATGGGTTCGAGGTCGCGCAGGATGACGCCGAGGTCGACGACTTCGGGGGCGAGGGTCGCGCGGCGGCTGTAGGCGAGCAGTTGCTGCGTGAGTTGGGCCGAAGAACGGGCCGCCGCCATGAGGATCTCCACGTCCTGGCGCGTGGGCCCCGCCACCTGGCTGAGCGCGAGTTCGCCCTGGCTCAGCATGACGGTGAGCATGTTGTTGAAGTCGTGGGCGACGCCTGCCGCGAGTTTGCCGATCGCTTCGAGCCGTTCGCCCTGCGCCAATCGCTGTTCGGCGCGGTTCCGCGCTTCTTCCGCCTGCTTCTTCGCCGTGATGTCGATCGAGAGCACGCAGAGGCCCTGCGGCACGGGTTCGATACGAAGCTCGAACCAACCTCGGCTGCCGTCGGGGAAGCGGAACTCGTTCTCGAGCACACACGAAGTCCGGTCCTGCATGCATTGCCGCAGCGTGGCGAAGAACGGCGTGTGTTCGATGCCCGGGTAACACGACTGCATGGTGCGGCCGAGCAGGGCTTCCTTCGTGAGCCGGCCGTGACGGGCCGCGGCGGCGTTGACGTGGAGGTACCGATAGTCCTGGCCAAGGACCTGAACACCCTCGAGCAGGGCATCGAGGATCGAGGCGAGTTCGCTCGGTTCGATCAAGTGCGGTGCCGGCTACTTGACCGACCGGGCGTCGGGATGGTCCATGGGGAGGAACTCCGCGTCTGGCACGTTGGGTGACGAGGTGGTCGTCAGGCGAGTCGACGACCGTTCGGGACCCAGAATCCCCACCAGGCCAGATTCTTAACTGGGATCGCAGAAATCTTCTGCTCGCGGGCTTCGAATTGCGCTCCGCCGTGATCGCTAGGCCAGAACTGATGGCAAGAATGCGCGTAGCCTGACAGCTCATTCTTGCCAACAGTCCAGCCGGGGGCCTAGTCGGTGTCGACTTCTTCAAACACCGCGCGCGCGACCTGGATCGGCGCGCCCGTCTGCACCGCCAGCGCGATCGCGTCGGAAGGGCGGCAGTCGACGGTGCATTCGGCGTGCAGGTCGTCCGGGCCGGCGTCCTTCTTGCCGAGCACGAGCATCGCGTAGAACGTGCCTTCGCGCAGCTCGTTGATGACGACGCGGCGCAGGCGGTGGCCGAGGTTGGCCACGATCCGGCCGATGAGGTCATGCGTGAGCGGTCGCGGCGGTTGTACGCCGCACAGCTTGCGGTTGATCTCCTCGACCTCGTGGAAGCCGATCACGATCGGAAACCCGCGGTTGCCGTTGCGCTCCCGGAGGTGGATGTACTGCTGGTCACCCTTCTGGTGGATGACGACCCTGGCAAGTTCGACTTCGACGAGTTCCATGTGCGCCCGTCTTGGGCAGAACGTTTATAGCGCTTCGGGGCCGCAGCGCGAGCGCGCGTGCAGGTCCTGCCCGGTATAACGCTGCGGTGGGCACCCTACCGTCGGAATCGCCAAACCCAGTGCTCGCCGTGGTCACCCGCAGCGAGCGCGTCGAAAGCTGGCACCGGGGTGCCATTGCCGTCTGCCATGCCGGCGAACTGGCCGTGGCGATCGGCGACGTTGGGCGGCCGGTGTTTGCGCGTTCGGCCACGAAGCCGTTCCAGGCGCTGCCCTTCCTCGAACGTGGCCTGCACGAACGGCTCTCGCTCCCGCCCGCCGAACTGGCCGTGATGTGTGCGAGCCACGACGGGGCGGCCGTGCACACCGCGGCGGTGCGTTCGTTCTTGGCCCGCGGCGGGCTGCGCGAAGACCAGCTCGGCTGTGGCCCGCACGCGCCGTTTGACCCGGGCACCCGGCAGGAACTGCTGCGCAGCGGCCAGAAACCCGGGCGCGTGCACAACAACTGCAGTGGCAAGCACACTGGTTTCCTGCACCTCGCGGCGGCTCTGGGGGATGATCTGGGCAGGTATCTGGATCCTGGCTGCCGGAGTCAGCAGGAGGTTGCCCAGGCCGTGGCGGCGATGGCAGGGGTGGATGGGCCGCTCGAAGTGGGCCTCGACGGCTGTGGGGCGCCGACGTTCGTGATGCCGTTGCGCGCGCTGGCCCGGGCGTTTTGCGAGTTGGCGAACCCGGTGGGGCAATCGAGCGTTCGTCAGGCTGCATGCCAGACCATCCTCGACGCCGCCGGTCGCGAGCCCGTGCTGCTCGCCGGCGAACGCCGCTTCTGCACCACCTTGGTGCGGTGCTGGCCGGGGCGGTCGTTTGCCAAGAACGGCGCCGAGGGCGTCTATGCGGTGGCGCTGGCGCCCGACCCGGCGCGCACGCGGTGGCCGGGGGCGCTCGGCATCGCGGTGAAGGTGGACGACGGCGCCGAACGGGGCTACCAGCCGGTCGTGGTGTCGGTTTTGGAGCGCCTCGGGGCGTTTGCGGGGGGCGTGCCGCCGACGCTCGCCGCGTTCCAGCGCATTCCCGTGACCAATACCCAGCAAAAGCTGGTGGGTTCGATCCACAGCGTGTTCGAGTGGCCCGCATGAAGATCGTTCGCCGAGTTCCGCGGTTGCCGCCGCTCGCGCGCGAGGCCCACAAGGGCGATTGCGGCGCCGTGCTGATTCTCGCCGGCAGTGAAGGCATGCTCGGGGCCGCGATCCTGTGCGCGACGGCGGCGTTGCGCGGCGGGGCCGGGCTCGTGCGCGTGGCGCTGCCGGCCGAGCTGCTGTCGCTGCTGCCGCTGGCGGTGCCGTGCGCGATGACCTTGCCGCGCCGCCTGTCGGGACGCAGTTCGTCGGGACGCGGTCGATCGACGCCCGACGCGGCGCCGTTGCGTGCCGCCATCGCGGCGGCCGATGCGATCGTCGTCGGTCCAGGGCTCGGGGTGTCGGCCGGCACGGCGGCGCTCGTGCGAACGGTGCTTGCCAACGCTACTGCGCCGGTCGTGCTCGATGCGGATGCACTCTCGGTGTCGAGTTCGCTGCGTCGGCCGCTGCGCGCCAATGCACCGATCGTACTCACGCCGCATCCTGGCGAGGCGGCGCGGCTGCTCGGCACTACGGCGGCCGCCGTGCAGCAGGATCGGCCGGCGGCGTTGCGCGAACT
>JADZDL010000333.1 GCA_020851075.1 Planctomycetota bacterium | reverse complement strand
CTTGATGCTCGGCAGGATGCCGTCGCGGTCCTGGATGTCGCTGGTGACGACCTTGTCGTCGCCGCGGAAGGCCGTATCGAGGTCCTTCTTGAACTGCCCCGAGCCGTAGGCGCTCTTGACCTGGCCGCTCCGAGTTGACCTACCACCACTGGTCGAGCGGTCGAGCGGCGCGACCTCGACAACCACCTCGACCGCCGACCGCCATTGCGAAGGGGCCGGCGCCCTCCGGTCACGCCTGCAGCACAAGGTGCATGAGGGGCTACCAGTCCCCGACCACGCCTTCCGCCGCGTCGCTTACCACAGCGCCGAAGCCATTGCCGGCCACAGGATCGAGCACGACCGCCTGGTTGAAGAAGTGCACGCCAACCAGGGACGGTTGGTCGGGGATCGGCATCATGAACTTCGCTTGGTTGTCCTGGCCCGACAACAGCACGATGGCGTCGAGCGGGATATGCCACGAGCAACCCGCCATGCCGAGGAAGGTCAGCGAGAGCGGCGACGGGAGCTGCTGGAAGCTCATCGCCATCGCAGCGAGGTTCACAGGCAGGTCGAAGAGCGTGACCTGCAGGGTGTGGCCGATGCGCGGCGTGTCGCGCGGGACGAGGCGGGTAGGTTGCTTCGACCCGGCGCATCCGGGCTGGATGCCGACGTAGGTGCTGGTGGGGCCGACGCGGGCGCCGATGTAGTACCCCCTACACGACACCTGCACGTACGACGTGCCTGGGTCGAGCGGCGGCACCAGCGAGAGGTACTGGTAGGGGGGCCCCGCTCTGTCCCACACGGCAACCTGACCATCGGATCGACGCGCGACTACGACCTGATCTCCGACATCGGCCTCGACGTAGTAGACACCGCTCGGCATCGGCTGCGGCGGCACCAAGGAGCCCGCAGCCGCGCCCCAGACGTCGATACTGCCATCCGACCGCAGCGTCGCAAGAACGGGGAACGCCATGCCGTCGAGTTCGACGTCGACGTACGCAACGCCAGGCGGCAGGGATGGCTGGACCAGCCCGGGGAACGACGCATGCAGGATCACCCCGTCGGAACGCAGCAACCCTGTACGTTGCAGGCCGGCGTCGATGTCCAAGTAGACAAGGCCGGGCGGCAGCGCTGGAATGCTACACTGCCCAAATGAGTTGTCACCAAAGGCGAGCACCTCGCCATCGGATCGCAGCGCCACCGTGTAGGAATGACCCAGTGTGAACTTCACGTAGGTCGTCCCGGGGGGCAGCGCTGGGACGTTGCACTGCCCGTATGAGTTGTCGCCCCAAACAACCAACTGCCCATCGGAACGCAGCGCAGCACTGTGCCAACCACCTGCCATGGCGGACACGTAGTGCGTCCCAGGTGGCAGTGAGGGCACATCGGTCTGCCCGTAATCGTTGTTACCGAACGCCTGCAGCGTACCGTCGGAGAGGGTGAAGATGGCTACCGACCCATTGGTAGATGCACCCACATGTCGAACCAGAGCTTGGCCGGTCGGCAGACCCGGCAGCGCAGGCAGTCCGCTCTCGAACATGCCCTGATGCCCCCAGGTGAGGATGCTGCCGTCCGACAGGCGCGCAGCAGAGTGGTAGAAGCCGGCGACGAGCTGTTTGCACACAAGCCCTGCCGGCAGGATCGGCACATCGCATTCCCCGAAGTAGTTGTCTCCCCAGGCCACGAAGACACCGTCCGACCGAAGCGCAACGCTGTGACCAAAGCCCGCAGCGCAGAGCCGATACGCGGTGCCGGCCGGTGGCGGCGGCACATTGCACTGCCCGTAGAAGTTGTGGCCGAAGGCCACGATTTGTCCATCCGAGCGCAGGGCGACTGTGTGTCGCAAACCCACCGCCATGTCGGCGTAGACGACCCCGGGGGGCAAGGACGGCACGTTGCATTGGCCATCGGCGTTGTCTCCCCAGACCAGCAGGCTGCCGTCAGAGAGCAACACTGCAGTATTCGACGTGGAGCCCAGCATCTTCCGAACATGCGCTCCCGCCGGGATCGCCGGGACCTTGCCCTGCCCGTGGTTTGCACTGCCCGGGGCGCACACTCCAATCAGCGTACCGTCTGAGCGTTCGAGGACCACGTGAATGTCCCCGGCGGCCATCCGGGTATAGCGCAGCCCAGGCGGCAAAGGCGGGATGGTCACCACCCCGTACTGTGTGAAGGGCCAATATGAGGTCCCCCACCCTACAATCGTCCCGTTGCTCAGCAGGCCGAGGCAGAAGGTCCCGCCAAGCGCCACATCCACGTAGGATTGACCAGCCGGCGGAGGAGGCACAACTCCACTGAGAAGGTGACCGTCAAACTGCCCCTGCAGGAAGATCTGTCCGTCCGCACGCAAGACCGCAGTCCTGTGATAGTACGCTGCCAGCCCCAGACAAGGCAACTCCAATGCGCGCGTATCGAAGTACTTGCCGCCCCACACCCTCACCGAACTCTGGCTCATCAGCGCCTGGGCAAATCCCAACAGGGCGAGGACACTCCCGAGGACGGGGCACCATCGCCGCACGTTCGATTCCACCGTCGTCATCGCGTCACCTCTTCTTGATATTTGCCGCGAGCCCGGGGCGGTCGCCCGGGGCCCGCGGACACCAGCCTCGGTTCTCTAGTAGCTCACCCACAGGGCCGGACTCGCCGACCAGGTCGTGGTTCCGGGACACGGCGCCGGAGCCAAAGCTCCGCCGGGCACCGGCGCGTTGTGCAGCACGACCAGTTGCACCGTGAACGTGACGGGTGCCCCAACCACCGGCATCGGGAAAGCCTGCGTCACTGGAGCATCACTGACCAGGTGGAGGTACGGCGGGGTCGTGCCGGCTGTCCAGAGCAGCGCGTTGCCTGGCAATACGATCGGGCCACCGACCCCTGGGAAGCCGAGATCCCAGGAGGCCAATTGAACGACACCAGAAGGAGCCGGACGCGAGACGACCACTGTCATTGTCACCCCGCCGGCCGGTGCGTACCCTGCGTAGTCGATCAACATGCGCGGCAGCGCCGGCGCCGGCAGACCGATCTGGTTGCCGAACGGGGCGAGCCCGCAATCCGGAGTCGTTCCGCCAGCGAAGCCCACCATGGGGTACTGCGGT
>JADZDL010000332.1 GCA_020851075.1 Planctomycetota bacterium | reverse complement strand
GCTGGCTCGATGGCGCGCACTACGCGACCCTCGAACCGAAGGCCGACAGTGGTGTGCTCGAACTCGTGAGCTACGACGCGGTGAGCGGCCAGCGCACGGTGCTCGTCTCCGCCGCGATGTTGTGGGTGGCTGCCGCGGGTGCTGCGGTGGCGATCGAGGACTACCAGTTCTCGCCCGATGGCAAACGTCTGCTCGTATTCACGCACAGTGAGAAGGTCTGGCGGCAGAACACGCGCGGTGAGTACTACGTGCTGCCGCTCGATGGGGCGAGCGAACCGCAGCGTCTCGGTGGCACGATGCCGAAGTCGACGTTGATGTTTGCGAAGTGGTCGCCGGATGGCACGCGCGTCGCCTACACCGCGCAGAACGACCTCTACGTCGAGAATGTTGCGACCAGGTCGCAGACGCGGCTGACCAAGGATGGCTCGGCGACGGTCATCAACGGCACGTTCGATTGGGTCTACGAAGAGGAGTTTGACTGCCGCGATGGGTTCCGTTGGAGCCCCGACGGCAAGTCCCTTGCGTACTGGCAACTCGACTGCTCGGGCGTTGGCGAGTTCTTGATGATCGACAACCTCGCCGATCGTTACAGCAAGGTTGTGCCCGTGCAGTATCCAAAGGCGGGGACCACGAACTCCTCGTGCCGCATCGGCGTGATTGCAGCGCAAGGCGGGGCCACGGTCTGGATGCAGACGCCGGGCGACCCGCGGGAGACCTACCTGCCGCGCATGGAATGGCACCCGAAGGGGCAGGAACTCATGGTGCAGTGGTTGCCGCGTCCGCAGAACCACTTGCAGATCCTCGGTTGTGATGTACGCACCGGGGCTACGCGGCTCGTGCACGAAGAACGCGATGCCGCCTACGTCGACGTGCGCGAGGACTTTCGTTGGGTCGAAGGTGGCGAGCGCTTCTTCTGGACCAGCGATGAAGCGTTCGGGGAGGCCGGCAAGAAGGCCTACCGGCAGGCCGGCACGATCTTCTGGGATACGCGCGACAAGCAGGTGCTCGTGACGCGGCTGCCGATGACGCGCGGGTTTGACGTGATGGCGGTCGACTTCGCGGATCTCGACAAGGGGTTGCTCTACGTCAGCGCTACGAAGAACCCGACGCAGAAGTACCTAGCCAAGATCATGGATGGCCAGGAACCAGGCTGGGTCGGCTCGATTCACTGGGCTACCTACGTTCCGGAAGGGACCGAGCAGGCGCCCGGCTGGCATGACTACGACATCAGTCCTGACGGTTCGTTGGCGATCCACACGTACTCGCGCTTTGACACGCCGCCGGTCACGGACCTCGTGCGGTTGCCAACCAACGAAGTCGTGCGCACGCTCGTCGCCCACGAGCCCTTGCGCGAACGGTACGCCGCCGTGCGGAAGGGCAAGAATGAGTTCTTCCAGGTGCCGATCGGTGATGGTCTCACGCTCGATGGTTGGGCGATGTATCCACCCGACTTCGATGCGAGCAAGTCGTGGCCGGTGTTGTTCCACGTGTATGGCGAACCGTGGTCCCAGACGGTGAAGGACACGTGGTTCCTCAATCATCACCTGTTCCATCGTTGGCTCACGCAGCAGGGCTACGTGGTGATGAGCGTTGATGCACGCGGCACACCGGCCCCGAAGGGTCGCGATTGGCGCAAGGCGCTCTACCAGAAGATCGGTGTCGTGAGTTCGCACGACTGGAACGAAGCCGTGCTCGCGCTGCGCAAGCAGCACCCGTGGATGGATGGCAAGCGCCAGGCGATCTGGGGCTGGTCGGGTGGTGGTGCGATGACGCTGAACATGCTGTTCCGTTACCCGGACCTGTTCGCGGCCGGCATGTCGGTGGCGCCCGTGACCGATATCTCGCTCTACGACACCATCTACCAGGAGCGTTACTGCGGCGATCCGCGCGTCGTGCCCGAGGTCTACCGCGAATGTTCGCCGATCACGTTCTCAGCCAACCTGAAGGGCAACCTGCTGCTCGTGCATGGCACCGGCGACGACAACGTGCACTTCCAGAACAGCGAACGCCTGTTTGACGCGCTGGTCGCCGCCGACCAGCGCTTCGAGTATCTGGCGTATCCAAATCGCACCCACTCGATCGGCGAGCGCAGCGGCACGCGCAAGCACCTCTACGGGTCGCTGGCGGACTTCCTGAACCGCCGCATTGCCCCGGGGCCAAAGTAGTTCACTGCGACAACAGCCAGCTCACTGCGTGAACAAATTGACCCACGCGTTGGAGCCGACGATGGCACCCTGTGCGTCGAGCGTCAATACGTGGCTGTACCAGAACAGGCCCTGCAGCGGCACGCCGGCGGGCGCCTGGAAGGCCAGGTTGTACTGACCGTTCAGGTCCGTGAAGTCAAAGACCGTGAGCAGGCTGCCGCCGGCCTGCAACAGCGGCACACCGGGGAACGCGAGAGGGCCAGGCTGGTCGCCGATCGCGAGCAGGAACGGCCGCGAACCCGACGTCTGCACCGCGATGGCGACGGGGCTGCCTTGGGAGGCCTGGGCGGGCGCGATGCTGAGCATGGCCGGCAGCGGCACCGCATGGGTCGTCGAGTAGAGCTCGATGTCGTCGAGGTTCCAGCCGCCATACTCAAAGAGGCCATTGCTGCGCAGCCGGAACTCGATCGTGACCGCCGGCTGGTTCTGCGCCTGCGCTAGCGTGAGGTCCAGCGTCGACCACTGCGTATCGGTGCGCGGTGCGAACGAACTCAGCCACGTGGTCTGGCCCGAAACGCGGATTTCGAGGCGATCCGAGGGGCTTTCGCAGGACGCCCAGACGCGGCACCGCAGGTGGATGCCGGTGATGCCCGTGCAGTCGATGGGGGGCGAACGCAACCACATCTCGCTGCTCGGCGCGTAGGCGCCATCACCGAGGAGGTCGGTGCCCGCACAGTGCAGGCCGTTTGCGGCCGCACTGGGATCGGTCCAGCCTGGGCCCGAGCGCCCGAGCGGCGTGCCGATTTCCCAATCGTCCTGGCCGGTCACCGCGCCGTGGCTCCAGCCCGGTGCACCACTCTCAAAACCCTCCCGGAAGAACGTGTACTGCGCGTTGATCCCGTAGTTGTATTCCCCCGACAGCGGCAAGCGCATCCACGTGTTGTTGCTGTGCAACGCTTCGAAGTGGTAGGTCAGGGACTGGGGCGCGTAGAGGGGCGGCAACAGCGCTTGCCACGTGTTGCCTTGCCCCGAAGGCACCATGTCGCGCTGCTGGGCCTGGCCATCGTTCCAGTGCAGGCGGACCTGCTGGAAGCTGCCCGTGACCGGAATCGCATCGATCGTGACGAGGCGCGGTTTGCCCTGTTCGCTCGTATTGGTAAGTGGCGCGTGCGCAAAGTAGCCGGGTTGGATCGCGGGGAACGGCAAGCTGTGGCCCTGGCATGCCGCGGCGAGGAACGTGTGGTGCGGCGTGCCGTTGGCGAGGTTGCCATCGTCATCGTCGGCGAGGAATACCTGCAGCACGGCGCTTGGCTGATCCTGCGCGTTGGCGACGATCGAGCCCAGCACGAGGTCGTTGCTGATCGTAATGGCCTGCGTGGTGCCGAATGCGGTGCGCAGGTTCTCGCGGAACAACCATGCAAAGCCCATCCAGCTTTCGCCTTGGGCGTGCACTCCGGAGCCTTGTGGGTATTGCTGGTTGTTGTTGCCGTTGCGAATGCCGCCGCCACCGGTCGAGAAGTTGTGGCCGATGAGCGGATCGTCGAGCAGGTACATGCTGCAGATGTCGCCCCAACCTTCGCTGAGGCCATTGGTCTGCGAAATGCCGCCATATCGATCGTCGAGGCCATGGCCCCATTCGTGCGCGATCACGGACGCGCCAGCGGTGTTGTTGCAGCCGCCACCCGAGCGGTAGAAGTTGATCGAATTGCCGCTGTAGTAGGCGTTGCACGTGCTCGTGATATTCACGACCGGCGCGACCAGATCGGCGACAGCGAGTTCCGGGCTGTTGCCGAGAATGCTGCGCGCCCATTCGTTCACCGTGTAGACCCAGTAGTAGGTCGTCGAATGCGCGAGCGGGCGTTCCGTCGATGCGGCAGTGCCGAGCTGGATCGTGCTGTTCACGCCCGGTTGCAGCGTGCTCGTCGCGGTCATCGCGTTGCTGCCTTGGATGAGGCTGCAGTGCACGCCATTGAGGTTGACGGTGACCGCGGTCGCGGCGGTGAGGTCGGCCGTGAACTGACCATTCGCATCGGTGATCAGCGTGCCGAGGCCCGGAACGACGACTTCGACGCCCGCGAGCGGGACATTGGTCGGTGATGCAATGGGGGAGACACCGGCGTGCGTCCACGCCATCACGGTGTAGGTGGCGGGCAGGGGCAACGCCGCTGTGTGGGCAGGTTCCTTGCCGCCGCAACCAGGCAACCCACATTCGTGGCGGTCGTTGGCGTAGCCGAGGCGCTGGCCCGTCTTCGCATCGATGTAGACACGCCCGATCGGGCCACTGCCCGTGGTGTCCACGGCACTGACCGGCACTTCCCACGCGAGCGCGAACGGCGCGTTCGCCGCGTTCTGCTCGCCGTAGATCACGAGTCGGGTCGGGCGCACGGTGCCCGGCTGCGGCACCTCGTTGGGGGCCACTTCCATCGACAACCAGGCGAGCCGCGTGGCGTTTGCTTCGTCGATCGTGGGCGCGATGTCAAACCGGGCCGGCACGGGCCATGCCGTGCTGCCGAGGAACGCGAGGCGCCCGCGCATGTGGATGCGAACGTCGACCCGGCCACCGACCACGGGCAGGCCGCGGAAATACTGGTCGTAGCAGAGCGACCACGTGCGGCCCAAACGCGCGCCGATGCGCTCGCGGAACTCGGACGTGCCTAGCCCGAGCAGTTCGGGCCAACGCTGCATCGCGAGCTGCGCGTGGCGGCGCGCTTCGTCGAGCGTGTTTTCGCGCCAGTCGGACAGGGCGAGGCCTTCGCCGTAGATCGAGCGCGGAGTGTTGGTCGCCGCGTTCCAATCGACGAGCCAATGGCCACCCGCATCCTGTTGGAACTGCCGCCACGCCGCGTTCGTGTTGGGCTCCACCTGGGCCGGAACCGCGAGCGTCAAGGGGAGAAGCGCCAGGGCGAACCTGGAGCACGACAGCACGAAACGTTCCAGCATGGTTGCAGCGCAGGAGGGCGCGAGGCGAGAGGGCCGGCCAAGGGTACTTGGTTGCCGCCGATCGGTCCAGGACCGCGCCCTCGTGGCCGGCTACATGCGCCGGGTCTCTCCCGTGATCGAGAACCCCGCGTCCGTGCACGTGAAGAAGGTGCCCTTGCCACCGTCGATAAGGACGAAGTCGCCGTGGGCTTGGAGGCCAAGCAGCGGCAAGACGAGGGTCACCGAGCCCGAACCGTCATTCTGCACGTCATAGGTGCCCAGGAACGAGCCCTGGAACGGCACGCCGTTTACGAGCGTCGTGTAGTTGGCCGACAGGTGGCCGTGGCCATCGAACGTGATCGGCCCGCTGCTCGCAATCGGCCCCACGCCGAGGATGCTGCCGCTGTAGGTGAAGCCGTGGCGACCTTGCAGCGAGTGCTGGTTGCAGTTCCCAGAGCCTTGGTTACCCGAGCCTTGGTTTCCCTGACCCTGGCCTCCCGAACCCTGGCCTCCCCAACCCTGAGGAGCCGCGCCAAACGAAACGAGCCCGGCTGTGAGCAGCAAGGGCAGTGCGACCGTGAGAATGTTCATGCGCGCGAAGAGTGGCTTGGGGGCGCCGCCTTACGCGACTTCTGCCAGCAATCCCCGGATCGTGTTGCCGGTGTTTGGCTTTCGTTTGGGTGTGCGGTAGCGTCTGCGCCATGGGTGGGTACTGCATCAAGGCCGTGGCATGGACCTGACCGAGTTCGTTCGCCGTTTGCGGGCGCCGTCCGAGGACGGGCCGGGCACGGTCGACGCGCTGCATCGTGCCGAGGCGCGCGCTGCCGTGATGGCGCCGTTTCCTGAGTGGTTGCATCCCTCGTTGCGCGAGGCGCTGCAGGCGCGCGGCATTCTCGAGCTCTACAGCCATCAGGCCGAAGCCGCCGAACTGCTGCACGCGGGCAAACACTGCGTCGTTGCCACCTCGACCGCTTCGGGCAAGTCGCTCGCATACCACCTGCCCGTGCTCGACGCGCTGTTGCGCGATGGGCTCGATGCGCGCGCGCTCTACCTGTATCCGACCAAAGCGCTCGCGCGCGACCAGATGGCGGACCTCGAGAAGTTGCTCACGGCGACGGGGCGCGAGGACCTCACGGTGGCCGTCTACGACGGCGATACTCCGCCGCAGGTGCGCCAGGCGCTGCGCGAACACGGCACGCTGGTGCTGACCAACCCGCACATGCTGCACGCGGGCATCCTGCCCAACCACACGAAGTGGCAAGGCCTGTTCACGGGCCTGCGCTACGTCGTCGTCGATGAACTGCACACGCTGTCGGGCATCTACGGTTCGCACGTGGCGAACGTGCTGCGGCGGTTGCAGCGCATCTGTCGCCACTACGGCAGCAATCCGGTGTTCTGTGGCGCTTCGGCGACGATCAGCAATGCGGGCGAACACGGCAAGCGCCTGTTCGAGAAGCCCGTGCGCGTCGTCGATCGCGATGGCAGCCCGCGCGGCGGCAAACACTACGTATTCTTGAATCCCAAGGTCGTCTCGACGGTGTCAGGCATGCGCGTGCCCGCGAGTGAAGCGGCGCGACAACTCGGCGGCATGTTGATGCAGAGTGATCTGCAGACGATCTTCTTCGCGCGTTCGCGCAACCAGACCGAAGTGCTGCTCAAGTACCTGCGCGACGAAGCGAAAGCGCGCCACATCGACCAGGATCGCGTCGCCGGGTATCGCGGTGGTTATCTGCCAAACCTGCGCCGTTCGATCGAGAAGGGGCTGCGCGAGGGGAAGATCCGCACCGTGGTGTCGACGAACGCGCTCGAACTCGGCGTCGATATCGGCAGCTTGGACGTCTGCGTGCTCGTTGGCTATCCGGGCACCGTGTCGAGCACGTTCCAGCGCGCGGGGCGCGTCGGGCGGCGCACGCAGGAGAGTGCGGTCGTGTTCGTCGCGCGCAGTGCGGCGATGGACCAGTACCTCATGCAGCACCCGGGTTATCTGTTTGATGCGCCGCGCGACGCGGTCAGCATTGATCCGGACAACGCGATCATCCTCACCAACCACGTGCGCTGCGCGGCGTTTGAGTTGCCGATCGACGATGGCGAAGGGTTTGGCCAGGCGCCCGGCGTTGATGCCGTGCTCGAGTTCCTGACGCACGATCTCGGGGTACTCGTGCACCAGAGTGGCCGCTACCACTACGCGGATCGCACCTATCCGGCGGATGGCGTGAGTCTGACTGCGGCCGACATGGACAACGTCACGATCCAGGACACCGAGTCGAAGACGATCCTCGCCGAGATCGATCGGCCGTCCGCGATCACCGAGGTCTACCAGGGCGCGATCTACGGCCACCAGGGCGATACGTACCTCGTGGAGCGTTTTGACTACGCGGATCGACGCGCGTTCGTGCGCCGCATCGATGCGGACTTCTATACCGAAGCGGATACCGAGACCGAGGTGAAGATCCTGCACCTCGACGAGAGTGAGGAGCATCCTGGTTACACCGCGCACCGCGGCGAAGTGCACGTGAGTACGCTCGCGAAGGCGTTCAAGAAGATCAAGTTCTACACGCGTGAGAATGTCGGCATCGGCGAGATCAATCTGCCGCCCGAGGAGTTCGAGACCGAAGCGACGGCGCTCGTGTTGAAGCCCGAACTCGTGGCGTCGTTGGGCCTCAAGAAGGGCGGGGAAGCGAGTTGCCTGCAAGGCGTCGGCGAACTGCTGCAGGGCCTCGTGCCGCTGTTTGTGCGCGTCGATCCGGGCGATGTGAAGGTGCTCGCCGAGGCGTTGCATGCGCACTTCGAGGCACCGACGTTGATCCTCTACGATCGCATCCCGAACGGCGTGGGCCTCGCCGAACGCATCTACCGCGTGCATCGCGAGATCTTGACCGC
>JADZDL010000331.1 GCA_020851075.1 Planctomycetota bacterium | reverse complement strand
CATGACCGCCTCCGAGCCACTTCCCGCCCGCGCCCCCGTACGACCCCGCGTTCGTCGCCAGGGTTCGTCGCTGCCGCGCCTACTCGAGGAGGAGATTGCCGAACTGCTCGCGGCCGGCAAACGCGTGGACGTGCGCCTCGTCAGCCAGAGCAGCGGCGACATCATTTCGGCCTTGCAACACCTGGCGGCCGTGTTCGAGGGGGAACCGCGACTCTGGCTCGGCAAGGCGATCCAAGGTGCGATCCCCGCCGAGGTCGTGGTGCGCGTTCGTCGCTACCACGACCACCAAACCGGGAGCAGTCACGACTTCGAGCTGCTGCCGTGGACCGAGGACGAAGTGCTCGAGTACCTGCTGGCAACGCATCGTGACAGCATCGGCCCCACCTTTGCCGCGTGGAGCACCGGACCCGCCCACGACCTTCGCAAACGACCGCAACTCTGCCGTCGCGTTCTCGACACGCTCGCCGCAAACCCTGCCCTCGGCGAGCCGCTGACGGCGCTGTCGCTAGTGCTGCGACAAGGACTGGGCGCCAGCTATCCCGCCATGGCCGATCGGGCGCTGCGCCTTTACGTGCCACAACCGACCAGCAGAGACAGCAAGAACGCCGCCCTCGAAAGGCTGCTCCGAACGGAAATGCACGAGATGGTCGGCGGTGGCACCGCGCTGGGCCTCTTGGCCGCGCAGCGTCTGCTCGAACTCGCCGTGCAGCAACGGGGCCGGCTCCGGATCGAATTGCGCTGGCTACCAGCGCTGCGCACCGGCATCGACCACGCCTTGCGGACCGATCCAGACCTCACCGCGACGCTGCGCCAATTGGCCAACGGCCCACGCCTGAGGCACAAGGCGCTGGTGTTGGGTTCCTTGTCCATCCGCGAACCAGGCTTCCGCCCCACACGCTCTTTGCGCGGCGACCTGCGTCGAGCCTTCCTGCATGGCATCGACCTCAGCGGCCTGGGCGTGCGGGCCAGAATGCCGCACGCGGAACTCGACCGAGCCCTGCTCCGCGACACCCACTTCGATCGCTGCGACCTCGAATGCGCAAGCCTCCGCGATGCGCGCGCCGAACGCAGCCAGTGGTCGCGAGTGCACGCACCAAACCTGCAGGCTGCCGGCCTGCAGGCCCCGCAGTCGCGCTGGACCGAGGCAATGCTCCGTCTGGCCGATTTCCGCTCGGCGTGCCTCGACGAGGCCCAACTGCTCGGCGCCAACCTCAACGACGCCAACCTGCAAGGCGTGTCCCTGGCAAGGGCCGACCTGCGTGGCGCCCAACTCGACGGGGCCCGGCTCGCGTTTGCCAACCTGCAAGCCGCCAACTGTGACGGCGCCCACTTCGCCGCGGTCGACCTGCGCACCACCCGCCTCGCTGGCGCCAGCTGCAGCGGCGCGTGGTTCAACCGCTGCGACTTGTCGGCAACGGAGTTGCCAGGCTTGCTGGCACCAAAGGCCCGTTTCGATGGCTGCGACCTCACCGCAACGCGCTGGCGCGGCGCCCAACTCGACGGCGCTTCGTTTGCCGCAGCGGGGCTCGCCGACATCGACTGGGAAGGTGCCGACCTGCGCGGCTGCGACCTGCGCCACGCGACGTTTCATTTGGGCAATTCCCGGAGCGGCCTGGTCGACAGCACCATCGCCAGCGAAGGCTCGCGCACCGGCTTCTACACCGACGAGTCGCTGGAGCATCAGTTCCAGGCACCCGAGGAGGTGCGGAAGGCCAATCTGCGCGGTTGCGATCTGCGCGGGGCCCAGCTGGAGGGCGCCGACTTCTACCTCGTCGACGTTCGTGGGGCCCGGCTTGATCCAGGCCAGCGTGGTTGGCTGAAGCGCTGCAGGGCGATCCTGGATCGTGACGTGACGTGACGTGACAGGCGCCCCACGCGGGGCTGTGCCAAGAGACTAGTGATCGCCGCCGCGCACTTCCGCGGCGTTGGTGGTGACCATCCCGAGGGCGTTGACACGGTCAAGCACGCCCGCCTGCAGGTAGAACGGCAGGCCAACGAGTTGCGGTGCGTTTGGGATCGTCATCTGCCACACCGCCGTGCCGTTCCAGTTGACAAGCATCGTGACCATATCGGCGCTGACGAACAGCGTGCATCCCGGCATGCCCAGCGGGCTGAGGTCGTACGGCAGGTTGCCGAGCGTCGCCGTCGACCCTTCCTCGCCCGCTGCAGGCAACTTCCCCAGGCGCCGCAAACACCGCAGCACCCGATCGCGAATCGTGCGCATCAACTTCGCCACGTCCGCGTCTGCGATCGCGCCGTACTCGCAGAACTCCACCCGGTCCTCGCGAAGCTCGTGCGCGAACACGCCATTCGTCCACAATAACTGAAAATGCAGATTGACCCGCAGCGCCGAGTCCAACCGCTGCACAAACGCCACCGCACCCGCCCGCGGCCACGACTCGCCCAACCTCCGCGCGCGCCCTTCGTAGAACTACGACACCGCCCGCACCAGGATGCCACGCACCGCGGCACACACCTCCGCGTCAGCGGCTACAGAGTGCCGATCACGAGCGACAGCGCGTTCGAACCGCGGACCGCCGCGATCGCGCCGGCGAGATCCAACTCGAGCGGGATGGTCTGCTGGAAGAACGTCACACCAAGCAGCGACGACGCAGGCGGCAGCGCGAACGCCGACCTGGCCACTCCTCCAGTCTGCGGCACCAAGATCGTCAAATCGGGCGAGGTCAGCAGCGTGCATCCCGGCTGGCCTTGTGGGTGCAGGGTATTGAGCGGAATTGCCGACTGCGTGAGCCCGATCACGGCAAAGCACAGTGAGTTCGCGGCGAGGCCAGTCGTGCTGGTGCGGAACGAGGCACCGATCCACGGCAGGGTGTCCGCGGTGATCGTCAGTAACCCTGTGCCACTGCTGCAACCGGTGCCGTAAGGCTGTGCCGACGCGGGGCACGTGGGGGTGAGCGTCGCGAGCCCCCGTGCGACGAGACCGCCGGCGATGCCGAAATCACCGCCGATCACGAGCGTACCGTCCGCGCGCTGCGCGATCGCGAGCACGCTCACGGACGCGCCCGAAGTGGTCCCCGCCATGCCGCTGTCGAAGCCGCTCCACGTGCTGCCGTTCCACCGCGCGATGCCGGCGTCCGGTGTGGTGCCAGTTTGGTAGAAGCCGCGGCCCGCGACAACGTCGCCGTTCGGCAGTACAAACAGGCTGCGAGTGGGACTCGGATCGCCGCTGCTGCTGCCCATCGCCGACCACGTCGTGCCGTTCCACCGAGCGCAGCGATCCGCGACGACGCCGCCAGCGCTCGTGAACGCGCCGACCGCGATGAGCTCGCCGTTCGGTCGGAACGCGAGTGCGTGCACAAGGCCGTTGCAGCCGGCACCGAGTGCTTGCCACTGGAGTCCGTTCCACTGCGCGATGCGATTGCACGATGTGCCACCCGCGGCCGTGAATGTGCCAGCGGCAAATAGAGTCCCGTCGCTGCGCACGGCGAAGGCGAGCACGTCGCCGTTCATGCCGAAGTTCAGTGGCGCCCACACAGTGCCGTTCCATCGCGCGATGCGATTGCACGCTACGCCGCCGGCCATCGTGAACTTGCCACCCGCGATCAACTCGCCGTTAGGCAGTTCGCAGAGGGCGAGCACCTGTTGGTTGGTGCCGGTGCCGAAAGCCGACCACGTGCTGCCGTTCCAGCGGGCGATGTTGTTGGTGGTCGTGCCACCCGCAGCGAAGAACGTACCGCCAGCGACGACGTCGCCATTGGCGCGCGTCAGAAGGGCATCGACGCTGCTGCCGCTGATGCCCGCGCCGAGTGGTTCGAACGTCGAACCGTTCCACTGCGCGATGCCGTTCAGGGCCGTGCCCGTGGTCGCTTGGATCGCGCCACCGACAATCACGTCGCTGCCACTGCGCGTGAGAGCGCGGACTTCCCCTTGTAGGCCTTGACTGGCCACCGGCACCCACGCCGTACCGTCCCACCGCGAACATGCCATGCCGGTGGTGGCATTGGTCCCATGGTAGCTACTGCCGTAGCGGATTAGCGAACGGAAGCTCCCATTGCCGAGCGACGTCCAAGCTCCCGTCGTGCTGCTGAACCGTCGCACGAGACCCGTTGGTTGCGTGAAACTGGCGATCACTTCGACCCCGGTCACACCGACGTTGCGCGCGAGCACCGCGTAGCAGCCACTCGACGTGTTGCCGCCTACCGCCGACCATGCCGTGCCTCCCGTCGTCGAGGCGAGCGAGTTCGCGGTGGACCCGCCAATGCCGCTGAATTGACCACCTGCGTAGAGCGTGGCAGCACCGCCAACCGCGAGGCTCGGCCGTACGGCGAAGCAAGAGATTGCTCCGCCGCTCACAGACGTGGGTGTGATGATGGATGCCGCCCACGTGGAACCGTTCCAGCGCTCGATCACTCCCGATTGACCGCTCGGGGACGTGCCGCCGACATAGAGCAGCCCTTGGTAGGAGATCATCGCTTTGGGGTAGCCTATGCTCGGCGGCGCTGGCAAGTTGGTCCACGTGCTGCCATTCCACAGTCTCAGCGGGGGTACGACGCCATTCGGGTCGTCGCCGGCCGCGACCAGGATCCCGTTCCAAACCGCTAACGCTCTCACTGGCGCGGGAAAACTGCCGATCAGCTGCCACGACGAACCGTTCCACGACAGGACAGAGTTGCCGGAACCGGCGATCAAGGATCCGTTCCATACGGTCAGGGCCAACACGGAACCGAAGTTGCCGCTGCCGAGGACGGACCACTTGGTGCCGTCCCAGGTTGCCACTGGGCCGCTGCTCGGTTGCGTGCCGCCAAGAAGCTGGTAGCCGCCGACCACCAGCTGGGCATCAAGGGGGCCGGCCCCGTCTGGATCCCAGAGCGTCGAGCACACACTGGAGCCGGCGAGGTCGGGCCTTGGGTTGGCCGATGCCCAGTCGGGTTCGCACTGCGCGAGGATTTGGGAAGCCAGCAGGCAGAGCAAAGCAACACATTCGCGAGCCAGTCGGGGCAATTGCATGGGGTACCTCGCCCACAGGAACGACACCCCCGATGCGCCGTGACACAAAAACTCAGGAGGTTCCGATCACGAGTGACAGCGCGTTGCTGGCCCGAACCGCGACGATCGCGCCGGCGAGATCCAACTCGAGCGGGATCGTCTGCTGGAAGAACGGCACACCAAGCAGCGACGACGCAGGCGGCAACGCGAACGCCGACCGCGCCACTCCTGCAGTCTGCGTCACCAGCATCGTCAACTCGGGCGAGGTCAGCAGGGGGCACCCCGGCTGGCATTGTGGGTGCCGAGTATTGGGCGGAATTGCCGATTGGGTGAACCCAATCAAGCCGCAGCACAGCGAGTTGGCGACCAGGCCGGTCGTCCTGGTGCGGAACGAAGCGCCGATCCATGGCGTGTGTCTGGTTGACCTGATCCGTCAATCGGATTCACGTCGTGCCATGGCTGGTGCGGTGTCGGTCGGTCGCTACCTTGTTGCCCGTGTCCCGCCGCCGCTACAAGTTTCTCGACAACCGCGGCCGCGCTCGGCTTGCGATCGTCTGTCTATCGATCATGGGGTTGCTGAATCTGGTCAGCCTCGGCTACCTCTTGTTCTGCTACCTCAACGAAGGGGATCCGATTCTGCAAAGGCTCGGCGGCTTCGAGCAGGGTTTCCACTGGGTCAACCTCGGCATGCTGGTGTTGACGGCGATTGCCTTCCTGCGCTGGATCCGCCGCGCCTACGAAAACGCGGGTGCCACGGGCCTGCGCATGGAGAATGAGCCTGGTTATGCCGTGTGGTGTTGGTTTGTTCCGATTCTCCACCTGTGGGGTCCGTTCGTGATCGTCGGTGCCGTACATGGCCATGCGATGCGTGAGCAGGCGCGGTGGGTGCCGAGGCTGTGGTGGGCCACCTATCTCGGTAGCGGCATCGTCGCGCGGGTATCGCAGGTGATGATGGAAGGCGTGAAGACGATGTCCGATTGGCACGTTGCACTGTCCTGGGGTGCGCTCGGCGATGCCATGGCGGTGATCTCTGCTGTGTTGGCTGTTGTGGTGGTGCGCGCCACTACGGTCCATACCGGAAAGCTCAGCACGGAGGTCGCCGATGTGTTCGGGGACGCCGCGGCGAAGTCACCGCAGTCGACTACGTCAACGAATGCGGCGAACGACGTGTCCTAGTCGGCGTTGTCCAAATCTGGGCCGAAGCTCGGCAAAGGGCAGGAAGTGCTGCGTTCGCGAGTTGTGGTGAGCTCACCAGGACCGCGAATGCCATGGCTGGCATCCGGAGAGCCGATTCTCTGCAATCGCCGCGCGTCCCGCATACCGGCACAGGTGCTCCAGCCGATCCCGGTCGCGCGCTTCCACCAGCTCCGCCGCGTGCAGCGAAAACCCATCCACCTCCGCGCACGGTGGACTCTTCACGAACGGCTCGTTCTGCGTCCGCGACCAACCCGCTGGTCCCCTTCTCCGGCTCGTTCGCCGAGCGCCGCACGACCCTGCACCGAGGCCGCCGCGAGCTCGACCGTTCGACTAGCAGCTCGTCGCCGTCACTGCGCTCCGACCCGTCAACCCATTCCTCCGTCTGTCCGGTCGGCGCGATGACCACGTTGGTCTTTGCCATCGGAGCCGGGCGAACGGCCAATTCACGCCCAAAGGGGCCGCGATGGCGCTGGTGCTGCACGTCCAATGACCGGTGCGGCGCGCGGCCGGCGGATGGCCGGCCGTGGTGCCGCCAGGTCATTGCGGTCGCACGACGAACTGCTGCACGATCGCCGGCTGGCGGTTGGTCACCGTGGCTGGGTTCAGCAGGGCGGCGTCGGTGTAGGGATCGATGCCCCACGTGATGATGCGCAGCGACTGGTCGTTGGCATCGACCTGGAACTCGGTCCAACCGTAGGTGTGCGTGGCCACATAGCTGCCCGCTTCCAGGGTTGCATCGATCGGACTGCCTTCGAGGCCGAGTGGGTCATAGCCCAGCGGCGTGATCGCACTGTCGACGAGGTTGCGCACGAAGGCGTCCTTGCCGGCGCGCGGCAGCGATTGGTAGAAGGCCACCTGCGCGGGCGTCAGCAGGCCAGCCAGGGCGCCGATTTCGATCAGCGACGGACCGAGCGGGGCGTCGAAGGCGACTGCGCCAGTGATCACTTCGAAAGCGCCGGTGGCGATCTGCGCCTGGCCGGGGCCATTGCTGTAGGTAAGGTTGTTGACGAACGTGCCGTGCAGGTCGGCGGTGACGAACACGACGTTCTGGATGCCCTGCGCCACGATGAACGAGAGCAACGCTGTGCGTTCGGCGGCGTAGCCTTCGAAGCGATCGGATGCCCCGATCACGCCGAGGTTCTGGATCGGCTCGGGCACGAACAAGAACTTCCACGTGACTCCCGCCTGTTGCGCAGCGAGCAGGTCCTGGCGCAGTTGGGCGAACTGGACGCTGCCGAGCATGGTTCGCGTGGTGTCGAAAGCGCTGACGAGGAACTGGAAGATCTCGGCAGGGTTGTTCGGGTTGCTGACGCCGGGCAGCTCGGTGTCGCGGAACGACCGTGCGTCGAGCACGAACAAGGCCGCGTCGTCACCGCAACGGCGGTGGCGGTAGAGGCGCGGCGCTCCATCGAACCGGGCGCTGTTGGTGTTGTGGTAGCGTTCGTTGCCGATCGGGTTGTAGTCGACGAACGCGCGCAGGCCGCGCTGGTAGAGCGGGGTGCCGTTGATGACCGGCGAGTTGCTCGGCAGGAAGCGCGGATCCGAAGCGGGCGGCGCGCCGCCGGCGAAGTCGTTGGTGACCTCGTGGTCGTCGATGGTCGCGAACCACGCCGTGGCGCGCCGGAGATCGCCGAGCGCGTTCAGGCCGAAGCGCGAGCCATAGACCTCGCGGTGCTTGGCGCGGTATTGGGCCAGCGTGCTCGCCTGGGGCAGCGGTACCGCGGGCGACGGGTAGTCGGCGTAGATGGTGTCGCCTAGGGCGACGAAAAAGTCGAGGCGCTGGTCGGCGTTCCGCACGGCTGGGTAGGGAGCGAGTTCGCCGCGCCAATCGCCGGAGACGCCAAAGCGCAGGCCGCGCTGCGTGCCCGGCAACGCCGTGGTGCGGAAGGTGCCGGTGAGCGAGGAACGTCCCGCAACCAGGGCGCGGTAGTAGTAGCGCGTGTCCGGCTGAAGGCCGCAGACGTCGGCCTTCGCGGGCTGCGCCGGCGAGGGCACGAAGTCGAAAGCGAGGCGCACGGGGAAGTGGAAACCAGGCGTGCGCGAGACTTCGAACAGCACGGCTGCGGGCCGGTCCACGGCGGCCCACAGCACGGCCGAATCGCTGTCGACGTCACCAGCGGCGACGGCATTGGGAAAGGAGATGGGATGGCCCTGGGCGGTTACGCCGGGGGCGAACATAAGGGCCGCGCAGATGGTGGGCGCGGCAAAGGTCGGGTAGCGCATGTTGATCCTCTCGAAGGGGCCAACGATTGAGCACACGACGGCAATGGCGGCGAGCACCCCCGGGAGATTGATCTGGCCTTCCACGAGGGTGTGCCTGAGCGAGGAACGCGTGAAGTCCCTTCATCTGCCCGGCCCTGGCGGGCGCGTACCGACCAACTGCCGCGCATCGACCGCCTGTTCCACACGATCGCCACGCGCGAAGGCCGCATCGTCGAGGGGTTCCGCATGGGCGGCTACGGGGCGGCGCGCTTCGGTTTTCTGCACCCTGGCTTGTTCGCCGGCGTGTCGACCGTCGGAGGTGGGCCGCTGCAGCGTGAGTTCACGTCGGCGCCGCGCGTCGACCTAACACGCCAATTGCAGATGCTGCGCCGCGTCTACGGCGGCGACCTCCCGGTGTTCCGCCAGATGAGCCCGTGGCAGCTAGCGATCGACCACCAGGAGGCGCTGCGCGCGGGCCCGCGGATCCGTCAGGTGGTCGGTCGGCTCGACGAGACGCTGCCAACAAACCGAGAACCGAACGTGCACCTGCAGGAACTCCGCATTCCGCACGATTACGTCGAACTCCCTGACGTGCCGCACGACCCCCTGCGGGTGCTCGGCTATGGGTTCTGGAAGTTCCACCGCGAGGTGTTCGCGAGGCTTCCCCGCTGACGAGGCGTGCTGATCGTCTCGCCGACGCCGGCCCCATCAGAGGGAGCCGAACGTCCCGCGCATCGCATCGCTGACCACCGCCCCAGCGGCGTTGACGCCCGGATCGATGACCAGCGCCTGGTTGTAGAACGAAACCCCCAGCAGCCACGGTGCGTTCGGGATGGGGAACGACCACGTCGCCGTGTTCGAGGCGGTGACCAACAGGACCGTGGCAAACGCATCCGTGCGCAGCGAACAGCCCGGCATGCCGAAGCCGGCAAGGTCCAACGGCAGCGGCAGTCCGTTCCAGATCGTGGCGTCGAACCCGAACACGAACCAGGCGAGGCCCGGCGCCGGCACACCGGTCACCTCCGGACTGAACGTCGTGCCCACCCACGGCAGTCCCACCGCACTCCGGAGCCTCGGTACGCCGAGACTCCCGGCGCAGCCGGCGCCAGCGCGTCGGTAGCTCGCGCGCTGCGGCATGGCCAGCTCCCAGCCATCGGCGAGGCTCGCACCGTTGTTGCCGCCGAACACCATGGTGGTGTCCCGACTGCTGTCGCAGGCGAACCCAGGCAGGTAGCGGCCGGTCGGCACGTTCGCCGTGACCACCTGCGCCCAGGTGCTACCCGTCAACTCCCACGTGTCACTGTGGTTCGTGGTACCTGCGCTGCCACCGAACACGACGATGCGTTGGCGAGCACGGTCGTAGTCCATGCCGTGTCGCCAGCGCGCCGGTGGCGCCATGGAAGTGACCAGCTGGCTCCAAGCGACTCCATCCCACGTCCAGGTGTCGGCGAGCGTGCCCGAACTGGGAGCGCCGCCGAACATCACGACTCTGCCGCGAGCCTCGTCATAGGCCAATTCGGTCGTGCGGGCGCTGGGCCCGCCGACTGGCACCGGCATCTGCATCCAGGACGACCCATCGAACTCCCACGTGTCGCCGAAGCGCGACGTTCCGCCCGGGGATCCGCCGAACAGCACGACCCGGTCGCGGCCGCGGTCGTGGGCCATGGCCGCGCCCGAGCGAGATGACGGCCCCCCAGCAGCCACCTGCGTCCAAGTCGCACCGTCCCAGGCCCATGTGTCGTTGAAGTAGGCTCCGTTGAACCCGCCGAACACGAGCAGGCGACCACGGATCGCATCGAACGTGGCGGCGCCGTTGGTGCGAGCGGTTGGAGCAACCGCCGTGGTCCGCAGGGACCAACCACTCCCATCGTGTTCCCACGTGTCACTCAGGTAGGCCGTGCCGCCGCCATTGCCCCCGAACAGGACCGCGCGTTCTCGAAGGTAGTCGAAGACCATGTAGGGGCCGGAGCGCTGGGATGGACCACCGGCGACCTGGGCCCAGTCGGATTGCGCTACGAGGGCAGCCAAGGGCGAAAACAACAAGATGGCATTGCAGACACCACGGGGCAGGACAGTCGTCATCGGGTCACTCCTGGGTTCGCGAATCCGGGCATGGCCGGCAGACAGCATGAAACGAGGTGCTGCGGCGCCGAGCCCATGGGGAGAATGCCAGGGGCGTCCGAACGTACCGGAGAACTGCGCAAGAAAAGGCGGCATCGGCGCTTCGTCGGCGCAGCGAGAACAACCAGCGGAACTCGCGGGCAGGAAAGCCCAGCGATCGGCCGCCGCGGCCGCGGCACCAACGCGCACAGCCGCTCCATCAGCACCTGCTTCGTCATGACCACGTGCGCCCTGCGTCCTTCCAACCCGTCAGTGAGAACCCCGTCGACTGCCAGAGGCTTCTCACAGACGGCTCGGCATCAAGGGAGATCCACGCAGGGACGAAACCCGAAGTGTCGGTGCAGGATCCCCTCGTCGCTGTTGCGTTCAGCCGAGCGCGCGATTCGCGCCGTGCCGTTGAAGCTTCCCCCCCGGGCAACGGCGAGTCGGGAGTTGCCTGTTCGAAGGCCCGTCCCTCTCGCGGCCGGAGTCTCATAGGCGACGTAATCGTCTCGGCACCACTCTCTGACGTTGCCGTGGACATCGTAGAGGCCGAATGCATTCGCGCTGAAGGAACCGGCGACCGAGAGCGCGTTGCCGTATCCGTCCAACCACGGTTCGGTGATCTTGACATCGGCATTGATCCAGTCCTGCGGACAGTCCGCACTGCCGAGGTTGGCGAACCTGGCCAACTCGCGCCGGTCGTCACCCATGGTCCAAGCGGAAGTCGTTCCTGCGCGGCACGCGAACTCCCACTGCGCTTCGGTCGGCAGGCTCACGTGTGCGGCCCGACACCAGGACTTGATGTCGTGCAAGCTGACGCTTGAGACGGGCAGGAGGTCCGAGCCTTCGAAGCGCGAAGGATCTGGCGCGACGCCCGCTTCGCTTGCGAGCCTTGCCCAGGCCCTCTGCGTGCACTCGGCTCGAGCGATCAGGAAGGGGTCCAAGGTGACCCAGTGCTGCAGCTCGTCGTCCTGACGATCGAGTTCCTCCGCGGGGGATCCCATCCGGAACTTCCCCCCTGGCAGCAAGACGAACTCGAGACCCGTTCGCTCGTGCACCCAGATCGAGATCCAGTGAGAGGCTCCGCCGGCGGAGAACCGCTCCACCTTCTGGTAGGAGAATCCGGAAAACTCTCTCGACCAGTGCGCTTCGGCCGCGCGAGCGAGCGACTCGACGGCTCGGTCATCCAGCGCCGCATACTCCGCTCGCGCCTTCAACGGTGCCAACGAGTCGGCCACAGTGCGATGAACACCCAGCACCTCAGAAACGGCTTGCCGATTCTCGTCCTCAGCGGCGGTGCAAGCGGAGAGTCCGGCGATGAGGAGCAGGGCAGCGTCTTTGAAGTGCATAGTATTCGTCCGATCCTACCGAGTCGAAGCCAACGCGTGAGCAGGAGCCTGCGAGCCCGGCTCGCCCCGGCTGTCAAACCGCGGCCTTTCGCTGGCGAGCGGCTGTGCGGAAATGCACGCGTGCGCCTCGAAGAACGGCTTCGAGCGGCATCGCTCATGGCGTGACCTCGGTACCGTTGTCACGTATCGCCACCATGAGCACCTCCGAATTCGCGTTCTCGCGCTCCAGCATCCACGCTGTCACCGTCGCCTTGACCACGGCATTGGCCGCCGCGCTGAGCAACGCAACTGCCTGCGCCCAGGAGCTGCGACTGCGCGACAGCTCTGGCTACATCGCCGCCACCTACGATGTCGCCCGCGGCCGCATGATCGCGCTCGGTCGGCGAGGTGACACGATCGAATGGGACGGAATCCACTGGCTCCGTCGCCCCAACTCGTTGATCGACGTGCAGAGCACCTGGCAAACGATGGCCTACGACACGAACCGTGGCCGCGCCGTGATGCTGGGTCTGAATCCCGCCTTCGACCTCGCCACGATGGTCCATGACGGTGTCGAATGGCAAACGATCTCGTCATCGACACAACCCTCGGGTCGCATCGGTGGGGCCATCGCCTACGACGGGGCGCGCGATGAGATCGTTCTCTTCGGTGGCAAGCCAGCATGGCAGAGCTGGGTGGACCTGGCCGACACCTGGGTATTCCACGACACGACCTGGACGCAGCGAACTCCTGCCCTGAGCCCACCGGCGCGCAGCTCCGTTGCCTGCTACGACACTGCCCGTTCTCGCGTGGTGCTATTCGGGGGTGTGGCCGGCCCCTCGCAGCAGACCCTGTTTGACGATACCTGGGAGTGGGACGGGGCGACCTGGAGCATGGTGCCGGCCGCCAATGCTCCCCAGCCACGCGCTCCAAGCGCGATTGCCTACGATGCCGGGCGGAGTCGAACGGTCCTGTTTGGCGGGTATCTGGGCGCCGGCCTCACACAGACCGATGTCTGGGAATACGATGGCACCACCTGGGCCCAGGTGGCTGCGACGACGCCGAGCCCGAGCTACCGAAACGGCGCGGCGTTCTCGTACGACAATGCGACCGCGGAATGCGTTCTGGTCGGCGGCTCCCATGGTCTGCTGCCGGCCCAGGACATGTGGTCCTGGAACGGCACTCGCTGGCAACTGTTGTCGCAGCAGGTGCAGCCAATTGGTTTGGGGCAAGGAACCACCACGGCGACCCCCCTTGGCGACGGGGTCCTGCATCTCGGGCAGTCGGCCTCTTCGATCTCGGCCGAGACGATGGTCTGGAATGGCACTTCGTGGGCCGCAGTGGCCGGCATTGCAGCCCCGCTGCGTCAGGGCTTCGCGCTCTGCACCGGGCCTTCGATGGTGTATCGGTACGGCGGCTTCGACCCCGCCACATCGCAGTACCTCAGCGACCTATGGGGCTGGGATGGCACCAACTGGCAACTGCTGAGCAACCAGGGGCCGGTCGATGGCCCGGGGGCCGCCATCTGCTACGACTGGCTGCGCGGCGAAGTCGTGCTGTTCGGCGGAGTCGACAGCGGGAACAACGCGATGGCTGAAACCTGGGTCTGGAACGGCACTGCCTGGCAACAGCGTTTGCCGGCAACAATCCCACCGGCGCGCGCCGGTGCCCAGATGGCATGTGACCTTGCCCGGGGTGTGCTCGTGATGCGATCGGGCGCGCCACAGCTTAACGATACGTGGGAGTGGAACGGCGTCGACTGGTCGGCCATCACCACGCCTCAGCCACCCGCGGCGCTTCACTCCCTGGCCTTCGACGTACAACGCGCAGTGGTTGTGATGGTCAGCCAAAGTTCGCCGGGCATGTTCTGGGCGTTCAATGGCCAGAGCTGGGTCCCGTTGCCGATCGCGGACAGGGCCCTGGCCGGCCCCGACGTCATTGGCTGGCCATACACGCAGGGCCTGCTCCTTGCCGACTTCTACAACCTGTTCTCGTTCTGCAGCACCGCCGCCACGACGACCCACTACGGGACAGCGTGTACCACGGGCGCGCTCGATCTCGCCGCCAACAGCTGGCCACGCCCCGGAACCGCGGACTTCGGCATCGACGTTCTGCGCGCCCCTGGCAATTCGCTGATCGCGCTGCTAGGCGCGGCCTCCGCTGCGAACCAGAACGTCGCCGGCTGCACATTGCTCGTGCAGCCAGGGCAAGCGGTCCTGCTGTTGGCAACGTCGCCAGCCGGATTCACGACTTCGTCCATGGCGATCCCCAACAACACATCCTTCGTCGGTGTCGACCTCTTCTTCCAGGCGGCCGCGTTCGACGCTACGGCCCCAAACGGATTCACCCTGTCACGCGGGCTGCGAGTCGGCATCGGCGATTGAGGGCAGGGGCTTCGGCAGGGCCTCGAACGTGTGCACCAAGGTCTCGGCCCAGCGCGACCAGAACGGTGCAGGGTAGGACGGCTGCGGCACCCGTGCACCTGGGCCTGGGCCTGGACATCGCGAGGTTACCGAGTCCCAGTCCTTCCGACATGCTGTTGCGACTGGCTGAACTCATCCCCATCGACCGACTCTTGCGCACAGGAGAGACGCCCCGCCGCGGCCCGTGAGTG
>JADZDL010000330.1 GCA_020851075.1 Planctomycetota bacterium | reverse complement strand
GGGGGCAGGTGCGGTCCTGGTTCTGCCCCACCACGAAGCAGCCACTGCAGCGTGGCGCCAAAACCAAAGACATCGAACGCCGCGTTCGGCGGGCGGCCAACCGCGGCCTCGGGCGCGGCGAACGCGCGGGTGCCGCCCGTGAAATCGTGCACTGGACCAGCACCGCCGCCGATCGCGCGCGCGTGTTCGAAGTCGAGCAGGCGCGTCGTCGACGCGGCGAGCAGCAGGTTCTTCGGCTTCACGTCGCCGTGGCACATGCCGTTTGGCAGCGCCTTCGTGCGCAGGGCATGCATCGCGGCCAGGGTTCGCGCGACGGGCTCCAGGATCGCGAGCGCGCGGGCGGGCGGCAGGGCACCCTGTTGGGCGACGAGCTGGTCGAGGTCGGTGCCTTCGTAGAAGGCCCCGAACAAACACGGGCGCCCGCTCGCCGGGTCGACTTCCGCGCGGTCGTAGGCCGCCACTTCGAGGTGGGCGACGAGTTGCCCCATGGCCAGTTCGCGCTCGGCGTCAGCCTGGGAGCCACGCACGAACACCTTGCCCACGACGGACTGCCCCGACCGGCTATCGAGCGTCGTGTACAGGGTTCGGTCCGGCGAGCTGTGCAGCAGCCGGTCCGTGCCTCGGGTGGTGGCGGCGGGCATGGGTGGAGGACTTGGACGCAAGCGGGGGCCGGTTGCGTTCCGTGGGAATTGGCAGGTTTGCCCGCCTCCGTGAGGAGGGTGGTGGGGCGGGAAAGAACTGTATCTCACGGGAGCCCCTGGGGAGAGAGGGGGTTTCGACGGAAAACCGACGACCCCCCTGCCCATTGGGCTGCGGCTGGCGATAATCCGACGCATGCCAGTCAGCCTCGAAGTCACCGACCGTTCCGGCTCCCGCGAGGTGGAGATCGACGCCGATACCTTCTGGATCGGCGGGACGAAGTCCGGGTGCCCGGTCACCTTGGATCTGCCCTCGGTCTTTGGACGCGTGCTCGAAGTGGCGCGCGACGAACGTGGGCGATTGCGCGTGCGCGCCGAACCTGGCCTGCCGTTCCCGATCCGCTGTGCGACCGGCAACGTCGGTGGTCGCTTCGAGAACTTCCTCGATGGGGATGTGCTCAACGTCGGTCCAGCGCTCGTGAAGTTGCGTTACCGCGCTGAGCACCAAGGGGATGCGATCCAGGAGATCGACCCGGGCGCGTTGGCGCCAGCACCCGGCTCGCCGGTCGGGGCTTGGTACCAGACGTTCATGGAGATGGCGGATCATCTCGAAGGCCTGAAGAGTCAGGAGCAGATGGTGCCCGCGGCGATGGCGGCGATCCTGCGCGCGACGGGGGCGGATCGGGTGCACGTCGTGCTCGACCAGGACGACGCGGCGCAGTCGTTCTTCATGGCGCGGCCCGACGATCGCCGGCCGTTCCGCATCAGCCGTTCGCTCGTCGATCAGGTGCGCGAATCGGGGCGCGTCGTGCACGTGCCGATCGCGGCTTCGGATCCCGTGGCGCGCACCTTCCACAGCGTGCGCAGCGAAGGCATCTCCGCGGCGGTGGCGCTGCCGATCCAAGCGCTCGGCAAGACGCTCGGTGTCATCTACGCCGACTGCACGCGCGATGGGGCGACGTTGTCGGCCGAGGATCTGCAGCGCGTGGCGTTCTGCAGCCGCATTCTCGCGACGGCGCTCGGCAATCGGGTGCTCGTGCGCAGTCTGCTCGATCGCGAGAACGGCGCTGCGAACGTGCCGCACTGGGCGCTCGAGACCGCGAGTCCTGCGTGCGCCGAGTTCGTGCAGCGGGTGAAGCTCTACGCGCCGGCGGACTACACGGTGTTGTTGCGCGGTGAGACCGGCACCGGCAAGGAGGTCATTGCGCGAGCGCTGCACGATCTGTCGCGGCGCAGCAAGGGGCCGTTCGTGCCCGTCAATTGCGCGGCGATCCCCGAGCAGCTCATGGAGAGCATGCTGTTTGGCCATGAGAAAGGCTCATTCACGGGCGCGGTGCAAGCGCGTCGCGGGCACTTCGAAGAAGCGCACGGCGGCACGATCTTCCTCGACGAGATCGGCGACATGGCGATCGATCTGCAGGCGAAGATCCTGCGGGTGCTGCAGGATCGTGTCGTGATGCCGATTGGTGGGCGGCGGCAGATCCGCGTCGACGTGCGCATTCTCGCGGCAACGCACCAGGACCTCGAGCGCATGGTGCAGGAAGGGCGCTTTCGCGAGGACCTCTACTACCGGCTGCGCGAACTCGAGATCCTGTTGCCGCCGTTGCGCGAGCGTCCCGAAGACCTTGGCATGCTGGCGGCGCGGTTCCTCGCCGAAGCGGCCGAAGAACTCGGTTACAGCGAGGTGCAGGCGCTCTCGCCCGAGGCCCATGCGCGGCTGCTCAGCGAACCGTGGCGCGGCAACATTCGCGAACTGCGCCACGTGATCAAAGGCGCCGCCTTGCGCGCGGGTGGTGGTGCCCTGCTGGCGTCGCATCTCGATCTCGATCGGGCGCGATTGCCTTCCCCGGGGGCGGTGGTGACCTCGACTTCGGCGACCGGTGGCGAGGCTCCCAAGGCCCCGGCCGACGCGGTTCTGGGCACCTGGAAGGAGCGCCTCGAAGCGCAGGAGAAGGACGCGCTGCAGCGCACGTTGGCGGCTGCGGGCGGCAACCTCACGCGCGCCGCGGAGATGTTTGGTGTGCCGCGCACCACGTACCGCGAGAAGCTCGTTCGGCACGGCTTGATCGAGGCGTGAGCCCCGTCGTCATGGCGCATCGCGACACGCACATCGTTCTGCTGCAACCGCGCGGCGCCAGCAATCTCGGCGCGGTGGCGCGCGCGATGAAGAACTTCGGCCTGCACCGGCTCACGATCGTGGGGTCGCGCATCAGTTCGTGGACTGACGCGTACCGCATGGCCGTCGAGAGTGGTGACGTGCTCGAAGGCGCGGTGTCGACCGAGTCAATCGACAGTGCAATCGCCAACGCAACCTGGATCGTGGGCACCACCAACCGGCCGCTGCCTGGGCAGCGGTTGCTATCGCCACGGCAGGTGGCCGAACGCAGTGCCGAACGCGGCGCGCCCTTGTTGTTGTTCGGCTGCGAAGAGAGTGGCCTTGGCAACCACGAACTGCTGCGTTGCCACGACCTCTCGATGATCCCGACGGCAAAGGAGCAGTCGTCGCTGAACCTCGCGCAGGCCGTGCTGCTCTACGCGTCGGAGTTATATGTAGCGGCGATTGCGCGCGAGCCCGGACAACACGGCGAAGCGCCGGCGCCCGCGCCGGTTCCGGTGGCGAGTGCCGCGATGATGCAGCACCTCGAACGTTGCCTTGCCGAGGGCCTGCTGGCCTCGATCTGGGCCGGCAAGAGTCGGCCAACCGACGCCATCGGCGAGCTCATGCAGCCGTTCTACCGCGCCGGGCTCACCGAAGCCGAGGTCCGCGCCTGGCTGGTGGCGCTGCGGCGCATCGTGCATCGTCCGTAGCGGTCCGGCGGGGTCGGACATCCGCCGCGAAAACGTGCAGGTTTCGCCAATCCGGCGATACTCAGGAGCCGTTCGTCGCTACTTTTCTCGCCCTTGCAATCCCGTCCCAACGAGCCCGCTGCGAACCTGACGGTCATTGGCGATGTCCACCGGTGGTGGCGTCCTGCTGACGCCGCGTTCCTAGAGCGATCGCGACCCGATCTATCCCTCTTCGTGGGTGATCTCGGGGATGAAGACGTCGAGATCGTGCGCGTCGTCGCGCGCATTCCCGTGCCCAAGGTCGTGATCCTCGGCAACCACGATGCGTGGCAGAGTTTTGGCCGCCGCACCTCGACCGAGAAGTTGCGCGAGTGCCTCGCCGTGCTCGGCGACGACCACATCGCCTATGCGGTGCGGGAAGTGCCGCGGGCGGGCATCTCGGTGATCGGCGCGCGACCGTTCTCCTGGGGTGGCGAGAGCCTGCGCAGCCCCGAACTCTACGACGAGATCTACGGCATCCACACCATGCGGCAGTCGGCGGCGGCGATCGTCGACGCGGCGCGCCAGGCCCAGCATCGCGACATCGTCATCCTCGCGCACAACGGCCCGTTGGGGCTCGGCGAGCAGACGCATGACATCTTTGGCAAGGACTTCGGCAAACCCGGTGGCGATTGGGGGGACCGCGATCTGGCGCTCGCGATCCAGCGCATCGAAGGTTTCGGCCTGCGTGTGCGCGCAGTGATCGCGGGCCACATGCACCATCGCCTCGTGCATCCGCGCGGTGCCGAACGCAGTCGTTTCGTGCGCCGCGACAACACGTTGTTCTTGAACGCGGCCTACGTGCCGCGCGTGCGCCAGAACGATCGCGGCGAAGAGCTGTCGCACTTCCTGCGCACCCGCTGGCGCAATGGCGAGTGTGTCGGCGTCGAAGAAGTGTGGGTCGACGTGCACGGCGGCGAACGGGACGTGATCACGCCGGCGATCGTCGAGATCGAAGGGCTGGCGCCCGTCGTTGACGAAACGCAGGATTAGGGATCGCGCCTCGTGGTGAGCCGGCCCTAGCGGAGTTGCGCATGCCGAGTTGACCATGCCATGGGCCGCCGCCCGATTGTGTCAACCTGAGACTGCCCGGCGCTCATGGCGGGGCCCATCGCTGGCCGAATTGCGGATGGGACACCGTCCCGATTGTGCCACCGTGAGCATCGCCGCCACCTTCACCTGTCTCGCCGGATTGCCGCAGGAGCGCCTGCTGGCCTGCTGCGAGGCGGCTCTCGCCGAACCGCTCGAAGCGCTGCAGATGGCGGCGTTGCAGGTGCTCGCCGACACCCACAAGGCCAATCGCCTCGACCTCATCGTTGACCACTTCCCGTCGTTGTTGCCGCAGCCACAAGCCGAAGTGCGCCGGCGCAGCGAAGAGTACCTGCGCGTGGCCCGCAGCAAGATCGTGGCGGGGCGCGATCCGCGGCGTCTCGCGGCGTTCCGGCTCGTGGCCGCACTCGGCGATCTGTCGAGCGTCGAACTGCTGCAGGTTGGCGTCGCCGATCCGCTGCCCGAGGTGCGCGAAGTCGTGCTCGATGCGCTCGTGCAGCACCTGCGCGGCCTGGCGCGCGACCTGCGCGAAGAACGCGCGATGGCAGGTGGTGCGGGCTTCGAGAAGTCGCCGACCCAGGCCGCCGCGTGGCAGGTGTTCGGCGCGGTCGTAAAGCAGTTTGCGAGCCACCAGCGCGTCGAGTTCTTCGATCTGCTGGCGGCCTTCTCCGTGTACTCGATGCCGCTCATCACGGGTTCGATCCTCGCGCCACGCGACTCGACGCTCGGCAAGGCCTTCCTCAACTGGCTGCGTACGACCACGACCGAAGGTTGCACGACGCTCCTGCTGTCGATGATGTGCGACAAGTCGACGGCGGTGCAGCGCGCGGCGGCGCAAGTGCTGCGCGAACGGCGCGAGCAGGCGTTTGCGTGCACGTTTGCGGCTGAACTCGCGCAGCTGCCGGAAGACAAGCAGGACATGGTGTGGTTCGTCATCGGCGAGACGCTCTGGCTGCAGTTCATGACGCCCGTGGTGGGCATGCTCGAACCGGCAGCGGCTTTGGCCGTACTGCGGTTGTTCTGCCAGGGCAAGTTCGCACCGGAGACCTTGCAGGGTTACCTGGAGAGGTTCCTGCGCCACCCGGACTGGAAGGTGCAGCTCAGAGCCCTCGACCAAATGCAGTCGCTCGGCTTTCCGGGCGGGTTTGCGGCGGTGTTGCCGCTGCTGGCCGTGCCGTCCTCGCGCGTGCAGATGGCGGTCGCCGAACTCGTCGTGCAGAAGGACCTGCCGGATCGGGTGGCCTTGCTCACGCCGCTGCTCGGGGCCGGCGATCCGGGCTTGCGTCGCATCGCGATGCGCGAGGTCTC
>JADZDL010000329.1 GCA_020851075.1 Planctomycetota bacterium | reverse complement strand
CCCGGGGATTCGCTTCGCGCCTTGCTTGCGGAAGGTCGGCTGCCCCCGGTGACCCACATCGCTCGCGGCTTGATGGCCCTCGCCTACACGCATGGTGACGACGAACTGCCAGTCCTCGACTTCGCAGCCGTGCGCAAGGCGACCACTGCCATGCTGCAGAAGGGTGCCGCCCAACACGGGGATCTGCACGAACTGGCCGCGAAGGTAGCAACGCTGCCAGACATCGAGGGCAACCGCGCCACGGCGTTTGTGCACGGGGACCTCCACGACAAGCAGATCTTCGTCGACGACGATCGCATCAGCTTGATCGACCTCGAAGGCGTCTCGATCGGCGACGCACGCTTCGATCTCGCCAACCTCGCCGAACACATCCGTCTTCGCGATCTGCAACAGACCGGGCGCGACCAGGGGTTTGCCGACGTGCTGCTCGCCCGCTGCGGGATGACCCCCGACGCCCACGCCACCCGCGCCTTCCGGTGCATGGTCCGCGCTCGCCTCTGTGGCGTCTACGCGCTGCGCCCACGCTGGACCACCCTGGTCACCCAACTCCGCTCCGAGTCCCTCACCTTGCTGGATGAACTTCTGTGAACCGCACCGCTTTGTTCCTGCTGCTCGCCTGCACTGCCTGCACGGCGTCGCGAATGTCCGGGCTCTCCCAACTCCGCACCGGCCGCTTCGTCGAAGCGAAGGGCAGCGTGGTCGATGGCAAACCGCGCATCGACAGCATCGTGGAGGTACCTCGCAGCACCGACGACAAGTCTGACAAGGTCGAACTGACGGGCCCTGTGGAATCGGCAACCGCCGAACGCCTGCGCATGCTCGGCAGCGACTTCGCGATCGAAGCAACGACCGAGTTCGAGAGCGAACAGAAGACGGCGGTGCCGCCATTCACTCCAGCTGCTGGTGACTGGGTTCGCCTTAAGGCGCGCGCCAATCAAGAGACCGGGTTTCGCACACGCACGCTGCGGCAGTCCACGGCGAGGGACAAGTGGAAGATCACCGGTGAACTCCGCAACATCGATCCCGACCTTGGCCGGCTGGATCTCGGCGGCATCTCCCTGCCGGTGAGTCAGGACGTCGAGGTATCGACCCTCGGCGGACGCGATCCCAATGACCCGCTGTCGCTGTTCATGGCCGACGACCAGAAGGCGGTCCCATTCAGCATCCGACTAGGCGACTCGTTGCGCATCGGTGGCCAGGCCTCGACGAGGGTGGAATGGAACGACGAGTTCGACCTCGACCCCAACAACCGCGGCGATCGCACCAAACCCGAAGCCAAGGCCAAACTCGATGCCCTGTGGCTGCTGGGTGATAGCGGCAGCTATGTGATGGGCGAAGTGTCGTTTGGACGCGCTGACACGTGGCGGGATGGTGGCACCGACACGCACGAGGACATCCTCGAACTGACGCGCGCGTTCGCGTCGCTGCGGTTGCACGACAGCCTGCAACTGGTCGTCGGGCGGCAGGACTTCGACGAAGAACGCGAATGGCTCTACGACGAAGTTGTCGACGGCATTCGCGCCGTCGCACAGTTTGGTGACCTGGAGTTCGAACTCGGCGGCGCGGTCGGACGCGAAGGCGCGGCCGAACCGAACGCCTACGAAGACACGGGTCTCTACGTCGGCCACCTGCGCTGGCAGGTGGCGCAGGACTGGATGCTCGGTGCGTACTGCCTGCAGCGCACCGACGACACCGCGGCGCACTTCGAGCCGATGCTGTTCGGCGTGCGGTCCATCTCGCGACCGAAGTACGGGTTTGGCCACTGGCTAGAACTCGGCGCCGCCCGCGGCAAGGTCGGCAACCGCGACGTGCAAGGCCATGCATTCGATCTCGGCGTGCTCTACGCCTTCGACTGCTGGGGTCGTCCGACGCTGGGCGCCGGGATCGCCTTTGGCAGCGGCGAAACGGACAGCAGCACAACCGAGGGATATCGCCAAACGGGCCTGCAGGACAACAACGACAAACTGGGTGGTGTGACCAGTGTTCGCTACTACGGCGAACTGTTCGATCCGGAACTCAGCAACCTCATGGTGACCTCCGTCGTCGGCGCCGTTCGGCCCTTCGCGAACACCTCGTTGTCGTTGCTGCTGCACTCCTACCGCCAGGACACCGCGGCTCAAGGCAACCCGGACTCGGGATTGCGGACCTCGCCAACTGGCCTGTCCACCGACCTCGGCACCGAGATCGATCTCGTGCTCGGGTACCGCGCCAGCGGTGGCATCTCGCTCGAACTCGTCGCGGCCCGGTTTCAACCCGGCGATGCATTCGCCAACGACGCGGCCGCCAACCTCCTCGAATTCACGGCTCGATTCAGCTTCTGATCATGATGCGCTCGCTACCAACCCTGTCCCTCTTCGTCCTGATCGCAACCGCCTGCTCCGGCGGCGGTGGTGGCAGTTCCACACCAACGACGGGTCCGATCCGGCCCCCGACCACACCACCGGTTGCGCCCTCGGCGCAGCAAAGTGGCATTCGCGCCGCCGCCGCTGGCAGTGGCGAGGTTCGGCTCGATATCGCGTTGCCGGGAACGGGCTTTGAGGCGGCCCTGTTCCAGGGCACCAGCCCCACGTCGATCTATGGAACGACCCCTGTGGTCACCGGCATTCTGACGTCCCCGGTGCTTCTCACGGGACTCACGGACGGCATCGACACGTTCTTCGGGCTCGCCATTCGTGCCACGGGGACCACGGCTTGGACCCCGGTCGGCACCGTGGTTCGCACGCGCCCTGCAGCACCGATCTACGTCGATGCAACCGCCAATCCGAACACCGCCAACGGGACTTCGCCGGCGACCGCGTTCCCCAACCTGCAGGATGCCTTGCTCGTCGCCGGATCGCTGAACGGCGGCAACGTATGGGTCCGCGATGGCGAGTATGCAAACGGCCCCTATTCCCTGGGCGCCAACGTGCATCTCGCCGGGGGCTTCGATGGCACGTTCGCGCTGGCCACCCGCGACGTCGCCGCAGGCGCCACCCAACTGGTCGGCTCCGCGACCCTCCAGATCGTCGAGGTGATCGGCGGTGGCAGTGACGGCACGATCGACGGCTTGCTCATCGATGGCCGCAATACGGTCACCGAAGGCATCGATATCACGGACAGCGACGTCGAACTGCGCGCCCTGATCGTGCGCCGCTGCACCGATCGCGGCGTGCGCGCCAAGGTCACCGTGCCAACCCCCAACCGTCACCTGCAGGTCGTCGCTTGCACGATCACCGAGAACGGCTCCGACGGGCTGTCCTCGGCGGGCCCCATCGATCTGCGCTTCGACCTCAGTCAGTTTGATGCCAATGGCCAGGAGGGTGCCGACATCGACAACCTGGAAGCCCCTTCGGGTGGCGAGGTCTCGCTCGTCGCGACCGGTTGTCGCTTCTTCGGCAACGTGTTTGAAGGTCTCGATGCCGACCTCGCAGCTGCACCGCTCGCCACCACACCGGGCACGTTCCACGTGCTGCTCGAGAACTGCGCCTTCGAACAGAACGGCCTCGATGGCCTGCTTCTCGACCAGGAACACGAGTTTGCACCAGGCTTCGCCGCCACCATCGCCGTGCGCGGCTGCATCGCCCGCGCCAACCGCCTCGCCGGCGTGCACATCGACGCCGATGCCGAGGGCACGTACCGGCTCGAGCGCCTTCGCTGCACGGCCAATGCCACGGATGGCGTGCTGGTCACCAGCGAAACGAACGCCGGCGAAGTGGTACTCACCGCGAGCTGGCTCGCCGGCAACCTCGGCTACGGCGCGCGAGCTGGCACCGGCAACAAGACGCTGCTCGCCTCCCACTGCGGCTTCGCCGGCAACCAGCTCGGTGGACTACGCAGCGAGAACGTCACCGCCTCGGCTGTGGACTGCATCGCGCTCGGTCAGGCTAGCCTGCTGACGTCCGCCATCGGCGCGGCGAACGTGGTCGCCGCGGCCACGGAGGACGTGTTTGTGCGCGCACCTCGGGCCTTCGCCCTCGCGAGCGCCCACTCGCAGGGTTCGGTCACCGTCGCCAGCGTCACCGGCTTTGCTTTGGGCAACAACGTCGTTGCCGCGGACGATGGACGCCGCCTCGTCGTGAATCAGATAACCGGCAGCACGCTGGTTCTCGACCGCGCCCCACAGGCATTCACGGCCCCAGGTTCGCTGGCTGCGTACGCGACCAGCAACGTCACCGACGACCTCCGCCTCGCGACCGCCTCCCCCGCCATTGCCGCGGGCATCACCCCGCCAGGCACCACCGCCCCGGACTGCGGCCCCTTCGGCCCTTCGGCAGGCGGCGCCCCAGGCCACATCGAGCCCACCGCAATCACCACGCTGCAACTGCTCAGCATCGAACCACCGCTGGCAACTGGGCTCACTCCGACCACCGCTCTCGTACTCACGTTCGACCGCGACATCGATCCGGCCAGCGCGCTGCCAGATCGCATCCAGGTGCTGCGCAACAACGGCATCACGATCGCCGCGGGCATCCAGGTCAGTGGCCGCACGCTCACGCTCGCGCCGCCCGCCACGGGCTGGACCGCCCCGCTGCGCTTGCAACTGCATGCCGGGCTCGCCGCCCAGGACGGCAGCCCACTCGGCGCTCCGCTGCTGCTCCCCCTCCGCATTCTCTGATCCCCCACCAACCACATCCATGACTCCTGCATTCTTCATGCTCTCGCGCGCAGTGATGGCCCTTCTGGCCTGCTCCGCGTCCTTGCTCGCGCAATCGTTGTCCGGTCGAGTCGTCGACCAGAACGGCCTGCCAGTCGCCGGCATCACCGTTGACCCAGGCCACGGCAGCACCGCGGCCAGCAGCAACGCCAGCGGACTCTTCACGATCACCGGCCTGCAGAATCGCAGTTACGACTGCGAATACCGGCCCAGCCAGGGCACCCCGCTGGTCGGTCGCCTCATCGTGACCAACGTCAATGGCGCCACCAACGTCGGCGACATCGTGCTTCAACCAGGCTTCCTGGTCAGCGGCACCGCCCAGACCCAAACCGGGGTCGGCATCCTTGGCTGCAATGTCAACGTCTACGACCAGAGTGGCACGAAGCTCTTCACCCCTCACGATGGTTCGATCGCCAACGGTACATTCACCGTGGCGGTCCCCGCTGGCACCTGGGATGTCCGCATCGTGCCGCCGGTGGGCTCCCTGCTAATAGCCCGCCAGTTCCTTCGCCGCGCCATCTCCGCCAACCTGCAACTCGGCAACGTCATCCTGCCAACCGCGTACCAGGTGACCGGTACCGTCGTCGATAGCCAGACCAGCGTGCCAATCGGGTCAACACGCATCCGTGCAACCAATGCGCTGACGGCAGAACCGGTCCTCTTGCCCGCGGACACCACCAACACATTCGGCAGCTTCAGCCTGTTGCTGCCCTATGGGGTCATGGATCTCGAGTTTGACCCGCCGGTTGGCAACACCCACCTTGGCAAGCAGGTATTCGGAGCGTTCGTGCTCGGCAATACCGCCTTGGGTCAGGTGCGGTTGCAGAATGGTGTCATGCTCTCGGGAACGGTCGGCGGCCCCACCGGTGCAGTCGCCGGGGCCGACCTCGATGTCTTCGCCGCGGATGGCAGCAAGGTGTACACAGCGCACGACGTGACCGCGGCGAACGGCGCATTCAGTGTGCCGGTGCCCGCCGGCGGCACCTATCGCCTGCGCATCGAGCCGCCGACGACCGCCGGTCTGGTCGGGCACTTCGGCGCGCCAATCGTTGTCACGACGGCCACCAACGTCGGCACGATCACGCTCGCTGCGGGCGTCGCCGTGTCCGGCACGATCACGGGCCCGCAAGGCCCCGAGGCCAACGCCAACCTCAACTTCTTCGACACCAACGGTGTCGAGATCGTCACCGTTGGCGACCACACCGATGCTGCGGGTCACTACACGACCCATGTGCCCGCCGGCACCCTGCGCATCGACGTCGAGAGCGCCGAAGGCAGCCACGGCGCGGCAACCAGCGTCTCCGGGGTCTCCATCTCGGGAACCACTACCTGGAACCGCACCCTGTCCGCGAAATCGATCGTCACCGCGGTGAGCAGCTTTGGCACACCAACGATCCTGCAAGGCGGGCTACTGCCTGTGAGCCCCTTCCTGCAGGGTCTGGCCAGCAGCTCGGTACCAACCCTGCTCGACCTGCTCGTCGTCCTGCCGTCGGGACAGGAACTGCCCGTCTTCCCGACCTTCGCGCTCGACGTGATTCCGTTCCCGATCCAGCTCACCGGCGTGTGGATCCCGATGCCCTCGGTGCCCGCAGCCTCGACCGGCAAGCTCCTCAAGTTCGTCGTACGTTGTCGCGACCCGCTCACCAACGCGGTGCAAGACAGCGCCAGTACGGAGTTCGTCGTTCAGTAGCTGCGAGCTACTGCGATCAGGGCGACGCTCGGCTACAACGTTGCCATGCGCCGTCCGGTCGCTGCCTCCTTGCTTGCTCTGTCTGGGTTCCTTGTCGTGCTCGGTCTCGAACCGACCGGCGCGATCGAACGCCTCGAACTGCTCACGCTCGATGCGCGCTACGCGCTCGGGCTCGGTCGCAAGGCGCCCGGTGACGAGATCGTCATCGCGTGGATCGATCAGGAGTCGCTCGACTACGTCGACAAGGAGGCTTCCCTGCCGTTCCCGTGGCCGCGCGACGTGTATGCGCCGGTGGTCCAGTATCTGCTCGCCTCGGGAGCCCGCGCGGTGGCGTTTGACCTGTTGTTCGACCAGCGCGCCTCCGCCGAAGGGGATCGTGAGTTCGCCGAAGCGTTGACGCAGGCGCATGGCGATGTGCTGGCGATGAAGTTCGTGGACTTCCGCGAGGATGGGCGCGATGCCGAGGAAACGGCGGCGTTTGCCTCGCGCGCCATCACCGCGGAAGCCACCGAGCGACTCCAGCGTGGGCGCGAACGTGGCATCGTGATGCCCCTGCCCGAACTCGCACTCGGCGCCGACCAACTCGGCTTCGTCAACATCCGCCCCGACGCCGACAAGACGTTCCGGCGCTACGACCTGCTGCGCCTGTGGGGCCCGAAGGACCAACCCGCCAAACCCTATGCGTCGCTCGCAGTGGCCGCGGCGATGGCTGCGCGCAACACCAACGCCGTGCACATCGCCGCGAACGGCCGCATCGGCCTCGATGCGGAGCACACCACGGCTTGCGATCCGGATGCGCGCATGCTGCTGAACTTCCGCGGCAAGGAGTTCACGTTCCAGCCGGTGAAGTTCGTCAACATCATGCTCTCGGCCCAACAGGCGAGCGAAGGCCAGACGCCGCTGTATCCACCGGAACGCTGGAAGGACAAGATCGTGCTGATCGGCATCCACGCCGAAGGGTACGAAGACGCGCACCAGACGCCGCTCAGCGAGCGTTTCCCTGGCGTCGAGCTGCATGCCACGGCACTCGACAACCTGCTGCGCGGGGACTCACTGTCGGCACCGCGTTGGAATGTGCCGCTCGCCGCGAGCGCAGCCGCACTCTCGACCGCGGCGGTGTTCCTGCTACCTGGCGTCGCCTCACAACTCTTCGCCCTGCTCGCCCTCATCGCGCTCGGCCTCGCCCTCGCGCTGTGGAGTTGGGTGTCGCTGGTCGCAGTGCCGATGGCAGCGCCGGCGGTCGCCGGCACCACGTCCGCATTCGGCTCGTTCCTGTATCGGTTGATCGTCGAAGGCCGCCAGAAGCGCGAGATGCGGCGCGCGTTCCAGAGCTACCTGGCCCCCGACGTGCTCGCCGCAGTGCTGCGCGACCCTTCGGCGTTGAAACTCGGTGGCGAGGTGCACGAAGTGACGCTGTTCTTCACCGACCTGCAGGGTTTCACAGGCCTCTCCGAACGCAGCAAGCCAGCCGAACTCGTCGCGTTCCTCAACGACTACTTCACGCGCATGTGCGAACCCGTGCTCGCCGAACATGGTGTGATCGACAAGTTCATCGGCGACGCGATCATGGCCTTCTTCGGCGCGCCGATCGCGACCAAAGACCACGGCCGCGCCGCCGTTCGCGCCGCCGTAGCGGCACTGCAGGTCAGCGACACGATCGCCAAGGAAGTCGAAGCGCGCGGCATTCCGCCGATCAAGACGCGCATCGGCATCCACACCGGCACCGCCGTGATCGGCAACATGGGTTCGCAGGATCGTTTTGACTACACGGCGATCGGCGACACGGTAAACCTCGCCGCGCGGCTCGAAGGCGCCAACAAGGCATTTGGCACCAACTGCCTCGTCAGCGAAACGTCCTGGGTCATGGCCGAAGCCGACGTGCTGGGGCGCGAAGTCGGCCGCATCGGGGTCGTAGGCCGGCAGGCGCCGATCCGGGTCTATGAGCCGATCGCCTTGCGCGAGAACGCCACCGCGGAGCAGGTCCAGTTTGCCGCGAAGTGGGCCGAAGCGATGGCCGCGCTGCATGCCGGCGATCGCGACCTTGCACGCAGTGGTCTTGCCGTCTGCGCCGCCCAACGGCCGGCAGACGCACTTGCGAAGTCCTACCTGGACAAGCTCAGCGACCCGGCCTTCGACGGCGAGTTCCGGCTCGACCACAAGTAGATTTCTTTGGCGGCGCCCGCAACGGCGCGGCAGACGCGGCGTTGACACCGAGAGACCCCGCCGGGCCGCCCCTCGAAGCCCTGGCTGCGAAACCCCAGGCTCATGATTGACTGCGCATCCACCCCGGAAGGCACCGCATCGATGTGGGCTTGGCTCGGCAATCAACCCCCAGTCCTGGCTGCTGGCATCCTGTTGGCGGCCGCATTCCCGTGTTGCATCGTCATTGCGACTGCTCGACGACTGCTGGCGGGCGCAAGCCCATGGACGCTGATTGCTCAGCGCGGCTACGAAGTCACTTGCCTGCGCGCAGGCCTGCGCCTGATCTTCTTCGGACTGGTCACGCTGGCACTCGTTGGACTCGCCGCAGCTGCCACCTCGGGCGTCGCTCTGTATAAACAGTGGGCAAGCGGTAAGACACTGGACCATCAGGGCTTGTGGATTGTCGCAACCGGCACAGCTGCATTGGTAGTCGGTTCGCTTCTCGCACGCGCATTTCATCGCAGCATTCTCAGCCGTCGCGTCTCAAATGGTCCTCTCGTCGACACCAGAGTCGCCAACATCCGGCGAGGTCTCGACCGCAGCACCCTGAGCACCTTGGGAGCCGAACGATTCCCAAATCATATCCATCCCCGCTGGCGTTCCAGCTTGGTCGCGCGCAGTGGCCTTCTGGCATTCCATCTAGTCCTGGCAGCAGCGCTCGGCTGGGTCGCGGCCCGCGAGGAAGCCCACTGCAAAGCGGCTCCCTACCTCGACCATCTCGCCATCTGGCTTCAACATGGAGTCGATTGGGTCAGACGATTCGACATTCCCGAGTCCCTAGGGCTGCTGGGCTGCTGGATCTCCAGCATTTGCTTGCTGGTGCTCACCGGAACAAACGGTAGTTACACGCACTTCCCGTTCTTTCGTAGCCAGCTTGCGACGCTGCTGCTCGAAGGCCTGCTGTTCGTGTCGGCGGCCACCTGCAAGGACACTCTTATGCTGCGGGCCATCGCGGCTTTGAGCGCCATCGCGGCAACTGCGGTCCTGCTCCGGATGGGCCGCGACCTGGGACGTGCAGCCAGATTTCACGCTGCGGAACAAACTCTGCAGCCGATCCGTGAAGAACTTGGGGCGATCCGGCACAACCTTGAGCGAGTCCAGAACGACCCTGGGTGCCAGCTCCCGTCCCTTGACGAAGCGGAACTTGGCCGCCGAATCAGCCAGGGGGCAAGCAATCTCAACGAAGCTGGCAGCTTCGTGGTCCGGAGTTTTGGCCGGTACATGCGACTCGCCGAGGTTCAGCATGAAGCCTGCACCGCGGCAACCCTCCGCTTCATGACCGTCAAGCGGTACACGAGCACGGGAGGCGGATGGTCTTCGTTCCGGTCAATACGCTCGCCATCCGTCCCGGTCTGGGATGAGCAACTCTTCCCGCTGCAAGTTCCGGAGGGTTTCGTCAATCGGGTTGATCCCCTGCGCCTCTCGGAGGACTGGAACATCGTCGTATATTGCCCGCCGACCGAAACTGTCACAGAGCATTACACAGAAACGGAGCACTACACCGAATACGTAAATGGCCGAATCGAATCGCGCACCCGCACGATCTACAAGACTCGCCAGATCACACGAACCTGTTCGCGCTGCAACGGCACGAGCCGGCTTGAGTACTACCAGGTGCTACACACAGCCTGGCAAAGCGAATATCCCGCCTGCGTGTCCCCCTCGATGCCCTTGCCAGAACTCTCTGCCGGTGCCGACGAGTCACATTTCTTCCGCGCACGGTTTGTCGAGGCCTTTCGTCCATCCACTGCCATCCCAATCAACACAGCACAGACGGCAACCACCCAACGCCAATTCCACGAGACCTTCATGACTGCAACGCGGACCCATGATCGCCACGCACAAGGAATCGCGGAACACCACGGAGCAAGGCTCTATCGCAGCGACTTCGTGATTGCGGGTTTCCACACCATCCGCGTGACCTTCGGCGCGTTGGGTCGCCGCGAAGGCTGGTTCTTCGGACGTCGCCCCGAGTTCTACTTTCCCAAACTGCCGTTTTCGTGGGACAAGCTGGCAACTGTCATCACGCTGCCGCCGTTCGCCGCAGTCTGCGGCTACAGCCTCTGGAAGCTCGGCAACGCTCTATGCAGCGCCTACGGAATTGCCTCCTTAGGCTGACACCCATCACGGCCTCCCGGCTCCCGAGCAACCAGCCGAGAACCAACCCCGACGCCGCAGCCTGGGCCCGCAGCAGTTGGGCCCCCGCGCACTTTAGAGCATTGCCGCGCAACGAATCGGCTGCAATGACGTTGTCCCTGCAAGCCTCGCCGTCCGCTCCCACATGCCCGACCCTACCCACCCTGATACTGCCGAGACCTTGATGACGGTCCCGGCACACGATGCACTGACGGACCTGACCGAGGTGAGCAATGGCGGGACCAGATACAAGCTCCTGGACCCATACGTGCTTGTGGGCACATTGGGCAGGGGAGCCATGGGAATCGTATGCCTGGGTTACCACCGCGGTCGGGATAGCTGGGCTGCCGTGAAGGTGCTCAGTTCGAACTCCCATGAGCGCCGGCTTTCGATCGAGTCCAAGTCCCTTCGCAGATTCCGCTCCAGGCATCTGGTCGGCATCGAAGCTGCTGGGACCAGGTGTGGCACACCCTACCTGGCCATGGAGTTTGTCAACGGCGAGACCCTGGCGGAGCGCAAGGAGCGACGCGGTGGCGCCATTCCGCTCGAAGAGGCCGTTGCACTCATTGCCGACGCGTGCCTCGGGCTCAACAAGATCCACCGAAAGGGCGGCGTTCACCGGGACATCAAGCCAAGCAACATCCTCATCGACGCCAGCGGGATCGTCAAGGTCGCCGACCTTGGCATCGCCAAACAGCGCGCAGGCACGCGTGGCGGCCTCACCGCGCCCGGGGCAACCATGGGAACTCCTGGCTATATGGCGCCCGAGCAATACGGCGGCGCCGAGGTCGCACAGGCGCCTGCAGACGTTTTTGGACTGGCCGTGACCCTCCTGGAACTCATCACCGGCAACAATCCAATCCGCCCGATGAGCACCGACCACGATTCGGTATTTGCCGAGGGGTTGAAGCTAGCGAGGAGCCTTCAGGTTCCACAGGGACTACCACCGCAAGTCCATGATGCCCTGGCTGCAGCCACACTGGCGGATCCACAACAGCGCCTTCCCAACGCTCATCAGTTTCGGCGCAGGCTCCTGGATGCCGTACCTCGATCCCGACCAAACCTCGAGGATCCGGAGGCCACCAAGTACTCGCCGGAAACCCTCAAGGAACTCCGCAAGCGAGCCAGTGAAGCGGTTCGAGGCCTCCCGCGATGGAGGTCCTCCACACAGGTACGCGCGTGGGCTGGCATTGCCACTGCGCTCGCCGCCACCGCAGTGGTAGTCCTCCTCGCCCTCAACAGGACTCCGGCGGCAACCGCCGAGCTCCGCGTCTTCGTGAGCGGCCACCCGCTACTCGACCATATGGAGACCCGGGCCTTCTCTGCTGGCGAAACCGTGCACTTGCGAGCCGAGACACCACTCCTTGGGGCCCAATGCAAATGGACCCGCGTCGAGGGCCCCGCGGAGATCGAGATCCCCGCCGGTCCTGACATCACCCTGGAAGTTCCCGCCCTCCCACGCGACACGAAGCTCACCCTGCAAGTTACCGCTTCACTGGCCGGCGAACATGCGGAACGAACCGTGGTAGTTCCCCTGCGTGCTGCAGTTCCACTCAATGGGATCGCAGGTGCTGCAGATCCCCTCCCAGCCCCTGGCACGGAACAACCTGTGGCGACAACTGCGCAGCTCCCCGAGGAAGTGCTGCACGACGGGCTCGTTTGGAAGTCCCTCGCTGGCTCCGGAACCTGGTTTCAGGCCGCACAGGCAGTGGAAGCTGCCAATCGGGACATCACTACAGGGCCCAAATGGCGCCTACCGTCGCTGCACGAACTAGCCGCGGCAGAAGTTCTCATCGGCCACGACCAACTGCGCCGCACAGCATCCGCACCGTACGGTGACGGGGACCGCATCTGGTCCAATCACACCTACGAACCTCTCAACGAGGCGCAGGCACTGGAGATCCACCGCGGCGTACCTGCGAAGGCAACGCAGCCTCTCTTGGTCACCAAGACACGCGGCAACGTCGCCTATTTCCATCTGGTTCGCGACGCCCGCTAGCTCAGTCACTGACACATCCTCTAACACTCCCTAGTCACACATCCAACCAACCCATAATGCGCATTTCCTACCCATCCTCTCTAGCGTTAGTCCTTGTCCCCTGCCTTGCAGGCTGCGCAAGCCAGAAGTTCAAGGTCTTTGTCGACCCGGCACACGTTGCGGTCCAGTCTGTGAGCATCGATGGTCGCACCGCCAACGTCCAGCATATGGCGATGGACAACCTTCCTAGCTGCGAAGCTCCAATCAACATCGCCGAAGGGTCAGCGACCAACGTGACGGTGTCCGTCGAAACGAAGGGTGGTGTCAAGAGAACCCAGACCTTCAGCGTCACCAAGGAAGGGGAAACTGGCACCATCACGATCCCTGCAGAAGTCGCGGGTCGGGTAGCCAACTCCGGCGACGGACTCAGTGTCGAACTCGATGGCAAGCCACTGCCGGTACAAGGAGGCTCCTTCTCGCAGGAGTTCGAAGCCAAGGAAACCCGTCGCGACCTGCTGCTCGTGGCTCGCAACGCAGACAATGTGCGTGACGAAGTACGAGTCAACTTGGAGGCCGGCATCCGCCATGAAGTCGTATTCGATCTCCAACTGCGCCCAAAACTGGCCGCAAAGAACGCGAACGTCCGGTTCGACGAGGAGGTGCTGTTCAGCGCGGAAGGCTCCAACCCACGCATCATCGATGAGTATATCTGGGACTTTGGTGATGGCAGCCCCACGCAAACTACCAAGGTCCCGAGTGCGACACACCGCTACTCGTTCGAACCCAAGCTGAAGACGCAGGACTCGTACCAGGCGAGTGTGCGCATCGTCTGCGGCAAACAGACCAGCGACCCGGCGTCGCTGGAGATCTCCGCGACACTGGGGCAGGAGACCATGGCCATCGAGGTCCAGCGCTACCCGACACAAGACGCTCTCATGCCCGGCCAGCCAGTCCAGTTCCTCTTGACGCCAAAGGACGGGTTCTTCCCACTTGATATCGACAAGGTATCGGTGTCCTTCGGCGAGGGGCAGGCAGTGAGCGTGGACGGAGAAGGGAAGCCACTCTCGATCATCAAGAAGGATGGTCAGTGGAAGCCGATTGTCGTCAGCCACACATTCACACAACCCGGCCTCTACAACTTGACGGTGTCTTACTCACACAAGACCAAAGGCCTGGAAGGCCCCTACCAGGCGAAGATCGGTTCGCCACAACTCATGGTTGTCGAACCCATCCTCACGGAAGCGGAACTCGTCGACAAGGCATGGGACAACCTCTACACCAAACT
>JADZDL010000328.1 GCA_020851075.1 Planctomycetota bacterium | reverse complement strand
GACGAGGCGTTGTCGCTCGCCGACCTTGAACACCGCGCCATCGTCGCCATGCTCGAGCGCACCGAGGGCAATCGTAGCGAAGCGGCGCGCATGCTCGGCATCAGCCGGCGGAAGTTGTTGTACCGGCTCAAGGAGTATCGGGGCAGCGCCGGCGGGTAGCAGGGCGAACTGCGCAAAGGTTGCGCATGCCGAGCATTGCCTGCGCAGTTGCCGCCGCCGGACTGTCGGTGCCTTCCCGCAACGCTCCTGGCACATCGATTGCTGAGCATGGATCAGCCTCGCATCGAGGCTCCAAACCAAGCCCATGAACCTCCCTTCGATACTCGGCAGTCTGTCCTTGTTCACCGCGGTGATCCTCAGTGGAACGGCCCCGGCCCAGGGCGGCGGCAACCACGGCAACCAGGCGGTGATGACCTACATTCAGTCGCTGCCGCTCGAGACGATCGACGCTTCGGAGCGTTACCTGCTCACGCACATGCGCGAGGAGGAGAAGCTGGCGCGCGACGTCTATCGAGTGCTCGCCCAAAGTTGGCCGATGCCGATCTTCGCCAACATCGCGGCGGCGGAACAGTCCCACATGGACCTCGTGCTGTTCACCATGCAGCGTTACCAACTGCCGGATCCGGTGCCCTCCGACCAGGTCGGTGTCTTTGCCAATCCGACGTTCACGGCGCTGTTCCAGATGGCGACGAACTTCGGCCAGATCTCGCCGCTGCACGCGATGATGGTCGGGGCGCTGATCGAAGACCTCGACATCGTCGACCTGGATGCGGCGCTCTTCTACACCGACAATCGCGACGTCGACACCGTTTGGCAGAATCTGGCGCGCGGCTCGCGCAACCACATGCGCGCCTTCTACCCACAGCTGCAGAGCCTTGGTGTGACCTACACGGGGCTATTCCTCCTGACCGCCGAGGTGCTGAACATCGTGACGACGCCGGTGGAGAATCGGCCCGTCGACGAGAATGGCGTTCCGCTGTTCTGAGCATTCCCGCCAGGAGAAGGCTTGGCTACCTTGGCAAGTCGGAACGCACCAGTCCCGACTATGACGAATCAACCCCAAGGCCGCGCACTCCTGGAGTTTGGTGAGACGATCGCGATCGAACGCCTCGCCGACGAACTGACCGTGATCCACGAGTTGCTCTCACTCGACGGCAAGGACCTCCTCGAACTCGGCTGCGGCCGCGCCGAGAAGTCCCGAGCACTCGCCAAGGCCGGTGCAGACCGGCGCCTCCTGGCGTTGGAAGTGGACGAGATCCAGCACGCGCGCAACCTGCAGAGCGAAGCGCCGGAGAACCTGCAGTTCGGGTTTGGCGGCGCCGAAGCGATCCCTTGCCCGACTGCGAGCCGCGACGTGGTGTTCCTGTTCAAGTCGCTGCACCACGTGCCGGTGCCGGTGATGGACGCGGCATTCGCCGAGATCGCGCGCGTGCTGCGCCCCGAGGGTTTCGTCGCCATTGTCGAACCGCTGTTTCGGGGCGAGTTCAACGAGATCCTGCGCCTCTTCCACGACGAGAGCCACGTGCGGCGCGAAGCGTTCGCGGCGACCGAACGCGCGGTGCGAGCCGGCCGGTTGGAGCTGGTTTCGCAGACGTTCTTCCGATCCCCGGTCCGCTTCGTCGACTTCGCCGAGTTCGAACGGCTCGTGCTGCGCGCCACGCACTCCAACCACGTGCTGTCCGCGGCGACCTATGAACAGGTGCGGACGGCGTTTGCGCGGCACGAACAAGCGGGTGGGGCCCAGTTTGCACAGCCGATCCGGTTGGACCTGCTGCGCAAGGCGTGAGGGTGAGGTTTGGTCACGGGGCCGGATCGTCGGCGTGAGTGATCACCTCGAGCTGAGGGATGCCTACGAAGTCGCGCGGGTTGTGGGTCAAGATTGGCATGTTGTGTCGCAGCGCGCACGCTGCGATCCACCAGTCCCCACGATCTTGTCGGTTGCGTCCCGCCCGACGTTCGTGTGCGCCCACTTCGGCCCAGCGCCAGGCAGTCTGGTCGTCGAAGCCCAGCACCACGTAGTTGCGAAGGGCCTGGTGCAGTGACTCGATGCGTCGCGCACTCCAATCACGGATCAAAGCCCACTGCCGTAGCTCGGCAACGGTCATGAACGCGACATGCAGGCGCTTTCCACGCATGCTGCTGGTATAGAGCGAGGCCCGCGTATCCTGCCTGAACACCAGGGAGAACACATTGGTGTCGACGAGGATGGACGTCATCCGCCGCGCACCTCGCGCACGAAGTCGAAGAACTCGTCAATCGAGTCCTCCGGTGGCCAATCGCCCGCCAGTTTCGACAGGTCTTCGACGGGACCAACGCCCTGGCGGCGAGCCAGTTCGTCTGCACTGAGGTTCTCCCAGAAGCCCCCGTAGCGCAGGTCGGTTTCCGCGACCCGGTCGGCGAGCAAAGTCAGCTCGGCGACGGTGACGGCCACGACGCGCCCCTCCTGTCGCTCGAGTTTGCCCCGCACCCGCACTCGTTGCCGGCGGAATTCGGTAGCCTGCTCCTCCAGCCGGTCATCGAGGATCAGTTCCACGCTGTTCCCGTCCGGTTCCGCTAGTACTCCCGTGTGTTTCTTCCAATCGCACTCCCAGAGCACACCTTCGATCTCTCCCTGGGTAACCTGCGGCTGACTGGTGGTCGTCCCTCGCAGGTTCTGCCGGAAGTTCTTGGTCAGACGCGCCGAACGCTGGCGGTCACCATCGAGGAGCGTGATGCAGATCGAGTCGACGCCTTCCCCCAGGGGCTTCGCGAGGGTTTCCCAGCCTTCGACAACACCCGTTTGAAGGCTGGTGTCCCAGCCGGCTTGCCCGGACTCCGCCTTCTGCATGGCATCGAGCATTTCTTCTGTTACGCGAACGCCTGGATCGCCGTGAAGGGTGTCGCGATCGCGCTGGCCGGCATACTCAAACGTCAGGATCGCGCTTCCTGGCGCTAACGAAGTCAGGTCGAGCGAGCAAGTCTGCTCGATGTTCGTGCGGAATCGTCCTCCACCGCGTCGAGGCGAGGCGAGCATCCGACGCAGCGAAAGCTGCAGCTCTCTGGCGACAGCGGTCAGAGTGTCCACGCTGATTCGACCGGGAACTGCGGGCCCTTCCAGGCGCAGCTCGATCTTGGGTGGCTGGGATGGTGGTTTGGTCACGGTTCACCTCAGGGCAGAGGGTTGGGTTCTGGCAGTACGAGCCCTTGGCTGCTGGAACAGGCAGGCCTCATTGAGGCGCGCGCCGAGAGACCCACCAGGGCGCACCGTGGTGCGCCCTGGCGTTTCCGTCAAATGGTGGAGGCGGCGGGAATCGAACCCGCGTCCCGAGATGCTCCGTCCTGAGCCTCTACGCGCGTAGTTCGTCGTTTGGTGTCGCCGCGGTCGCTCCGACGAACAGGATCGACCGCAGCCAGCTCGACTATTTCTTGTCGCGGGCAGGCCGAGCAGCCACCCAACGACCAGCCTGCTGTGTGTCGCTTCGACCCCCCGCAGACGAGGGGATCTCAGCGTCGTTGCTTAGTTCTTAAGCAGCGAGGGAGTAGTGCGTGTTGGCACTTAAGTTTTTCCGGTGGGATTAACGAGGTCCCCGGCCCTCGGCGCGCCACTCAGGTCGTGTCGGCATCCGGTCGAAGCCGATCGCCCCCGAAGGTGACGGATTGCTTATCGGCGAACGGACCTGACATGGCAAGGCCTTCCTGGTTCAGAGTCGATGCGTTCCGCCTCTTCTGCGGTCCAGACCACCGTGATGCCCACGATCCGGTATCCTGGGCGCGCCCCCGACCTTCGCTGAGCTCACCCCATCCATCCGAAGGAATCCGTTGATCGCCCTCCGATCGCGACTTCTTGCCGTCTGTTGTTGCGTATTGCCAACCGTGGGCAAGGCGCAGGATGCACCCTCCCCGGAAGCCGTTGCCTATGTGGCGCGGGCCATCGGTGAGTGGGCATTGGACTTCGAACGCGAACGCCTTTCGCCGACGGGCACGCTGCAAAGCGGTTCGGGGCTGCAGCCGTTGTATGTGGGATCGAGTCGGCGCGCGGGCATGGTGGGGGCCAACGACGAGGGGCGGCTGACGCACCTCGACATGCTGCAGAAGCTGCTGTTCTTCGCGGAAGCGCATCCCTCGACCGAACTCGCGGACGCGGTGCTCGGCATTGCCGCCGCGCGGTTGGAGACGTCGTTCCTCGACCTGGCGGCGCTGCAACTGCGCGAGATCGGCCACTGGTCGCTCATGCGCATGGATCATCAGGGCGCTTGGTACCTCGTGATGCGCGCGGCAGCGGGCGAACGGGTGCCCTTGCTCGCGGCGGGGCGCGAGGAGCAGGAGGAGCCGGACGAGAAGGGCTTGGTCGTAGGCCCCGGGCGGCGCGTGGCGGCGCTGCGGTTGCTCGGCATGAAGGGGCTGCCCGTGTTCCGCAGCACGATTGAAGCGGCGCTGCGCGATACGGATGCGCGCGTGCGGCTGGCGGCGGCCGAGGCGTTGGACTTCCAACGGCGGCCCGAATCGCTGAAGTGCCTCGTCGCGGCGATCCAGATGGAACGCCATCCCGTCGTCTCGCAGGCGCTCGTGCGCGCGATGCACACGTTGTTGCGCACCCAGGGGCAGAAACTCGATCCCAGCGATCGGGGCCGCGCGCTGGCGGTGTCGCTGCGGCAGTTCGGGCTGTCGGGGTGGCGCACGGACATGGACCTGTTGGACCTGATTGCTGCGCACCCGCACAAAGAGGCGATTCCGACGCTGATTCATGCTCTGGAGCTCGCTGCCGCACCGGCCGATCCGCTGCTGCGGGCCGTCAATAAGCGGGCGTCGCCGATGTTGCGCGACAAGGCGGGGCTCTTGCTGCGCGGCATGACCGGAGCGTTGATCGCGCCGGAGGATGTGGAAGGCTGGCGCGCGTTCTGGGCCCGCGAGAAGGACTCCCTCGTGGTGCCCGAGGTGCTGCCGAGCAACCGGCCGCAGACGACGCGGGCGCAGTTCTTCGGGGTGCCGGTGACGGGTGGTTCGATCGCGTTCGTGATCGATACGAGCGGCAGCATGAGTGCGGGAGTGGCGGGCACCGGGGCGGATGACCTGAGCCCGCGCGCGCTGACGCGGCTCAATGCGGCCAAGGATCAGATCGTGCAGGCCGTGCAGGCGATGGATCCCGACGCGGCCTACTCGCTGTGGACGTTTGCGGACAAAGCGCGCTTGTGGACCTCGTCGCCGATCCGGCCGGGGCCCAACACGGTGCGTTCGCTGACGGAGTTGCTGAGCCGGTTGCGCCCGCACGGTGGCACCAATCTGTACGACGGTCTCGCCCAGGCGCTGCAGCTCGGCGAATTGAAGTTTGGCGAGCAGGGGGAGATGAAGGTCGACGAGCTGTTCATCCTGTCGGATGGGGAGCCGACGGCCGGCGAAGTGCGCGATACCGAGGGCCTGTTGCAGATCGTGCGCGAGGCCAACAAGTACGCGAAGGTGCGCATCCACACGATCTTCACCGGGGAAGGCAAGGGCAACGACCTGCTGCGGCGGCTCGCCGAAGAGAACGGCGGCGTGTTCGTGCAGCGGTAGCATCCGCGCGGTCTCCCCGGCACGATGCGCGGGTGACAGGCGTGGTCGAGAACGAGCCGAGCCGGCTCGGCGCGTTTCGTGGGCTGGCCGTGTTCTACGCGGCGTCCTTCGCCGTGCTCGGCGTCTACATGCAGTTCTTTCCGCTGTGGCTGAAGGAGCAGCGTGGCCTCACCGAAGACCTGATCACGGTCGTGCTGTCGGCGCAGACCATCTCGCGCACGATCGCGGGGCCGCTGTGGTCGCAACGCGTCGATCGCACCGGACGGCCGCGGCGCATGCTACTTGGGCTGTCGGCGGCGAGTGTGCTCGCGTTTGTGGCGATGGGGTTAGTACACAGCGAAGTGGGGCTCTGGGTCTGCGCGTTCGCGTTTGGCTGCCTCTATCCGCCGATGCACCCGATTCTCGATTCGCTGGCCTTGCAGACCTCGCAGCAGGCGGGTTTTGCCTACGGGCGCGTGCGCATGATCGGGTCGTTGTCGTTCCTGGTCGTGATCCTCGTCGTCGGTTGGTGGCTGCGTTTCTCGTCGTCCGCCGTCGTGTTCTGGCTTCTGCTCTCGGGCCTCGGCCTGACCACGGCTGCCGCGTGCGGATTGCCGCAGGTGGCCGGGCCCGAGGTGCGCGAACGCGCGCCGCTGTTTGCGCTGCTGCGGCGCGGCCCGTTCGTGCTGCTGCTCATTGCGTCGGCGGCGATCCAGGGCAGCCATGCGACCTACTACAACCTGTCGACGGTGAGCTGGACCGAGCACGGCATCAGCACGTTCACGGCCGGCATGTTGTGGTCCGAAGGGGTGCTCGCCGAGATCGTGCTCTTCTACTTTGCGCGCGGTCGCTTCGAACGGTTGCGGCCGACCACGTTGCTCATGCTCGGTGGCTGCGGTGCGGCGGTGCGCTGGATGGTGATCGGGTCGACGACTTCGGTGCCGGTCTTGTTCCTGACCAATTGGCTGCACGCGCTGAGTTTCACGTGCACCTACCTCGGTTCGTTGCGCGCGCTCGAGCGCCGCACCGAACCGAGCCAGCGCGCGACGGCGCAGGGTTTGATGGGGGCCGCGACCTCCGGCATCGGCATGGTCGTCTGCGGCCTGCTCGGTGGCTACGTCTACCGGCGTTGGGCCGGTTTGGCCTTCTTCTTGATGGCGGCCTTTGCGCTGCTCGGCACCGGCATCGCATTCCTTCTGCGTCGCCAGGCGAACAGGGCGGCCGTCGAACTGAACGCAAACACGCCGAGCAGCCCCGAATAGTGCCAGGCCGGGTGCTCCCGCAGGTCGTCCCACAGGTGGGTGGAGCAGTCGGCACTTTCCCAGAGCGGCATCGCCGGGGGCATAACGGGGAGCACGGCGGGGGTGCGCGGCAGGACCTGGAGTGCTGGAACCGCGAGCGCGAGCAGCGTGGCCGTCGCCAGCACGTTCTTGAAGCGCAGGATGCCGACCTTTCGCCAGGAGGGCATCAGCAGGGCCAACAGGAGGATCGTGCCGGTGAGCGGCCATTCCTGTTCGGGGGCCTGCGCGGTCAACGGCAGCAGAGGAGTGGCGGCGACGGCGAGCGCCAGCAACCACGGCAAGGCCGTGCGACGACGCAGCGGCAGGTCGAGGAAGTCATCGAGGCCCGCAGCGCCGAGCACGGTGATTGCGAGCAATGGCAGCCACCACGCCGCGGTTGGCAGCAGCGCGAGCAGGCCCGGCGTCGTGGCGGCGGTGTCGCTGCACCAGAAGGTCGGTAGCGCGCCCGCGACGGCGACCGTGAGCCAGCGCACGATATTCGCATGGCGTTGGCGCCGCAGGATGCCAAGCGCCGCGAACATCATGAGCACCGGGCCGGCGAGGCGCATCAAGGCCGGCAGGTCGATGCCAGCACCCAGCTGGCGATGGGCGGCGAGCACCGCGGCGGGGCGCGGCAGTTCGGTGATGTGCAGGGCGCTGCCCAAGGGGTCGATCCAGACCAGGGAGGCGGCGGCGATGGTGGTCAGCAAGGCGGAGCCCGCCAGCATCTTCTTGAGCTGGGCTCGGTCACTCAAATCGCAGCCGCGTAGAATCGGCACCGTCTGGATCGCCACCAGCGCGATCGCGAGCAAGGCGACGACGGATGGGCCCGCCAGGAACGGCGTCGCCATGCAGAGGGCGGTCCACGGTAGCCACGTACGCCGCTGGCCAGGGTGTGCGCAGCGGCTGGCCGCTTCGAGTGCCAGTGGCGCCAAAGCCGCCGCCAGCTGCTCGCGCGGCACGAGCCCCATCGTGCAGAGCCATGGCGACATCGCATAGGCCGTGCCAGCCAGGAATCCTGCATACCGACTGCGGCCCTGGGCGCGCAGAAACCGGTAACACAGGGCACCGCCCAAAGCCGGAACTGCCGCCGAACGCAGCGCGGAGGCCAATTCGAGGCCTTCCGGGCCAATAGCCTGCAGGGAACCGAGCACGTGAACGAGGCCGGTGAGGAGCGCCATGAGCGCTACCGTCGCAATGCCCTCGGAGCGGCCGGTGCCGTAAAGGCTCACTGGGTCCGCTCCGGGCAATTCCGGCGGTTCGCTGGTACGGCGTGCACGCGACTGTTTCGTCGCGCGACGTGGGCTTGCTTGAGCTACAGCAGGTCGTTGCGCAGATCGCTCGTCGGTGCCTGTCGACGGACTGTAGAGAAGGACCACACGAGCCAGGCGAGTGTGGCGATTCCCGCCAGCAGCAATCCGGCGAGGAGCCCGGGGCTCGTATAGAAGAAGCGCACGCGACAGGCTTCGGCGGGCACGGCGAGCAGGCGTTGGCTGTGGTTACCGCGCACGATCGGCACTTCGTTGCCATCGACCGTCGCGCGCCAACCGGGCAGGAAGGTGTCGGTGAGCACGAGCCAGCCGGGCGAACCGGCGGCGACCAGCAGCTCGATTTCGGTTGGGTGGTCGGTCGCAAAACGAACGTCGCGCGGCGGGCCCGGGTGGGGCGCGCTGGCCGGTGCGTCGTCCGCGGTGGCGAATGCGACCTCACGCGGGGCAAATGTCGGGTCGGCTATCGCGGTGATCACGGCGCTATCGTCGGCGAGCACCCGCAGCTCGGGCACGACGAACGCGCGCGGCAGGGCGCTCTTGCGTTCGTAGATGAAGAACTGCCCGCCGGGGCCCTTCCACTCGGGGCCGACCAGCGTGCCTGCGTGCGTGAGCGGCTGCGTAGCGAGCACGTAGCGCACACCCAGCAGATCGAGCAGCGGGTGTTCGAAGGGGTGCGCAAACGGCACTGGATCGTGCGGTTTGACCTCTTCGCCGGGCAACGGGCGCGTTTCGGGAATCGCGCTCGTGAGGTAGCCCTTGCTGGTGTGCTCCTTCGCAAACGTGCCGCCGAGCACCTGGCGCAGCGGTTCGAGCGAACGGCCGTCGAAGTGGGTGTAGAAGTTGAGATCGCGAAGGCCGGGCGCCATCAGTTGCCCCGGTGGCAGTTGGGCCGGCAACGCCACGTTCTTGCTGCCGCGTGCGATCATGAATCCACCCTGCGGGGCCGCGGCGAGGGCTTGTTCGCGCAGGAAGGCATGCACGGGCGTCTCGGTCGGGTGGCTGAGTTCGCAGCCGCGCAGCAGCGGTTGGCCATGTTGGGTCAGTTGCAGCACGGTGAGCGCGAGGGCCACCGCCAGGGTGCCAAGGCGCACACGCCGGTGCCGTTCAGCGAACGCGAAGACGAGCAACAGCACGCCGAACGCGAGCAGCCACAACCCGGCTTCGTAGCCGGCGGCCGCTGCGCGTTCGCCCGCTGCGGCGAAGCGATCGAGGCCTTTGGCTGCACCTTCCTGCACGTAGCCGACCACGGCCTCGAGCGGGTAGGTGGTGCGCGCGGCGATACTCTCTGCGGGCCAGTTGGGATCGGCGGCATGCCACGCCGCGGGCCTGGAGGCCAGCCAGGGCACGATCGCGGCGAGCACCAGCGTGACTCCCGCCAGGCGCAACAGACTGCGCATTTCGACCTGCCAGAGTTTGTCGAGCCCGATCGCGGCGAGCCACGCCAATGGCAGCGCGGCGGGAGCGAGCCAGCGCATCGGCCACACGTTCTTGATCACGGGCAGCAGGTACAGCAGGTGGAAACCAGGCACCATGAGCGCGAGGCCTGCCAGCAGGATCAGCACGAGGATGAGGAACCAGCGCCGATGACCGCGGCCGCGCACGATGCCGTAACCCGCGAGCAACAGGCCGAACGTGCCGAAGAACACCGAGTACTCGGTGTAGTTGTAGTTCGACAGAGCGCCGCGGCCCTGGTCGTCGATGCGATCGCAGAGCCACAAACACAGCGGCGACTTGCCGTAGGGCAACACCGCATCCGCGGTCGGATGGCCGAACGCATCGGGCAGCAGGTAGCCAAACAGCCCGTAGGGGTCGAAGCGCGACAGTTGGATCTTGCTGAGCGAAGGTTCGATCGTGCGCGCGCTTTCGGGAAAGAACAGCAGCGACGGCAGCACCTGCGGCAGCGTGAGCAGGCCGCCGAGCAGAAAGCCGATCGTGAGGCGCACGGCCAGCTGGCGCGCCGCCCGCGAGCCGTCGCGGCCGAGCCGTTCGGCGACGAGGCGAACCCACATGCAGCCTGCGATCACGGCCGTCGTCGATGCGAAGGGCGGAAAGCCGGCGAGCCACGGCATCGCGAACGTGATCGCAAACGCCGCCAGTGGGCCAGCGCGCAGTCGATCGCCTTCGGCGAGCACTTGCAGCGACCACAGCACGCCAGGCAGCCAGACGAGGCTCGCGAGGCGCATCCAGAAGAAGCCATTGGCGGCCATCGGCGCGCCGAGCTGGAACAACGTGGCGCCAAACCACGCGGCTACGAGCGACAGTTGGGCGTGCCGCAGCAGCCCGAACGCGAGCAGCCCGCCGATCGTGAGGCTGATCCAGGCGAGCCAGCCAAGGCGCGCGCTGGGCTCGTCCGCCGTGATCGCGAGCCAGTTCGGTGGGTAGCAGAGGCCGAGCAGGCCATGCGCGTGCATGGGGGCACCACCGCGCGGATGCGGATCCCAGGTCGGCAGCCGGCCGGCGCGCAGTTCGTCGCCCGCGATGCCGAACTCGGGCAGAAACCAGACCGGCACTTCGGTGACGTCGTGGTTGGTGCCGCTGCGGAGGGCTTGTTGTTGTGCCTGGGTGAGCGCGATGCTCGCCGGCGGGTATTCGGCCGTGTCGTACGGCACAAACGTGCGATTGCCGAACACGCATGGCCACAGCCACAGCAGGGGCTGCAACACCAACAAGAGCAGCGCGAGATCGCGGGCGCGCGACTTCATGCTCGCCTCCGTTGCCAAGCGATGGCGAGCCACAGGATCGAGAGTAGAGCCAGGAAACTCACGTGGCGCGGCCAGGCCGTGCGCGCGCCATCAAACGTGAAGACGATCTCGTGCACGCCGGGGCGCACGTAGACGGCACGCAGGTAGTGATCGGCCACGAGAATCTCGGTTTGGTTGCCATCGATGGTTGCGCGCCAGCCCGCGTCGTAGGGATCCGCCAGGCGCAGGTAGCCGTCGGTCTCCGTGTTGACCTGGATCACGACGCGTTCGTCCGTGTGGCTCGTGATCGATACCTGAGGTTCGGGCACGTTGCGCAGGATGGGGTGCACGACACTCGCATCCTCGAGGATCACCAGGCGCTTCACGTCGCGGTCGGGGCGCGCGAGGGCGGCGAGGCGTTCGTCGCGGTTCTTGATCACTTCGATCTCGCGCACGAACGAAGCCCGCGGCAACGTCGTCGTGCGTTCGAGCAGGCGATACCCACCGGTGTCCGGTGGGGTGCGGTCGACGAGCGACGCATGGAGCGGCACGTCCTGGTTGGTGAGCACGAAGCGGATGCCGAACAGATCGCACAAGGGGTGGTGCAGCGACGCTGGGTCGTGGAACGCACCGACACCCGCGCCGCCGAACGTCACGTTGGTCTTGCCCTGCACTCCGGGCGCGGCTTTGACATCGGGCTCGATCGCCGTGAAGAACTGCTCGTAGCGCGCCGAAGGCAGCGGATTGTAGCCTGAGGCGTCTTCGAGGCCGTGGAAGCCTGGCAGGTTGGCGGGGTACCACGACGCGATGCGGGCGTCGTTGCGGGCGGCGAGGCGCGCTAGGCGCGGTCGAACACCATTGGGCTCCGCGGCGGCGAAGACGGGGGCCACGACCTTCGGTGGGGTCGTCACCCGATCGGCGGGAACGGTCTGCACGACGCCAAGACTGCAACTCAGCAGTTCGAGCATCGTCGCTGTGATCAATAGGGCGATCGCGGACGGCCAGCGGCGCCGAAGCAGCAGCGCGATCGCCGCGGCGCCGGCGGCGAGCAGGCCACGCCAGGTCGTTGTCCAGAGCGCGGCGAGGTTGTGCATGGCCTCGCCGGGGGCCGCGTTCTGCTTCACGAAGGCCACGGCCAGGTCGACGTTGCCTTGAATCCCCACCACGTCCTTGTGGCTCTTGTCGGCGACGAACAGCTTCGCCGTGCCCTGCACGAACGAAGCTTCGTCACCGTGCTGCGACAACCAGACCATGGTGCCCGCCGACACGAGCACGACAGCGGCGAGCCAGGCGAACGCGGGCCACCGGCGCGCGGTGGTGCGCAACGATTCGGCGCCGAGCCCCGTGAGCACGACGAGCGCGACGGCGGCCGTGAACAACAAGCGGCGTAGGTCGGCGGTCGCGATGCCTGGCACGTAGCGCGCCAGTGACAGCATCGGTTGGTCCGCGGTGGCGAACGCAAACGCGACCACCAACGCGAGCGCGAAGAACCACGTGAAGGCACGCCGATTGCGATCGAACAACGCCAGCACGATGCATGCGAGTGGGGCAACGCCGACCGCAAACGACGTCTCGATCCAACTCTGGAACGGACTGCCGGTCACCGGGCTCAGCGGTTGGCTCAGCAGCACGAGCTGGCTCCACGGCATGTGCGTCGCGTCGACGAGCGGTTTGCCGACTTCGGGATAGAAGACGTCCCGCGACCAACTCAGCAGGTCGGGCCAGATCGCGCTCAGCGCGTGATCCCATTCGAGGCCGTGCGCGGCCAGGAAGGCGGGATTCCAGCCCGAATCGCGCGACGACACCGCACTCGCCTGCAGCACCGGGATCATGTGCGCAAACGACAACAGGCCCCCGAGCGCCATGGCCACGCCGACCGGCAGCAGCGCGCGCAGTCGTTCGCCGCGCGCGCGGTGGAACGCGAGCATTCCCGCGAACGCGACCGTGAGGTAGCTCACCTGCAGGCTCACGACCGCAAACCCTGACAACCACGAGATGCCGGTCCAGAACGCCAGCCACGCGATCGTGCGGCGGCGTTGTTTGCCGAGCACGTTGTCGTGCACGAGGTCGAACACCGCCGACAGCATCGGCCACAGCGGCAGCGCGGCCGTGAGGATCACGTTGTGGTGCAGTTTGCACTGCGTCCACAGCCCGAGCACCGCGACGACGAGCCCGAACAACGCGCTGCTGTGCGCGCAACCGAGCCGCCTCAAGAACAGGTAGGCGAAGTAGCCAAACAGCACCTGATGGATCAGGTACCACCAGCCGTACCACTGTTCGCTCGGCAGCAGCAACAGCAACAGGTTGATCGGTTCGTAGGCCTGCGCCATCTGCGGCACGAACGGGGCGCCGCCCGCGATATCGCGCGTCCACAGCGGCAGCTCACCGCTGCGGAGCCGGTCGTGCAGGATGCGATCCCAGCACAGCGACTGCAGGTACTTGTCGCCGCCACTCGTGAGGCCGCGCCGCGCATCGGCGAGGTCGAGCGTGCCGTTCGCCGTGGCTTCCGCGCGCACGACGTCCATCTGTTCGGGCGGATAGGGCACCAGGGCCCGACCGGGCAGCAGGGCGTCGCGCAGGAACAGCACCGAGCACAACAGGGCCAGCAACACGGCCTCGAAGTGATGGCGCCGGGGCGGCGACTGGTAGGCGGGTAACACGGCAACACGATGCAGCACGCGCGCCGAGAACACAAAGGGGACGTCGCGCTCGATCGATGGCGCCGATGGCAGCGGCAGGTGCGGCAGGATCGCAACTTGTCATGTCGCGCGGGCCTTTCGCGCACTATGTTGCGAGCGCCCACCTGACCAGTCCGCGTTGATGACCAGCCCCGCCGAGACCCCGGAGACCATGCCGCGCGCCGCGGCCCCCGATGTGGCGAGCCTGCGCGAACGCCGCCGGCCCGGGTGGCACAGTGAGGTCTGGTCGCGGCGGGACGTCTGGCTGCTCGCGTTGGTGACCGTGGTGGCCGGCGCACTGCGCCTCTGGCATGTGCAGACCTGGTCGTTGTCGCCCGAAGAGGCCGAGACGTGGCGGGCGTCCACCGAGTCGCTGGGGGGGCGAACCGGCTTGCTGGCCAGCGAACGCGGCAACTATCCGGTGGTGTTCTTTGGCCTGCGGTGGCTCATGGAGCTGGGCGGTTTGCCGTCTTCGGGCGAAGGGTGGCTGCGGCTGCCATTCGCCTTCTTCGGCATCCTCTGCGTGCCCATGTTGGCGCTGGTCGGGGACCTGCTGGTCGGCCGCCGCACCGCGCTGCTGGCGGCGGGGCTGTTGGCCGTGCATCCCTGGCACCTCGAAATCAGCCAGTCGGCGAGCGGAGTCGGCGTGGGGCTGTTCTTTGGCCTGCTCGGCGCCGGCCTCGTTGCCTTCGCGTTGCGCGCCCGCAATCTGCGCGCGGGGCTGCTCGGGGTCGCTGTGTTGCTGCTCGCGGCGGGCTGCGACCCCTCGGCCTCATTGTTCTGGTTGGTGATCCTGTTCGCGTTGAGTCAGGGCCTTCTGCAAGGCCCTCGCCAGTGGCTCGCGCTCGGCGCCTTGGTGGGCTTGCCGATCGTAGTCGCGGTTTGGCGAGGTGGTGGGGCGGTGGTCCTGGCCACGCCTCCCGGGCTCGGGTCCCTGCGCGCCTCGGTGCTGCTCGCCGCCGTGGTTGGCCTCTTGCTGTTGCGCGGCGAACGTTGGCTGGTCGGTCTCGGTGCGGGCCTGGCGCTGCCGATCGGCGTCGCGTGGTTGTTTGGGTTGCTGGGCGCCGGCGGTCCGTGGCTCGCGCTTCCCGCGCTGCCGGCCGCCCTGTTGTTGGCGAGCCACGCCGCCCTGCGCGGTGGCCAGCTCGTGAACGAAGCGCTCGGCGGTGCGATGGGCGCGAATCCGACGGGCGCTTCGGCGGCGTTGGGGGCCCCGCGCCGGCCGTTGGGCAGGTTCCTCGGTTGCCTCGGCCTGCCTGGCAGCCTGCTCGGGTTGCTCTGCGGCGTCGATCTGGGGATCACCTCCTACCTCTATACGACCATCGAGCATGGCCAGCGCGCGGAGTGGCGCCCGGCGCGCGATCTCGTGCTGCGCGAGGTTGGCCAGCAACCGCAGGTCTGGGTGCTGGCCGGCGAGGGTTACGGCAGCCTCATGTTCTACCTGCGCCCCAACCACTGGCGGAACCTCGCCATCGACGCCCATCCGGGCCGAAACCTGTTGTTGCTCGCGGATGGCAATCTCGCGAACGCGATGGCGCCGTGGCGGGCAACGGCGGCCCAGGACCTGTTCGTGGTGCTGCTGCGCCGCGAGGTTCTCGCCATCCAGGCCGATGCCGCGCAGGCCGATCTGCTGAGTTCGTTCCGCGTCGTGGGCGTGCTGCCTGGTGCGTTTGCGGCGCCAGAAGACACCCTCTACGTCTATCGGGTGGCGCTGCCGCAGGCGCGCTGACGGCCGCGTTCAGCCGCGCGGGTGCAGACGCTGGTGCACACTGCGCAGGCGTTCGTGGTCGACGTGCGTGTAGATCTGCGTCGTCTGCAGCGACGCATGGCCCAGCATTTCCTGCACCGAGCGCAGGTCGGCGCCGCCGGCGACGAGGTGCGTCGCGAACGAATGGCGCAGCGCGTGCGGCGAACACGCGACGGCGAGGCCACAGCGGGCGCAGGCGGCGCGCACGACCTGGAAGATGCGCACCCGGTCGAGCGGCCGGCCCGTGCGCGATAGGAACAGCACGTCACCAGGGTCCTTCGCGGCGCGGTCGCGCAGGCTCGGCCGCACTTCGTTGAGGTAGCGTTCGATCCAGCGCAGCGCCACATCGGCGATCGGCACGAGCCGTTCCTTGTTGCCCTTGCCGAACGCGCGCAGCAGCCGGTGGTCGCGGATCACGCTCGTCGTGCGCAGGCCGGTCACTTCACTGACGCGGCAACCTGTCGCGTAGAGCACCTGCAGGATCGCCTGATCGCGCACACCGAGCGGGTGCTCGGGCTCGTGGTCGAGCAGCCGGGCCATGGCTTTGCGGCTGAGTGCCTTGGGCAGCTTGCGCTCGAGCTTGGGGCCGAGCAGGCCTTCGGCGAGGTCATCCTCGGCGAGACCTTCGGCGTGCAGGAAGCGGTAGTAGCCGCGAATCGCGGCCGCCGCCCGCGCGATCGAAGCCGGGGCGTGGCTGCTGAGCAGGCTGCTCAGGTGCCGATCGATGGCCTGCCGGTCGGGAATCTCGGGGTGGCCGACGAGAAAGCGCTGCAGGTCCGAACGGTAGGCCGCGACCGTATGGGGCGAAACCTGGAGCTCGACGCCCAGGTAGACGAGAAAATCCGCCAGCGTCTGCTGACTTCTTGTGCCCGATGCCATGGCCACGATGCCGCGCAGCGTAGGCGACCGAACTCCCGCTGCCCAGCGTGAATGGGTACGATTGGCCGGCTGTACCGGGGGCCTCCGGGGGGCTCTGGGCGGCAGTTCGCAGAAGGATCGACAAACAGTGGCCGTGTGCACCTTGACCACCCCCGGAGCCGAACGTATGGTCCCCGCCCCTTCGCGGCAGGGTCTCGCCCCAAATGCCGTAAGGGTGCCGGGAAGGCCCGGAAATCCGCTTTCAAGTCGTCCCAGTGGGGCGACCTACCATCGTAATCACCGTCGAGTTCCAAGTGCCAATGTCGAAGCCGACCAAGACCGAACTGGCGAAGTACAAGCAGGTTCTGGAGAAACAACTCTCATCGCTGCGCGGCGACGTCGGGTCGATGCGCGACGAAGCCCTGCGTGCTTCTGAGCAGGATGCCTCGGTGGACCACCTGGCGGACCAGGGCACCGACAACTACGACCAGGGCTTCATGCTCGGCCTCATCGAGAATGAGGAAGAGACGATCAAGCTGATCGAAGAAGCGCTCGACCGCGTCGACGGCAACGGCGAATGGGAATACGGCGTCTGCCCGCTGTGCCAGGAAGAGATCGAGAACGCGAAGAAGCCGAAGGAAGGCAAGAAGCCCAAGCCCGCCAAGGCGACGGACATCTGGATTCCCAAGGCCCGCCTCGAGTACCTGCCGTGGGCGCGCTACTGCGTCCGCCACCAGGAAGTCGAGGAACGCAATCGCGAGAGCGCGTGAGCTCGCGGGACGTGAACTCGCAGGACGGCGTCGGTTCGCAGGGCGGATCGGAGGATCGGCCGGCGGCGACCCCGTCGAGCGGTTTTGCCGGCAAACTGGCCTTCTGGCTGCCCTGGCCTTTCCTTGTCGTGCTCGACCTCTGGAGCAAGGCCGTTGCGTTCGGTTTTCTCGAGCGTGAGTATGGTTTTGCGCTGGAGCCCCATCGCCATCACGAGGTCTTTGACCTGGGCTGGCTGCGCTTCAGCCTCGTGAGTTGGGGCAATCCGGGCACGATCTGGGGGCTCTTCCCCGACGGCACCGTGCCGCTCATGGTGCTGCGCTGTGGCGCGATCTTCGGTCTGCTCTGGTTCGTGCGGCGAACGGCCAGCACCGCCCGCCTGCAGCTGGTCGTG
>JADZDL010000327.1 GCA_020851075.1 Planctomycetota bacterium | reverse complement strand
GGCTCGGCAACCCCATTGGTGGTGAGCACCTGGAAGTGGTGCACGCGCCGCGGCCCCGCATAGCTCCAGACCATCTTCTTCTCGGGCGTGACCTCAAACAGCTTGATGCCGTCCGGCTTGCCCTGCGCATACGACGCAACCACGGTATTGCCATTGGCAAGGCGCTGCACGCCGCACGCATCGACGATAGGCACCCCGGGCAGGTCGTCGTTGCTGAGCATCCAGACCACTTTGCCCTTCGCATCCAATTCGGCCACCTTGTTGCCGTGCGTGAGGCCGCACAGGGTGTTGCCCGAATCGAGCCGGATGGCCGTGAACGGCCAGTTGTCGACCTTCTTGCCGCCGAGCTCGGGCAGGTCGGTGCGCAGCACCGCCACCACTTCGCCCTTCGGCGTGTACTCCTTCACCTGGAACGCGAGCAGGTGCGGCACGAGGTAGTTGCCGTTCGCCAACTTGCGCGCCATGCGCGTCTGCATATGCCCGTTGTCGGTCTCCGGCTGCAGCGGCACGGTGACAACCACCTTGCCCGCCGCATCGAGTTCGTGCAGCCGCGGCTGCTTGCCGAGTTCGGTGACGAGCGTGTTGCCCGATGGCAACCGCTGCACGGTGCCGAGTTCCTGGTTGTCCGCCGACAACGCGTACTGCAGCACAACCTTGCCTTCGCGCGTCGACTCCACGAGCAGCTTGCTCCACACAATGAGCAGATTGCCGTTCGGCAGCACCCACCCATCGCGCGCCCCGGGCTGGTGCGTATCGACTGTGACCTTGCCTTCTTCATCGAGAATGCCCGTGAAGTCCGGACCCGCGACAAAGAACGAATGCGCAATCGCCGGCTTCGCGGCGGGCACCGCGGGAGTCGGCGCCGGCACCGCGGGTGCCGGGTCTTGCGCAAGCAGGGTCGCCGCAGCCAACGAAACGCACGACAGCAGGATTGGCACCATGGTGGCCGGAAGATACCAGAGCCTCCCGGCGACACCCGCTGCCGTTCCCTAGAACGCTGCCGGCTCGACGGCTCCGCCCTCGGCCACCACACGGTTACCAGCTACCCGATTGGCCAGAACGCGATCCACGCTCACCCTGCCCGCCCCCTTCGCGATCAGCCACAACAGCGCCACCACGAACGGCAGCGGCGTCACGTTCGCAAAACTCTCGTCGAGCACGAACCCCTGCAGCAGCGACGCGCGATCCGCCGTCGCCAGCGCCACGATCATCGTGCTCAGCAGCAACATCGCGACGAGGCGGGTACCGAGACCAAACACCAACAGGAGGCCACCAACAAACTCGAGCACCGCCACCATGGGCGCCTGCAAACCCGGCAGAGGAATGCCAAGGTCCGTGAAGAATCCGATCACCCGATCCAGGTTCTGCAGTTTGCCCCAGCCAGTGATCGCAAAAGCCTGTCCGAAGACGATGCGTGCCACCAAAGGAGCCAGCGGTGATACCCACACATCGAGTTCGCGGTAAAGACGCAGAAGGAGAGAGTGCAAGGAGGAGTTCATGGGATCGAAGTGAGCCGTGGCCTGGAAAGCGCGGCTGATACGGGCCGGCTGTCGGGACGTTCCGCAGATGAGCGTTTCCCAACCGTGCACCCGCCAATCTGTGGTTCTCGCAATTCCCAGGACCTTTGGCCGACCCCACTCGTATCCCGCACGCCGCGCGGCGCTCCCGTCGCCGGCGCGAAACCCTCCAATCACTCCTCGCATGAAGACCTCCAAGTCACTCCTCCTGTCCGCCGCCGTCTCCGGCCTCCTGCTCGGCACCGCCGGCATGTCCCTCACCTCGTGCACCAAAGGCGCGGAGACGAAGACGCCAGCCAACACTCCTGCCCCGAACCAGTCGGGCAAGCCCGTCAGCAACACCGACACGACGATCGCCGACAAGCACGCCTGCAAGTCGCTGAACGGTTGCGAGGGCAAGGGTGGCTGCAAGACGGCGGCGAATGAATGCGCCGGCAAGAACTCGTGCAAGGGCAAGGGTGGCTGCGCTACGGCCGAGAAGCACAGCTGCAAGAGTCAGAACAAGTGCAAGAGCCAGGGCGGCTGCAAGTCGGGCGACAATGGCTGCGCGGGCAAGAACTCCTGCAGCAGCAAGGGTGGCTGCGCGGTGCCCGTGAAGCACTGAGAGACGCCCCCTTGGTTCTCGGAATACAGGCTCGGTAGCCCGAGTGCCGCGCCCCCAAACCCAAACCATGCGGCCCTTTCCAAACCTGCTTGTGGTGCTTGCGGCGGCCAGCTGCGCCGCCCCCGCCAACCAACACGCCACGAGCAGCGCGTGGGCGTTCCAGATCACCCTCGAGGATGAAGCCCACGAACTGGTCATTCGCGCGGCACTCCCGCCGGGCCCCACGATCGCACTGCGCGCGGCACCGGCGACGATGCCGTTCCTCTCCGCCGTGCAGCTGACGACCGGTTCCGCGCCGCCGGAGTGGTTGCTCGCGCACGACGGCGCGTTCACGGTCGGAGCGTCAACGAAGCCGCGCGCCCTGCAATGGCGCTTTGACGCACGGGCGGCGGCGCAACAAGTCGACGACGCCGATCTCGCCGCGTGGCGCGGTCGCGGTTTCCTCGGCTCACTGAGCGCCTTCCTGCTGCACCCGACCGACTCGTCGCCCGACGTTCTGTTTACTTTGCAGGTGCAGGCCGCGAACGGACTCTCGTTCGCCTGCGCAGGCCAACACGACGGTGCCACCTGGCATGGGCGACTGGAGGACTTGCCCCGATTGCCCGCGTGCGCGTTTGGCGCCATTGCCATCCGCACCCTCTCCCTAGCCAATCCGCGGTTCGAAGTCGTCGAACTGGCGCCGCGCCCCGACGCCAGGGCCGCGGCACTCGACACCTGGGCTCTCGACGCCTTCGCCGCCACAACCCGCTACTTCGGCACCTTCCCGGTGGACCATCTGCTGCTCTTGATCGTGCCTGGCCAAGGCCACCAGATCCGCGGGGGATCCGCCCGGGGGCTCGGTGGCGCGCGCATCCTCGTCGACGTGCCATTGCGGCTGCGCGCCGAGCAGTTTGCCAACGACTGGGTGCTGTTCCACGAGATGATCCACCTGGGTTTGCCGTCGTTGCCTCCCGCGCAGCATTGGCTTGAGGAAGGCAGCGCGACCTATCTGGAACCGTTGCTGCAGGCGCGCGCGGGGCGGGTGACGGAGCCGGCAGTGTGGGCGGCGATGCTTGCCGAGTTCGCTCAAGGCATCGCGGCACCGGGCGCTGGCGGCATCGACGACGATGACAGTTGGGGCCGCACCTACTACGGCGGCGCCATTTTCTGCCTGCTCGCCGACGTTGAGATCCGTTCGCGGACCCACAACAGGTATTCGCTGCAAGACGCGCTGAAGGCCGTGGTGGCGGGCGGCGGCAACATCACGCGCCTCGGCACGATCGAGGATGTGATCGCCGTGGGCGACCAAGCGACGGGCACAACAGTGCTGGCGGAACTCTACGAGCGCATGCGCACCTCCGGCGAGCCGCGCGAACTCGAGTCCTTATGGATGCGGCTTGGTGTGCGAAGGCACGGCGATGGTGTGCTGTTTGACGAGGGGGCGCCGTTGGCAGCTGTCCGGCGCGCGTTGGTGCTGGGCAGGCAATAGGCTCCTCGCGCTTCATCCACGCCCGCCGGCGGCGCGCGTTAGATGTTGACGCAACGACCCGCGCCAAAGGCGCGGCTCCTCGCGCTTCATCCACGCACGCCGGCGGCGCGCGTTAGATGTTTTGGAGGCGGATGGCGCCGGTGGGGCAGTTGCGTTCGCAGGCCATGTCGCGCGTGCATTCGTAGTTGTGCAACTTGCGAACGACGTCGCCGAGTGGCACCGCGGCGAAGCCCTGCGTGTCGCAGGTTGCGGCACAGATGCCGCAGTGGATGCACGCATTCATGTCGACATCGAGGTGCACGTGGTCGCGCGGGCGCGAGACCTTGCGGTCCTCTTCGGCGACGACCTCGGCGCGGCAGAGATATCGCGTGAGCGGGTGCGTGGTCAGCACCTGCACAGCCTCCTGTTCGCCGATGCGCACGATTTCCTTCACGTCGGGCATGTCGAGCAGGCCGAGGTGCGAAACCTTGGGCTTGATGACCACCGTGTTCTCGTCGGCGTAACGATGCAGGTTGTGTTCGTTGAGCGCCTGGCCCATGACCTCGTAGGTCTGGAACAGGATGTGCGGCAGACTCGCCTTGTACGGGATCTTCACGTGCAGGTCGCG
>JADZDL010000326.1 GCA_020851075.1 Planctomycetota bacterium | reverse complement strand
TGTCGAAAACGTCCAACGCGCGCTGGTCGTGCGTCACGACGATCACTCCGGTCCCGTGCTCGTGAGCCACATCGCGGAACAGCTCCATCACTTGGCGGCCGCGCACGCTGTCGAGGGCTGCGGTCGGCTCGTCGGCGAGAATGAGGCTTGGCCGATTGGCCAGAGCGCGGGCCACCGTGACGCGCTGCTGCTCGCCGCCCGAGAGTTGAGTGGGGCGATTGAAGGCGCGTGCACCAACACCCAGCGCGTCGAGCAGCTCCATCGCCCGGCGCCGCGCTGCCGCGGGCCGATGGCCGACCAGCTCGCCCACCACCTGCACGTTTTCGACGGCGTTCAGGAACGGGATCAGGTTGGACTTCTGGAACACGAAGCCGATGTGCTCGCGCCGGAACCGGCGGAGGTCGGCGAGGGGGCGCGGGCCGTCGAGGACCAGCCTGCCGCCGATTGCAACGCGCCCGCTGGTCGGCGGGTTGATCAGGCCGACGCAGAGCAGAAACGTGGACTTGCCGGCGCCGCTCGGCCCCAGGAGGGCGGCGATCTCGCCGCGGCGAACGCGCATGGAGGCATCGCGCAGGGCGACGACCTCCGGGTGCCCGTGGCCGTAGACCTTGGTCAGGCCCTCGGTCTCCAGCGCGAGCGTGGCGTCCATGGGGCGTCGGTCATCCTGTGCCACGGGTCAGCCGATGGCCTCGTTGGGGGCGACGCGCATGGCCTTCCAGATGCCCAGCAGGCTCGCGAGCACCGAGATCACCAGCACGATCCCGCCCAGGCGGAGCAGGTCGTCATTCGTCACGAGCACGCGTCGCGGGAACATCGGGAACAGCCGTTCCCCGGCGAGATACCCCACGCCGTAGGCCAGCGCGCCCATGATCAGGGACTGCTGCATGATGAGGCCCACGATGACGTGGTTGGGCGCGCCGATCAACTTGAGCAGGGCGATGGGATGCAGCTTGTCGAGCGTGAGCGTATAGATGATGAGGGCCATGATGACCGCGGAGATGATGGTGAGCAGTACGCGGAACAGCAGGATCTGGCGGCGGGCGCGGTCCACGGTCCCTTTCAAGAGGAGCTCCTCCTGCTGCGCCGCAGTGTGGACCGTCACGTCGCTCCAGCCATCGAATGTCCGCAGCACCCCGTCGAGGTCGGCGCCGGGCATGAGACGCGCTATGACGGCGCTGACTGCCGGAGCCGGGAGGGCGGCGATGGCTCGACTCGAGCCCGCGGCTCGTTCCAGCACGGACGGCTGGGTGCGGCCGAAGTCGATCTCACCCGCGCGGGCGCGCCGGGCCTGCCGCTCCAGCCGAGCCGACTCTCCCGCCTCGTCGAACTGGATGGCCTGGGCATCGCGGCTAGTGAAGCATGCGATGCCGTCGCCGCCGGAGGAGACCATGGCCCTGGTCAGCCCGACTACCGTGTACGTGTCCTTGCCCAGCCGTAGCCGCTCGCCGAGCGCCAGCCCCAGGGATTCGTCGGCGATCATCTCGTAGTGGTTCTGCGCGAGCACGCGGCCGGCGACGAGAGGCAGCCCCTCGCCCTTGTCGGCGGGCCAACCGAGGCCCAGCACGGCCATGCGGAACGGCATGCCCCGGTGCTCCCGCTGGATCGTGTGGAACACGAACTCGCGCGGATCGACCACGCCCGGGACCGCCGCCACGCGATCAGTGAGGTTGCGTGGCAGGCGCGAGACCTCGGCGAATGGTCCGCGCGTGTCGCGCTGGACGATCCACAGGTCGGCGCCCACGCTCCTGGTCACCACCAGCGCGTCATCCACCAGCCCCCGGTAGATGCCACCCATGCCCATCACGGTCATCAGCAACATCCCCACGCCGACCGTGGTTAGGACGAAGCGGCCCAGGCTGTGCCGGATGTCGCGGACGGCGAGGTTCATCTCGGCCGGATCCTTCGACCGTCTCGCAGCGACCCCGATCCCGCTGCCCCGGGGTTCACGACGACATCACCGGGCGACAGGCCACCGGTCACCTCGACGCTTTCGCGCCCGCGCAGGCCCACCGTGATCTCGCGCCACCTGGCCTCGCCGCCGAGATCCAACATCACTCCCGTCCTGTCGCCGCGCACCAGAACCAGCGCCGCCGGCAGCTTCGTCACGTCTTCCCGGCGGTCCACCGTGATGTAGACCTCCGCCCTCTGGCCGACCGCCCAGTTCGCGGGCAGCTTCTGCACTCGCACGTCCACCACGATCTCGCGCGTCTCGCGGTCGACCTCGCGCCCGATGCGGGCCACCACGCCCCCATACGCGACGCCCGGCTCCGAACGGAAGACCACCCGCGCCGGCTGACCCTCTGCAAGCCGAGACAGCTCGGTCTCGTCCACCCAAGCCGTGATCCACATCTCATCCGTCGACACCAGTTGCAGAACGGACGACCCTGCGGTCACGACATCGCCAGGCTCGCGGTCGCGCCGCACGACGAGCGCATCGAACGGCGCCTCGATCGTAGTGTCGTGCAGGCGGGCACGCTGGTACTCCAGCGAACGCTCCGCGGCGAGCAAGCGCTTCTGCCCTTCGATGATCGCCGCTTCCGCGACCGACAGCTCGGAATCGGCAATCGACAAGGCTTCCACCGCCTTGTCGAGATCCTGCTGCGAGACCACACTCCGTGCGGTCAGCTCGCCGACCCGCTCGCGGTCGATCCTGGCCTGAGCGAGCACCGCCTCTGCGCGGTTCCGCGTGGCTTTCAGCCGATCGAGGGTCGCGGTCGCCGCAGCGACCTCGGCTTCCGCCATCCCGACCTGTTGCCGGACATCACTGTCCTCCAGCTGGAATAGCAGAGCCCCATCCTTCACGTGGTCCCCCTGGTCAGCGGCGATGCGCACGATCAGCCCACCGATCTTCGGTCCGATGATCGCGGAGGTGCGCGACTCCAGCGTGCCGGTGCCCATGACCTCGGCGCTGATCGTCCCACTCACCACCGTGTGTGTGGTGACCGCGACCGACGCAAGCAGGAACCACCATGCTGCTCCGAGCGCGACGGAGAGAACCAGCACGAGGCGGACCGCAACGGTGACTCTTCGCCCGTTTCGCTTCCACCACGAGCCTGCCTCCATGGGTTTGGTTGCCTCGCTGGTCCGGATGGTGGTGCTCACTCGGCGTTTCCTCTCGTACGGTACGTGGCTCGCTACTTCGTGGGGCACTCCCGCCCGCCCAACGACCTGCCGCTCAGCCGCCGCCGAAGGCGGTCGGCTGCAGCGGCTGGTTAGGCGACATCTTCACGCCTCCGGTCATCGTGACACAGCGATGATTGCGGCGACGGCGCTCAGCACCGACGCAGCAGCCGAGATTATCGCGAGGACCCACAGACGTGACTCGCGAAGGCTCCGTTCCGCCTCCTGCACGCGGCGTTGGAGTTCGTAGTCCGATGCTCGCGGTGCGCGACCGGACGAGCTCTGGGTGCGCGGATCGCCCTCGACATCCACGCCAAGCGCCCGCGCCCGCTTTTCCAACGCTTCACCCTGCAGCAAGCTCATGTGCGTGGGTCCTTCGTTGTTCGCCAAAACGAGGAGGATCCTATCCGGAGGAAGCCGCGACGAGGGCTCGACCACGCTGGCACGCACCCCGCGGCTTCTTCTGGATGGGATCAGTTGAACGAAGCCGCGGTCCCGCGGCTATGGGCATTCTATCCAGACTCGGGTCCTCGCGCAACCCGGCTCTCCCCGCACGACCCCGCGTGCACTGGCTTGCAGCGAGACCAGAAAGTGCCCCAAGGCTTGAGCGAGGCCGCCGACCATCCACTTCTGGCGTCGTTTCGTCCCGGCTGCGCGCCCGACTCCATGCCGGTACAGATCACCCCCGCACCCGACCCCGGGTGTCGGCGAAGAATCCACGATCGTCGCTGCCGCGAGGTCATGAAGTGTCCGCGACCTCCGGCAGTCTCGTGAGTGACCAACGCCGGCGAACAAGTTGCCCGGACCGACACGAGGGACACCGATCATCGGCCACATCGCAGGGTGTGACGGTCGACACTGCGGCCACCGGCATCGGCGCCCCGAGCTGCAGCCGGCACACCGCCAGCTTCGTCGCGCGCTTGCGGTTGCCGAGCAGACCGTAGTGGCGGATGCGCGCGAAGCCGCGAGGCAGCACGTGCAGCAGGAACCGCCGCAGGAACTCGACGCCCGACAACTTCATCGTGCGCGCCCGATCGCCATGGGCGCGGTCCCGCCAGCGGAACGTCACGCCGGATTCGTCGATCGCGAGGATGCGCCGGTTGCCGATCGCAACGCGATGCGTGTAACGCGCCAGGTACTTCAACACCTGCTCTGGCCCACCGAATGGTGGTTTGCTGTAGACGACCCATCGTTTTTTCATCGTGCGATCGAGACACGCCGCAAACGCAGCCGGGTCTGCGAGCGCACACAGATTGCCTTGAAAGCTCAACTCGCCACGCCTCGGGGGACGGTCAAAACCGGCCAGTTGGGGTCACCTGAAAACCGGCCAGTCGTGAAGCTGGTCGCGGACGTTGACGCCGCGTGGGCCATGAGGTTGCCACGCGGGGATGGGCAACGTCTTGA
>JADZDL010000325.1 GCA_020851075.1 Planctomycetota bacterium | reverse complement strand
TGCAGCGTGATCGGAAACGGCGTGAGCAGGAAGCGACCATGGTCGTGCCGGCACGTCTTCACCATGTAGCCGAGGATCCGGACGCGCTTGCCTTCGAGCTCCCGCGCCTTCGCCGTGAACTCGAGGCAAGTGCCAACGACCGGACGCGAGGTCGTTCGCACTGGACGCCGACTGAGTCAGTTGCCCATCACAACTTCCAACGCATTGCTGAGCGCAAACCCCTGCACCGCGCCAGGGTCGAGCACGCCGGCCTGGAAGTACAAACGCAGGCCCACAAATGCCGCGGACGGCACCGCAAACGGGTATTGGAACCCACCGACGCCCGGCTGGCCCAGTCCACCACCGAGCAGCATGCCCGTGGATCCGACGATCGAAGACACCCACAGCGTGCCGCCGACCAGCGACGTCTGCCCGTTCTGGAACCCGATCGCCAGCAGCGCAAAGCCGCCCCCGATTCCGTGCGAGAGATCGACCGAGTAAGGCTGGCCAACACGCGGGCACCCGGAGCCGAACAACTCAGGCATCTGGTTGCCACTGCCCGCGAGCCCCGTTCCGTACGGCATCGAACCCGAGCCGAGCTGGTAGGCAACCACCTGACCCACCGTACTCGGCGTGCCAGGATTGATCGCCGAACCCAGCGTCAATTCGCCCCCCAGCAGCGCGAGGCTGCTGATCGCGAACGAGCCGCCGTTCTGCGCCACCGTGATGCCCTGCTCGACCCAACTGCCACCGACGCGCCGGAAGTGGCTGATCCGGTACCCACACGATTGCCCGACGATGAGTTCGTCGCCATCGATGGCGATCTTGCTGCCGAATCCACACGTGTTCGGCTGGCCGACCACCGTTCCTTCGTACACCCAGATGCCGGCTTGATGGAGCCAGAGGTGCACCGCACCGGACTGGAATGGCCCCACCGTCTCACTGATGTCCGCGACCGCCACGCGTTGGCCGTCGGTGGCCACCGCACGGCCGAACGTCGCCCCCTGGGAATCGCGACCCGGCGACACCGCCGGCGATTGCAGCGTCGCTTCGAGCACCGCCTGGCCCTGCACGATGCGGTAGACGAAGGTGGCCCCAGCCCCGGTGGCCGCATTCTGCGTCCCCACCGCCGAGCCCATGGCGAGGACCGACGAACGCATCGCGAGGGAGATCCCGGCATCGTCCTGACCGACCAGCGTCGGTGGCCGCAACTGGTCGACTTCGGACACCGCCCCGCCGACATCGCGGAACAAGTACACGGCCCCCGTTCGCGTCGTGCTGGTAGGAGTCGCCGTTGCCTGCGGTGCTCCCACCGCGATCCACTCACCATCGACGGCCACCGCATACCCGAATTGGATCGCATAGGTGTAGCCACTGGGCGGAATCGAGCCGGCAAGGGACCACTGCGTGCCAGTGCGTCGGTGCAACCAGACCAGGTTGCTGCCGAAATTGCCTCCCGAGACGAGCCGATCGCCGCTGAGCGCCACCACCCGGCCGAACGAGGTGTTGGGGCCGAGGTTGTTCGGCGTGGTGATCTTCTGTTCGAGATTCCATAGGCCCGCCGTCTGCCGCCAGACGTACACCGCCCCACCGAGGGCCGACTGGGTGTCGACGAAGGGACCGCCGGCGACCGCCGTGGCGAGGTCGCGCGCGACCGACGTTCCGACCCGCGCGTTGGCCTGCGGGTCGGGCCAACCGAGCGCCTGCGTCTGGCAGACCTGAGCGGCCAGTTGCATGGAGAAAAAGACGATGGAGGCGAGGATTCGGGGCATGGCAGTTCACCGGCACAGGAGTGCGGAACGGCGACCGTCGACCATTTCCGCGGGCATTTTCCGAAGCGACACCCACCGCCGCGCTCCATCAGGAATCGTGCACAAATCGCCGTTGTCATGATGGTGCTGCACCCGATCCGTCGCCTGCCCCCTCGCCACCCATGCCATCGTTATGCTCACCGAGATGACCGCCCCCGCCGACGGCGCCCAGGAGGGCGAGGTGACCCGCTGCCTGCAGCGGCTGCGCGACGGCGATGACCATGGCAATGCGGCCGCCGAGTTGATCGACCTGGTCTACTCCGAACTGCGCCGCACCGCCGCCCAGGCAATGCGCGGCGAACGATCCGCCCACACCCTCGATCCGACGGCGCTCGTACACGAAGCCTGGCTGCGCCTGCTCGGGCAGGAAGCACGGCCATTCACCGACCGCAACCACTTCCTGCGCGCCGCCGCGCGAGCGATGCGCCGCATCCTGATCGACCATGCCCGCACGCGCCAGCGCCTGAAGCGCGGTGGCGGCCAACCTCCGGGCGAACCGCTCGCCGAGTGGTTGCTCGCCGTCGAAGCGCGCCACCTCGATCTGCTCGCGCTCGACGAAGCGCTCGACCAACTCGCCGCCGCCGCACCCGACCTCGCCGAACTCGTCGAATTGCGCTTCTTCGGCGGCTTGTCGATCGCCGAGACCGCCGCCGCGACGGACCGCTCGACGGCCAGTGTCGAACGCGATTGGCGCTGCGCCAGGGCCCTGCTGCGCGGTCTACTCGACGGAGACGCGCCGTGACGCCCGAGCGTCTGCGCCGCTTGCGGGTCGAACTCGACCGTCTGCTGGCTTTGCCCCAGCCAGAGCGTCGCCGCGAACTCACCACGCTGCGCGCCACCGACCCCGGCCTCGCCGCCGCCGTGGCCACGGCCCTCGCGACCGCCGACGGCGATGACCCGACCTTCGAACCGCTGCTCGAAGCCCCGCCGCTCGCCGCTGCGGCCACTGCCCCGCAGGCCGGCGCCCGCCTGGGCCCGTGGCGCCTGCTCGAGCCGCTGGGATCGGGCGGCATGGGGGAAGTCTGGCTTGCCGAACGTGCCGACGGCGCCTACACGCAGCGGGTCGCCGTCAAGCTGCCACACGCCGCGGCCCTCACGGCCTCGGCCGTGGCCCGTTTCGAACGCGAACGCAACCTGCTCGCCGAACTCGATCTGCCGAGCATCGCCCGCCTCGTCGATGGCGGCTGGACCGGCCCCGGCCAGCCCTGGCTGGCGATGGAGTATGTGCCAGGTCGACGCATCGACGCCTACGCCGACCACCACGGCCTCACCACCCGACCGCGCGTGCAACTGCTGCTCGCTGCGTGCCGCACGTTGGCCGCTGCGCACAGCCGGCGCATCGTGCACCGCGACCTCAAACCACAGAACCTGCTGGTGCGCGACGACGGCACCGTCGTGCTTGTCGACTTCGGGATCGCCGCGACGCTCGACCAGCCGCCGACGAGCACCAACCACCTCGCGACACCGAAGTACGCCGCCCCCGAGCAACTCCGCGGCGAACCGGCCAGCACGACCGCCGATGTCTACTCGCTGGCCCGGCTAGGCCGCGAACTGGTGCCGGTGGCCGACGCCGACCTCGCCGCCGTGTTCACCGCCGCAAGCGAAGCCGACCCGGCGCGGCGCACCCCGACGGCGGCCGCATTCGCCGAGGAATTGGCGCGCTGGCTCGCGCACTACCCGGTGTCGGCGCGCCCGGCGACGTTCTGGCACCGCGCTCGCCTGCTTGCACGCCGCGATCCACGCAGCGCCTTCGTCATCGCCACCCTCGCCGCCGCCGCCGCCGGCCTGTTCGTCGCGTCGCTGGTGTTGTGGCGCCGCGAACACGCCGAGCGTCTGCGCGCCGACCACGCACTCGCGGCCGAAGCAGAGCAACACGTGCAGATCCGCGCGTTGGTCGCCGAACTCGTGACCGGCGTACACGACCGCATCCGCACGCTGGCCGGCGCCGTGCCGGTGCGCAACTTCGTGCTCGCGCGGGCCGACGAGCACCTCGCGCGACTGCTGCCGCGCGCCGAACACGACGCCGCGCTCGCTGCGGAACTGCTCGGTGTGCAGCTGCGCATCGCCGAAGTGCGCGGTGCGCGAACGCACGGCCATCTCGGCGACAGCGACGGCGCCCAACGATCGGCGAGCGCGGCGCTCGATCTGGCACAACGCTGGGCGACCCGCCAACCAGAAGAACCCCACTGGCACCGCACCATTGCCCAGGCGCAGCGCCTGCTCGGCGACCTACACCGCAACCGAGGCGACTTCGACGCCGCGCGCGCGGCCTACACTGCCGGGCAGCAGGAGCTCGGGGCACTCGCCGACCTCGGCGATGCCCGCCAACGCGCCGTGTTGGCGCTGCAACTCGGCAAGCTCGACATCGCCCAAGGCCAACTGGCGGAAGGCATCGCCCGCCTCGACGGCGCCACCCAGGCGTTCGCTGCGCTGCTGCAGGCGGCGCCGACTTCGCGCGAAGCCCGGCGCGATCTCGCCCACGCCCAGTCCGAACTCGGCTTCGCCGCCACCTCGCTCGGCGACCACGAACGCACGACCCAGGCCTGGCAGGGGGCCCTGGCGCAGTTCGCCGCACTCTGCGCCGAGCATCCGGACGACAGCCAACTGGCCCGCGATCGCATCGGCCTCGCGCTCGAACTAGCCCTCGAGCACGGCTACGCGGGGCGGCGGGACGAAGCGCGCACGGCGCACGCCGCCGCCCTGGCCGAGGCCCGCCAGCTGGCGAACGACGACCGGGACAATGTGATGGCCGCTCAGCTCGTCGATCGCGCGTTGCGTCTCGGCGGTCGGCTCGCCACCGCCCTCGGCGACCACAGCGAAGCCGCCGCCAGCCACCGCGCAGCCGAACCGGGCTTGCGCGCGGCCTTCGCCACGACACCCGCCGACCTCGAACTCCGACGCGACCTCGCCGAGGTGTTGGCACTGCGCGCCGAGGCCGAACGGCTGCAGGGTCACGTCGACGGCGTGCAAGCCGCATTCGAAGAAGCTCTGGTGCTGCTGCCCAACGAAGAGGCCTTGGCGCGAGGTGATCACCTCGCCGGCAATCTGATCACGCTGGCCTGGGTGGGTCTCGGCAACCTGGCGCTGGCCGAACGGCAACCCGGGCTGGCGCGCAAACGACTGGCCGCGCTGAGCGCTGGCGCAGCCGAGTGGGCCAACCGATTCGCGCCCCTGCATTGGCCGTTGCGACACCAAGGCGCCCTGGAGTACGCGTTGGGTTCCGCGTGCGAAGTACTGGGCGACCAAGGCGATCGTTCGGCTAGCGAACGCGGCATCCTGCTCGCGGAGGCCGAAGCAGCCTTCGCGCGCGGGCTCGCGGCCGCCGAGCAACTCGCGCGCGAGGGCCGCCTGCATGGCGTCGAGAAGGCCATGGTGAAACTGTTCGCGCAGGATGTGGCCCGAGTGCGTGCGGCACGGGAAGGGTTGCTCCGGTGATTGCGCAGCACCGGGCTGCGGCTCGGCGACAGAGCCGGTTGCCAAACCCACTTCGCAGCCACCAGACAGCGTCACCGCTGCGGCGCCAGCAACCGCTCTTTGGCGAACGGCAGCGGTGCAATCTCCATGCGCACGGCATGCACAGGTTCCACAACCTCCACCACCGCCGAGCCCGCGGTATGCCCCTTCCTGCTCTGACGCGCATCGCACTCATACTGCAACGCACCCAGCGAAACCTGGCCCGGCGGCACAAGCCAGCGGTGGCGCGTCGTGCCGTAGTCGATCGGCAGGCGATGCTCCGCGCGCGTGGGATCGAAGCTCGACGTTTCCATCTCGTTCGCGAACGAGATCACCTTGCGGTCGCGATCGCGCGGCGCGGGCACGGTGATATTCAGCGTCTCGAAGAGGACCTCACCACCGGGTTTCGTCGGCGCGAGTTCGAGTTCCAACCAATGCAACTCCGGCGTGATCTCGATCGGCGGCGCACCGTCGGCGATCGCGCGCGGTTCTAGATCCCAAGCAAACACAACGCCGGTCGCCAGATCGACGAGTTGAAACCACCACGCGCCAGCCGGCAGATCGAAGGCAAACGAACCGTCGGCGGTGAGCCGGGCTTCATCGGGGCCAGGCCGCACCGCGTAGCGGCTCGAGAAAGCCCTGGGCGCAGCCAACGTCTGCGCGCGCACGAGCACCCGCGCCGCGGGCACCGAAGCAGGCAGTTGCACACGCCCGCGCACTACCACGTGCTGCAGGGCCGGCAACACGATCGTGGTGTTGCCTTGCGCGGCATCGATCGTGCCGAGTTCCAATCGGCGCCCCGCGCTCTCATGAACGCGGCTCGGCAACCAGAGCGAGACCGCGTGTGACCCCACATCGACTGGCCCGGCGCGAAACGCACCCGACTCGGACACCGCGACGTTGCCCGGCCAGAGAAGCAGTGGGTTACTGCAACCACTCGCGCCAACGTAGGTGCGTCGGAACGTCAGTTGCCCAGGCGCTCCCGGTGGCAACGTTCCACGGAGAGTGCCGGTGAGCCACAGCGGCGGTGGCACCAGAAGATCCAGCGTGCCCTTCGCCGCCGTGGCAATCGACACGTTCTGCACGGCGGAAGCAGGGCGACCGGCGGCGAAAACCTGCACGGCGACTTCGCCACCGGGCAGACTGCCGATTCGATAACGGCCAGAGGCATCGGTGAGGACAGCCCCCGTGAGCGGCGCGGGAGGGCTGCCTGCCATGCCCGCCGGCAGGGCCAGAACCGCGGCCCCGACGACCGGTTGCCGCGTTTCTGCGTCGAGAACGGTACCGCTGAGAGTTGTTTCGGGGGCCAACGTGATGCGCAGCCGACTCGGCATCACCGCGGACTCGGCGACGTGTTGGCGAGCAAAACCAGGCGCGTCGACGGTGATGACGCCCAGCCGCCGACGATCCTGCTGCGGGGCAAAGGCAAACGAATCGCGACATTCGCGCCGCTTGGAGAGATGCCCAAACACAACGAGCGGCAGGTGCTCAAGGGAAGCCTCCTGCCACGACGCAAAGAACACCGGAATCGGCGCGCCGGCGGCGTCCTCGCATTCGACGAGCACACGACTCTCGACCACTGGATACGGCCAATCGCGGATCACGACGTCCTCGGCCGGGCCGTGCAGCAGTTCACTCGTGAACGACGACATGGATGGCGCTGGCGTCCAACCAATCAGCCGAAAGGGCCCGCGGCACGGAATGCTGATCGCAAAGCTGCCGTCGGCGCTCGTCGTCGGGCCCTTGCCAAACCACGGCTCCGCCTCTCCGAGCCCATGGACCAGCACCGACACGTTCTCGACCGGTTTGCCGCTGTCAGAAACCACGCGCCCGCGCACCAACCCCGAGGCCTGCAGCGTCACCTTGAGTGGTTCTCCAGGCATGGCGAAACAGTGTTCGTGAAAGTACCCGGGGGCAGTCACCCACACCCGCAAACCGGTCGCCGGCACCCCCGGAATGCTGAACCGCCCCGCCGCGTCGGCATGACCACCAGACCCTTGACCTCGACTCGAAACGAGCACGCGTGCGCCAGCGATCGCCTTGCCCTCGGCATCGTGCACACCACCCGTGAGCACCGCTCCCGGCAGCAGCAACAGGTCGGGCAACGTCGCCTGCGGCGGTTCGTCGTAACGCACACCCTCGCTGCGCGCCATGCGCCCTGGCCCGATGGCGGTGACGGCAAGGTAGCGACTGTCGGGTAGATGGAGGTGCCAGGTACCATCCGCGGCCGTCGTGGTCGCCGGTGCGGCCAGCAACGCCGCCATGTCCACGAAATCGCTGAGCGGCAATGCCGAGACCGCCATGCCTGCCAGCGGTTGGCCGTTCTCGTCGAGGACCCGACCGCGCAAGGAACGAGGCACCGGGTCGTTGGCAGTCGCAGGAGTCTGGCTCGGGGCGGCGATTGGAAAGGCAAGACCGGCCAGAAGAGCGAACCGGAGCACCAGGAAGGACGGCATCGGGACCCGCATTGCAGTGGTTAGCGCTCCGCGGCCGCAAGGTATCGGCCGATGGAACGCGGCGAACAGAGACGACGCCCTGTCCGGAAACCTCCAAAGGACAGTTGGGAACGGATCCCGGCAAAGGCGTCCAAGGTGCCCCGCACCGCACGCGCCCAACAAACCCAAGGCAAGCGCCGCGGTAACCGACCAGTTGCGTTCGCGGCGTAACATTATGTCGCCATCCGGTGACACTCCGCGACAACCAAGGGGCTCATTGCCCCGGCATGCAACCTGCTATCGCCGCTGGCTCCTACACCGCCGCCGCCGTGCGCACGCCACGAGTTTTGGTATGCCTCACCCTGAGGCTACTCTTGGCGGCGCGAAGCTGCTGCGCCAGGGCGATACCGTTCCCGGCCCTATTCCTCGTCATACCAGGGTGGCAGCGAGACGCTCATGCCTCACGCGCCAGTCAGGCATCACACGCGCGAGCAATCGCTCGAATCGCGGGCCGTGTTTCGCCTCGCGCAGGTGGCAAAGCTCGTGCGCAATCACGTAGTCGATCGACGACGTCGGCAACACGATGAGCTGGGAGTTGAGTAGCAGGCGACCGGATGCAGTACAGCTGCCCCAGCGCGTCTTCATTGCCCGAATGGTGACTGCGGTCGGTTGCAGTTCGGCAAATGCGGAGGATGCGGCGAGCTGGGCGACCCGCTGGGGAATGACTGTTCGCGCTCGCTCTCGAAACCACCCGGCAATAGCACAGCGCACTTGCTCTTGGTCGTCAGGGTCAATGACCTCCACGTGCAAACGTCCGCCGTGCGCGCGCACTCTGGCCCTCTCCCCTTGACGCACTGAGAGGCGATACTGGCGCCCAAGGTACCGATGATTCTCACCAGAAACGTACCTGCGGGGCGGCTCCACCTCGACCGGGTCACGGGCAACGACCTTCCGCCGAATCCAAGCAAAACGGGCTCGTAGTCGCTGCTCGATGGTCTCGATCGTCGGACCTGCGGGCGCACGAACCTCGACGAGTCCACCAGTGGTGACACTGATTTCGAGCGTCTTTCGGCTACTACGATGTAGACGATAGACAATGCGACTCGAGCCACGCACGAGCTCCCTCTCTTCCGTAACACCGCTCACGGCAGCCTCACGCGCGCGACATCGAGACACGCCTCGATGATCTGATCGACGACCACGAACTCGATCCGCTGACCGAGGCCCGTGGCCCACCCGACGATCTCGTCCTCGATCGCTGTCCGCATCTGATTCTGTCGATCCGGAGACTGCGTCCACTTGACGATGCGCAGCGCCATGACCACATCGTCGATTCGGATCGCCAAGGCCGCCTGAGCCTCCACGCCACCGACTGCGCCGGCGCGTTCGCGCACGATGCCGAAGTAGGCCTTCGCCACGTCCCTGGTGGCGAGCACCCGAGGGACATCGTCTCCACCTCGATCGCGCACCTTCGCCGCGACGTCCCGCACCTTCGCCAGGAACGCAGCGTCGTCGAGCCGCTGCTGATGGAAGTCGGCAATCGCCTTTCGTAGCAGGTCAGAGAACCGCTGGTAGAAGGCCGGGTCCTCGGCCATGTGCTCGTGGATTGCCGCCTTCACGCGATTGGCGATCGTGAGTGCCTTGCTGCGGTCGGACTCCAGCGCGTCGATCTCCCTCTGGAACGCATCTTTGTCGAAGATGCTGACCGGCTCGACCAGTACCGTGACCTCGCCGCTCTTGACGTGCACGTCGAGCAGCTTCTGGATGCGATCCTGGTACTGCCCAAAGTCCACCTTCTCGGCATACCGTCGCGCTACCGCGACTCGCAGGTCGACGAAGTACTTCAGATCGTCGCGATATCGCGCCACCTTCTTCTTCTCCGTGCGGTCGAGGAACTGCGCGCTGGCCATCGCGACCTGGAGCGTGCGGGCGAAGCTGCTGAGTCGTTCGTAGAATCGGTCGCGATCGACGTCATCCGCCAGCGAGGCGATCATGGCTTCGCGGTCGTGCTTGTTGGGAACCGCTTCGAACACCTGCCAGAGATCGGTGTGCCGTTGCGGCAACATCGCCAGCTCGGCCTCGACGTCGCGCACACCCGCTTCCACGTCCGCGGCATCAAACTCTCCGTCGAACGAGCCGAACATGTCGAGCGCGTCCCCGAGCTTCTTCAGCACGCCGAAGTAGTCGACGACGAAACCGAACTCCTTGCCTTCGCACAGACGGT
>JADZDL010000324.1 GCA_020851075.1 Planctomycetota bacterium | reverse complement strand
TCGGCGATGCGCGTGGTGGCCTTCCGCGGCGAGGCCACGGACGAGAACGGCGCCCTCATGAGCGGCATGGGTGGCGCGCGCAGCATGACGCAGAGCCCAGCCTTCCTGACGACGGGCACACCCATCGCCACGACCACCGTCGACGCCGCGGGCCACTTCGAGCTGCACACCGACGAACGGCATCTGCGCCTGCGCCTCGAAGACGATCTCTACGTGCTGCCGATGCCCGAGATCGTGCACATCGCGAGCAACGCCACGGCGGCCGAAGCCGTTTTGCTGCCCCTGCTCGGGGGTTGCCTGCAGGGCCGCATGCTCGGCGAACGTGCGGCCGAAGCCCAGGAAGTGCGCCTGATGCTCGATGCCGATCCGATGTCGATCATGCGCGACCAGCGCCTGTTCCTCGGTGCCATGCTCGCCGCGGCGCGCCCCACGGAAGTGCCCGATGCCGACGGGCGGTTCACCTTCCGCGGTGTGCTGCCGGGCTCGCCGATCACGCTGGCCACGTTCGGTGCGCACAGCAGCGCGCGCACGATGCAACCGCCGCTCGAACCTGGCGAACGCCGCGACGTCGTGTTGCTCATGGAGAATGCGGCCAGCCTCGCCGTCACCGTCGTGGACACGAAGGGCACGCCGCTGGCCGACGTTTCGGTCGCCGTGCGTTCGACAAAGCTCACCGGCATGACCGTGCCCCAACTGCTCGCGCGGCGGGCGCATACCGGCGCGGATGGCACCTGCCTGCTCACTGGACTCGCGGCCGAACGTTCACGCGTCGAAGCGTCGGCGCGCGGCTTCACCGCCTGGAGCACGATGCTCGACCTGCAAGCCGGCGAAGCGCCGCAACCGCTGCAGATCACACTCGACGAAGGTGGCGTTGTGGAAGGCACCGTGTTGTCGCCCGATGGCAAACCACTCGCCAATGCGCACGTCGCCCACCAACCAAGCATCGATGTGCCGATGCTCGGCGACATGTCGACCCAGCTCGGCTCCGACCACCTCGCGATGGTCGCGCAAGGAGGCTTCGACACCGACATGAACGGCCACTTCCGCCTCACGGGCCTCGCCGACGAAGGTGAGTTCCTCGTGATCGCCGCGCATGCTGACTATTCGGTCGGCATCGCGCGCGGTGTGCGCATGGGCGACCGCGACGTGAAGATCACGCTGCAGTCGCTTGGCTCGCTGCGTGGCCGCCTGACCGTTGCGGAGGGTGAGCCGCCGCTCGGCGCTTTCACCGTCTCCCTGTTGCGCACCGCGTTCCTCGTGATGCGCACGCCGGTTCGCCAACAGGTCTTTGCTGGCACCCCGGACGGCACTTTCTCGATCGACCACCTTTCGCCGGGCAACTACACGCTGCAGGTGTCCGCCGAAGGCCGCAGCGACGTGCAGAAGGACATCGAGATCAAGGCGGAGGAACTCGACGTCGGCGAACTGCAATTGCCGCGCGCCGCGACCATCGCGGGCACGGTGGAGGATGAAGATGGCAAACCCATCGCGTTCGCACTCGTACGCCGCCGGCAAGGCGCTCTCGCTGACAATCCGATGATGGCCATGTTCGGCGGCGGTTCGATGCAAGCGCGCAGCGATGCAAAGGGCCACTTCCGCCTCACACCGATGCCACCCGGCCGCCTGCAACTGCTCGCTTCGGCCGAAGGGTTCGCGTCGGGTCGTTCCGAACGATTGCAGCTGACGGCCGGCCAGGAACTCGGCGACGTCGTCATCACGCTCGGCCACGGCGGCTCGATCCGCGGCAAGCTGATCGTCGGCCCAGGCCAACAGCAGGACGAGTTCCTGCTCATGGCGCAAGAACAGGGCACGCAAGCCAGTCAGATGGCAACGGTCGCCGCCGATGGCACGTTCACGTTCGACAACCTCGATCCAGGCCAATACACCGTGCAGGCGATGCCGCAGGACCTCATGCGCGGCCTCGGCCAAGGCCAGACCGATTGGAAGCCAGGCCAGGCCATGAAGTTTGGCAACATGTTCCAGAAGCTCACCGAGCAGGTCGTCTCGCAGCGCTGCGCGGTGCGCGCGGGGGAAACCAGCGAAGTGACCCTCGATGCCAGTGAGGTGTCCGTCGGCATGCGGTGGACGCTGCGCGTCGAACTCGGAGGCAAACCGCTGCCCAACGGCCTGCTCGAAGCGACCACGCTGGACGACGGCCGCGTGCGCATCGCGATGCTGCAGGATGGACAGGCCGTGTTTGGTGGCATGCACGCCGGCATGCAGCGCATCCAGGTGCGCTCCGGCATGACGATGGCGCCCGTCGGGCAACCGCAGAACATCGAACTGCCCGCCGGCAAGGACTCCCTCCAGACCTCGATCTCGCTGCCCGCCGGCGACCTGCACGGCCGCGTCGTCGACGCCACGACGGGCGAACCACTGCGCGCGGCACTCGTTCGGCTGCTGCACGAGGGCCAACGCGAAAACGACGATACGCTCGGCATGGCGCTAACGGACGGGGCCGGCGAATTCCGCTTTTCAGGCCTCGCCGACGGCAGCTACAGCCTCATCGCCACCGAGAGCATGTTCGCGCAGAACGGCACGGCGTCGCGCCGCGACGGCATTCGCGTCCGCGCCGACCAGACCGGCGACCCCATCGAACTGCGCGCCCAACCGGCGGCCACTGCCTCGGTGCTGGTGACGACCAGCGGTGGCAACCCCATCGCCGGCGCCACCGTGCTCTGCGTGGACGCCGAAGGGAACCCGCTGGGAACCCTCGGCCTCGCCACCAGTGGCCCAGATGGCCGCGCGTGGTTTGGTGGCATGCCGCGCGGCACCGCCCGCGTGGTCGGTCGCGCGCCCGGCTTCGCGCCCGCCGCGAGCGCCCTGCAGGAACTCGGCCCCGACCACGCGATCGAGTTCCAGCTCGCCCTCACGAGTGGCACCCGCACCACCCTGCAGGCCTTCGATCGCAGTGGGCAACCACTGACTGGCGCCCAGTTGACCGCCCGCTGCGACGGTGGCCCGTGGTTGCCGTCCCTGGTGCTCATCGAACGCCTGCGCACCGACGGCGGCTTCGACCTCGGCCGGCTTGGCCGCGGCGCCTGGGAGTTCCGCGTGAACCACCCGAAAGTGGGCAATCTCACCCAGCAGCGCACGATCGGCGACGAAGCCAGCGTGACAGTCGTTCTCACGCAGCGCTAGCAACTGTTCGCGTCCGCGCCGCGAATCGCTACCTTCCGTCCATCCCGAATGCCGTCGCGCGACACAATCCAATACTGGATCGGCCGGTTCCTGCTAGGCCTGGTCATGGTGGTGGCGGCCGCCAAAGGCATGATCCTGCCACTGCCCGGCGCGGCCCGGTACCTCGCTTCGTTCCTACAGATCGTCGGCGGCTTCTATTTTGCCTACTCGTCGATCACGCCGATGGTGCGCCTAGCGACGGTGAACGCCCGCACGCGCAAAGCGTGGACGGAGAGCGCCACGAACGCGTTCTCGCGCGCCTCGCTGCCGCGGCGCATCTACTACCTGCTGGCGGCCGTCGCAGAGAGTGACGGCCCGATGTCTATCGCCGAGCGCGAGACCGTTCGCCATTTCCTCCTCGAACGGTTCCTGGATCCGATCCAGGCCGACGAACTGCGCACGTGGGAAGCGCAGCCGTTGCAGATCAACGACCGTATGGGCCTCGCCGCACGCATCGCGACCGGCCTCGACGACACCGAGCTCGATTCGCTGTTCTGCTGGTGCTGCCTCGTCGCGTTCGCCGACGGCAAGTACGCCGAGGACGAACACCTTGCCCTGCAAGAAGTCGCCAAAGGCCTCGGCCTCGCCGCCCCGCGCGCGCGCATGTTGTTCCATCTGGCACGTGCGCAGTACATGCGCGGCCAGAAGCAAGGTGAGCCCACACGCCCCAGCCAGAGCCTCGACGCGCGCGCCCAGGCTCTTGCCACGTTGGGTCTGCCGGCCGAGGCCACGGCCGAGCAGATCCGCCGCCGCCATCGCGAACTCGTGCGACGCTTCCATCCCGACGCGCAACCCAACCTCGGCCCCGTCGCCTTGCGCGAGTCCACTGAGCGCTTCACCGAGATCCAACGCGCCTACGAAACCCTCACCTCCTCCTAGACACGACATGGTCACCATCACCGCCAAGTACGAAGGCGATCTCTGCTGCACCGCGACCCACGGCCCATCCTCGGCCAGCCTGTCCACCGACGCGCCGAAGGACAACGAAGGCCTCGGCCGCTACTTCTCGCCGACGGATCTCGTAGCAACGGCGCTCGGCACGTGCATCCTCACCACCATCGGCATCGTCGCGCGCCGCCGCGGCATCACGCTCGCGGGCGCGCACGTCCACGTCGAAAAGCACATGAACGCGACGCCGCGCCGCATTGGGCGATTGCCGGTGCTGCTGACGGTTCCCGGCACGTTCACGGACGACGAGAAGAAGATCCTCGAACTGGCGGCGCACGGCTGCCCCGTTCACAAGAGCCTGCACCCCGACATCGACGCCACCATCACGATCACCTGGGCCGGCTGAGTCGGGCCAGGTGGGCTAGTTGGGCCAGATGGGCTTCGCGCTCACCGCGACGACGGGCCGCTGGTATTGGTCGCGAACGGGTCCCACCAGTTCTCACAAGGATCGGGCGCGCGGCCACAGAGGAACTGCACGTCGCTATAGATGCCGGTCGCCAGCCCGGCGACGGCCCCGACTGCGGAGGCGACCAGAAACACCGCGGCAATCCCCCGCCCATCGCAACCGCACCCGAAGTTCCCACTGGAGTGGCCGAGGAAGATCACTGGCCCGGTAACCGCCCCGACAATCGGCTTACAGAGAGTGCAACTCGCGCTGCCAAGGCTGATTCCGAGCACGGCGACCAAACCGACGAGGCAGCGAGGAAGGGACATTCCACCAAAGCGCCGGGCACGCCCCCCGCGTGCCGGCGGAAGCGCCCCAGAATTCCAATCTCGACCAATCCATACGAGCCCGACGGCGTCTTCAAGGGCACGATCGATCCATGGCACCCGCGGATCCCAACTTCGCTGACCTGTTCCAAGCCCATCGAGCCGGTCTCGCGGGTGCGGTGCGCAGCGTGCTGGGACCGACGGCCGACGTGACCGAGCTGCTGCAGGAAGCCTTCCTCAAGTGTTGGCGCAACTGGCAACAAGGCACGCGGCCGAACGATCCGGTGGCATGGGTCTTCGTCGTGGTGTGGAACGTGGCCATCGATGCGCGGCGCCGCCGCCAACGACAGCCGGTCCACGAGACCCTGGACGAGGAAACCAACGTGGTACCGAGCACTCTTTCATCCCCATCGCACGCGCTGGAGCAGCGCGAAGCCGTAGCGCGCGCGCAAGCTGCCGTCGCCGGCCTCAGCGATCCTGAGCAGCAGGTGTTCCTGCTGCGCGTCGGTGGCGAACTCACGTTCGAAGCCGTGGCCTGTGCCTTGGCCATTCCGATCGGCACGGCAAAGACGCGCATGCGCACCGCGCTGCAGAAGCTGCGTCAGACCTTGGGTGTTGGCAACCGCGTGGAGGACCTGCGATGAATCTGCCCGAACCGAACTTCTCGCCCGCCGAACGCGACCGCCTCGAACAGGAGCTGCTCGAGCTGCACTTCGGCTGCCATGAGGATCCCTCCGCCCTGGAAGCGCGCCTCGCCGCCGAGCCCGAGTTGCGTGCGCTGCAACAGCAGGTGCTCGCCCAAGCCCAGTTGCTCGAACAGGCCGTGCGCCCGGCGCAACCACCTCTCGATCTGCGCCTCCCGAAAGCCGAGAACCACCGCCCCACGTGGCGTTCCTTGCGTTCGCCGATCGGCCGCATTGCGGCGATCGCCACACTCGCAGCGACCACCGTGCTGGGCTTCTTCGTCGCGGAACGCATCTCGTCGGCGCGCGTCGAGACCTTTGCGAGCGAGCATCTGCACCTGACCGTCAGCGCACCGCGCGCGGTCCCCGTCGGCGCACCGTGGAGCTTCACGGTGCAGGCGCAGGACCTGCGCGGAGAGCCCGCCGCAGCGCGTGTGCGCTGGCAGGCATTTGGCGAACACGATGCTGTGCTCGCGAGCGAGGAAGTCGCCATCACCAAGGGTTCCCACACCGTCGCGATGCCCGGCAACGTGCAGGTGCCTTCGCGCATCGAAGTCGTTGCGAGCTGTGCGACCGACGAAGTGCGCCAGGTGCTGCCGTTGCTGTCTGCAACCGCCGGACCACTGGTGCACGTCACGACCGATCGCCCCGTCTATCGGCCTGGCGAGCAGGTTTTCACGCGCGTGGTCGTGCTCGATCGCGTGACGTTGCTGCCCGTAAGGACAACACAGGCCGAGTCGATCCATGCACGATTGCTCGACGCCAAGGGCGCCGCCGTCGACACGCAGGCGACCATGCTGATCGCGGGAGTTGGCTCCTTCGACTTCACCGTGCCGCCGCAGAGCGCAGGTGGAACGCACCGCGTCGAGATCGCGTCGCAGCAGAACACCTTCGCGCCTGAGTCCCTGGAAGTCGTCGTGCGGCCGTTCCAGCGGCAGCAGCTCAAGAAGTCGATCGTGCTCGATCGCATGAGTTACGCGCCAGGCGCACGCGGATCTGCGATCGTCACCATCGAGCGCATGGGCGGCGGCATGGCGGCTGG
>JADZDL010000323.1 GCA_020851075.1 Planctomycetota bacterium | reverse complement strand
CGGCGACGAACGCTTCGACCTCGTCGGGCGCGGGCGGCAGGCCGGTGAGGTCGAGGCTCAGTCGCCGCGCGAGCGTGCGGCGATCGGCCTCAGCGGTCGGTTGCAGGCCGGCAGCCTCGATGCCCGCGAGCACGAAACCGTCGATCGGATTGCGCGCCCACGCGGCATTCGCCACCTTGGGCGCGACCGGACGTTCGGGCGCCAGGAAAGCCCAGTGCTTCTGCCACGGCGCGCCTTGTTCGATCCAGCGCCGCAGCAGTTCTTTCTGCGCCGGCTTCAGCTGCACGTGGGCATCCGGCGGCGGCATCACCTCGTCCTGGTCCGCAGTCGTGATGCGCTGGTAGAGCAAACTGTCCTGCGGCTTGCCCCTGGCGACCACCAGACCGTGCTCCCGTGGCGCGAACAGGTCCTCCTCACGATCGAAGCGCAGCTTGGCCTTGCGGCTCGCGGGATCGGGACCGTGGCAGGCATAGCAGGCCTCGGCCAGGATCGGTCGGATATCGCGGTGGAACGTCACCTCGCCGAGCGGCGCGTCGACCGGGGCGGCCCGGACCTGCGCACTTGCGGAACCGACCAGGGCGACGAGGAGCAGTGGCAGTCGCAGCGAACGGAGCTTCGGGATCACGAGAAGGTTCTCACAGGACCGGCGGGGAAACTGCAATGGTGCGAACGGGAAACCGACCACAACCGTCTTCGCCTTGAACCGGCGCGAGCAACCCGGGCCCTCGCCACCGAGGAGGATGTCGTCGCTGTCGCCGAAAGCGAGGCGTGGAGTATGGGGGCATGGAACGACAAGGACGCGTCCCGGACCGCCCGGAACCCACCCCGCCACCATCCCCAGCCCCATCACCGCCGTCAACGCCCCTGCCCGAACGGCCCTCCAGTAACCGCGCACTGCAGGTCATCGCAACGAAGACGCCCCCGCGATAAGACCTAGGCAGATGCCGCGACTGGCAGCACTGCAAGACCCCCGCCTGCACCGCGCGCTGCCGTGGATCTGCGGCCTCGTCGCGGCCCTGATCGCCGCGAAGAACGCCATCGGCGGCTACGGCGACATCGGCATCTACCTCGACGTCGGCCGCGAGTTCGTTGCCGGCGGCATCGACATCTACCGCGACCGGCCCAACGCCGGCCCGTGGGCCTACCCGCACATCGCGGCGCTGCCGTTCGCCTTCCTGCACCTCGTCGCCAGCAACACCGCGGCCCGCTGGATCTGGAGTGCCCTGCTCGGTCTCGGCACAGCGCTGCTGCTGCGCGCCACCGCCGGCGCGCTGCGCCCATTCGGCGGGCTGCGCCCCTGGCAATGGCTGGTCTTCGGCGTGCTGTTCCAGCGCTGCCTCGCGCAGAACATGACGCACGGCCAGCTGAGCCTGTGGGTCGGCACCTTCGTCGCCATCGGCATCCAAGACCTCGTGCTCGGCCGCGACCGACGCGCCGGAGTAGCCCTCGGTCTCGCAGCGGCGCTGAAGCTGACCCCGCTGCTGTTTCTGCTGGCGCTGCCGTTCCAACGCCGGCCGCGCGCCGCGCTGTGGATGGTCGGCACGATCGCCACCGCCGTGCTGCTCGTGCCGTGGCCATTCTGCGGCAGCAGCGAGCACGCGCGTCACCTTGCCGACTTCTGGCGAACGATCACCGGCGCGCTCGCCGCCGGCGGTGGCTCGTCGATCGTCGAAGCCTACGCCGGTCCGAGCATCTCAGGCACGCTGGACTACCTGCTGCAGGCGCGCCCGGTCAACGCCGACGGGAACATGGTCAACCTGCTCGACCTCTCCGACGGCACTCTGCGCCTCGTGCGCCTCGGCTGGTCCCTCGCACTCGCAGTCCTGTTGGGCCTTTGGTTCCTGCGCGCCCGCTCGTACCCGACGGCCCAACGCCTCGCGCTGCAATGCGGCGCCGTCGCCCTCGCGATCGTGTTCTACGCCCCGCTGGTCCGGGTCTACCACCTCGCCGCCACGATGCTGCCGTTCGCGCTGTTCTGCCGCGGCCCCAGAGGCCACCGCGACTGGCTCTGGTGGCTGACCGCACTGATGGTCCTGTTCTCGATGACGCTGCGCCAGCGCAACCTCATCGGCGAGACGCTGTGGCGCGCCTTCGACGCCGGCGGGCTTTTGCACTTCGCGCTGGTGGCGATGCTGGTCTGGTTGGTCCGCGACGCGAAGTTTCGAGCGGCGCAATGAACGCTCCAGCCGAGAACCGACGAACTCCGCCACCAAACGTTAGCGCCCTGCCGCGATGAGCTCGGCAGTGCCGTTGCCCACCGAATCCCACGTCACTTCGGTCCGCGACCACGGTGCGCCGGTGCGCACCGCCATGGCCATGTCGGGCGGCAGATTGTCCGGCAGGAGACGGATGGACAACTGGGCGTTGCGCGGCACACGAAGCGCGCACGAACCGTCGGCGCTCACGATGCCCCGGCCGTACATCGCCCCAGGCGACACCGCAATCACATGGGCGCCTTGCAGTGGCGCTCCGCCCGCGGTGATGACGCGAACGGACACAACCTGTGGTAGGCCGAAGTCGAGCCTCGCAATCTCCTGCGGTGAGATGCTGACGCTGCGGTGACCAAACTCCTCGCCGCGTCGTGCCGCGTAGGCGCCAGCAAGGATCGGTCCGACCTCGAATCCTGCGGGCACGACGATCCGTGACAACCGGACCGCGTCGTCGCGCGACGGAAGCGCCTGCGGTGTGAGCACGATCGCTTCGGCAGCCGTTCCGCTTTGGACCGCGAGTGTGCCGAAGGGGGCGACCGGAAGCTCAAGCACATCATCGCCCCCCGCGCTGGCCAGGAAGTAGTACTCGCACTTCTTGAGCGAGAGATGGATCGTCAGGTTGGCGCGAGCGCCGAGTTCGAACTCGACTTCGCCATCCTGGACCCCGGCCGGGATGACACCAAAGCCCGCTTTCCCGCCAGCGGCAATCCGCACGGCGACCGGCTCGTCGAACGCAACCGGGAGCCTGAGCGTTACGACGCCGCGAGGTCGCGGCAGGCTCCAGACTTCGACCGGCTCGCGGGCCTGCTCCTGGGTCTCGCTCAGCATCCGTCCCGCCGCGTCAAACTGCTGGACCAGGTAGACGCCCTTGGGTGTTCGACCGAGCACGGCGGTGCCGTCCGCCACCACTGGGAGCCGCAACTCGGGGCCGGCGGCCGGCCGCACCCGGACCTCCTGTCCACAGGTCCTCAGGGACACGTCGCTGGCCGGGACTAGCTCGACGCGCTCGGTGGCGACGGGACCGACCCACCGGAACCCCGAGGCTCCAGCCACGCCGTGGGCGTTGACCCACCAACCGGCCTCGTCCGGCCGCTTCCGGATCACACACCCGCCATCGCCGTCGACCGCCGCCTCCCGCCAGCCACCACCATCGATGTTCAGGGAGAGGCGTTCGCTCCGCTGCTTCGCCGGGATCCAGAACACCTTCGAACCGGGCGCCGGGGCACCGTGGACGACGACCTCGACGCGGCAGGTGTCGGCCTTCCCACACGCCACCACAACTTGGATGCGCTGTCCCGCGGGAATGTGCACCTCGACCGCGTTCTTCGGCGCAAAGGTCGACGCCGGTCCACTCCGGACCTCCGGGCAGAGCAGTTCGCCGGCCCTTCGCAACCGCACGTAGTAGTTGCCTTCGGGCAACCCAGGCCACGACACGCT
>JADZDL010000322.1 GCA_020851075.1 Planctomycetota bacterium | reverse complement strand
GTTGGCGGCGGCGGGGCCGGAGTGGTTGCTTGGTTCGCATCGCGCGCGCCTTGGCATCCAGGCCGTGCTCGGTGGCGCCGGCCAGGCGCTGTTGCGCGAACTCGACGAGCTGCGCGCGCAGTGCAGCCGTCTGGCGTTGGTTGGCAACGTCACGACGACCGTGATCGTGCAGGCGATCGAAGCCGGCGCGTCGATCGAAGAGGGCATCGCCGTGGCGCGCGAACGGGGTCTGCTCGAACCTGATCCGACGCTCGATCTCGATGGCAGTGATGCGGCGACGAAACTCGCCGCGGTGTTCGGGGCGGTGTTTGGTGAGCCTTGGTTGGCTGTGCCGGCCAGCGCGCGCATCGGGAAGCAGGACCTGCGCTCGCTGGACGTTGGCGTGGTGCGCGAACGGGCGCGGCGTGGGGCCACGACGCGTTTGGTGGCGCGCGCGAGTCGCGATGGCGCGGACCTGCGCGTTGGTTACGAAGAGCTGCCGCTCGGTTCGCCGCTGGCGGCGCCGCCCGATCGGGTGGTCTATGGTTATGAACTGCCTTCGGGCCTGCGCGTGCACACGGGCCTTGCGCTCGGTTACGCGCGCACCGCGGGCGCCCTCGTCGAGGATGTGGCGCAAGCGCTGCGTACGCTGGAGGTGACGCGATGAGCGCTGCCATCACGTTGCCCGCTGGGGTCGAACTCTGCCATCTGCCGGCGCAGTTCCCGTTGGCTCACGGCGGGGTGCTCGCCGGCGCTTCACTCGCCTTCGAACGGCAAGGACCGGTGGACGCGCCGGTCGTGGTCGTGCTCGGCGGCATCTCCGCCGGGCGCCACGTCAGCGCGCATCGTGCGGTACAGGGGCCGGGCTGGTGGGAGGGTTTTGTCGGCGAGGGACAGGCGATCGATACGGCGCGCTATTCGGTGCTGTCGTTTGACTGGCTCGGTGGGGCAGGCTGTTCGACGGCGCCGGCGAGTGGTGAGTCGTTCCCATTCGTCGGTACCGAGGACCAGGCCGCGGCGTTGGCTCATCTGCTGACCGCGCTGCGCATCGAGAAGGTGGCTGCGCTGGTAGGCAGCAGCTATGGCGGCATGGTCGGGTTGCAGTTCGCGGCGGCGTTTCCGCAGCGTGTGGCGCGGTTGTTTGCGATTGCTGCACCGCACGAGAGCCATCCGCAAGCCAGTGCGTGGCGCGCGGTGCAGCGTGGCATCGTCGAGCTAGGCCTGCGCACGGGCACGGCGAGCGAAGCGCTGGCACTGGCACGCGGCCTCGCGATGGCGACCTACCGCACGCCGGGCGAACTCGCCGATCGGTTTTCGGGGCCGGCCACGTGGCAAGGCGAACGAGTGCGTCTGCCCGTGCAGGATTGGCTCGACGCCCGCGGTGCGGAGTTCGCCGATCGGTGGCTACCGGAGCAGTTTCTCTGCCTGTGCGCGTCGATTGATGCGCACCGCGTCGATCCCGCGCGCATTGCCGTGCCCTGCTGGCTTGCTGCGTTTGTCGGCGACCAACTGGTGCCGCCGCCGCAAGTGCGCGAACTCGCCTCGCGGTTGCCCAACCTGCGCGCGGTGCGCGAAGTGCGTTCGCGTTATGGGCACGACGCGTTCTTGAAAGAACGACTGGCCGTCGCCGCGTTGCTGCGGGAGGTGCTCGCATGAGCTCGCTTCCCGAAACGGTGGCCGTTCGCGCGGGCATTGCGGCGGACACGGCGCACGGTGCCGTGAGCCCGCCGCTGCACCTGAGCGCCAACTTCTCGTTTGCGGCGTTTGGGGAAAAACGCAAGTACGACTACACGCGCAGTGGCAATCCGACGCGCGACGAACTGGCGCACGCGCTCGCTGCGCTGGAAGGTGGCGCTGGTGCCGTGGTCACGGCGACCGGCATGGCGGCGGTGACGCTCGTGTTGCACCAGTTGCGACCGGGCGACCTGCTCGTGCTGCCGCACGATGGTTATGGCGGCACCTGGCGCATCGTCGATGCCCTGGCGCGCAAGGGCCATTTTGAGGTCGTCATCGTCGACCAGCGTGATCCCGAAGCGCTCGCGAGCGCGTTGGCGCGGCGGCCGCGGCTGGTCTGGGCCGAATCGCCGAGCAACCCGCTGTTGCGCATCGTCGATCTGCGCGCCCTGGCCGCCGATTGCAAGCGGGTCGGGGCGCTGCTCGCGGTCGACAATACGTTCTTGTCGCCAGCGCTGCAGAATCCGCTCGAACTCGGTGCCGACCTCGTCGTGCACTCGACGACGAAGTACGTGAATGGCCACAGCGACGTCGTCGGTGGGGCCGTGATCGCGAAGGATCAGGCCCTGCACGAGCAGCTGGCGTGGTGGGCGAACGCGCTTGGCATCACGGGCGCTCCCTTCGACAGCTGGCTCACGCTGCGTGGCCTGCGCACGTTGCACGCGCGTTTGCGTATTCATCAAGAGAATGCGCAGCAGCTCGCGGAACTGCTGGCGTCGCATCCCGCGGTCCGCAAGGTGCACTATCCGGGCCTGCCGAGCCATCCGGATCATGCGCTCGCGGCGCGGCAGCAGCGCGGGTTTGGTGGCATGCTGAGTTTTGAACTCGTCGATGCGGCAGCGGTGCCGACGTTCCTCGATGGCCTGCAGCACTTCACGCTCGCCGAGTCGCTCGGTGGCGTGGAGAGTCTGATAGCGCACCCGGCGACGATGACGCACGCGTCGATGACGGCCGAAGTGCGCGCGCGGGCGGGCATCACGGAAGGTCTGCTCCGCCTCAGTGTCGGCATCGAAGCCGCCGAGGACCTCGCCGCGGATCTGGCGGCGGGCTTGCAGCGCGTGCAGCGCCGACGGGCTGCGGCGTGTGCGCCCTGACGGCGTGCAGTGGGGCTCCCGAGCGCCCCGCTTGCGTGCTGCCTAGGAGCTCTTGGCAACCGTGCCGAGCAGCCACAACAAGAACATCACGGCGGTGGCGGCTACGGCAACCGCGAGGTAGATGCGCGGCCAATTGCGCGTTGGATCTTCGATGGGCGTCGTGGCGCGTTGTTCGATCGCGCGAGGATTGGGCATGGCGAGGGCCACGGCAAGGCCCACTGCGACGCAGCCGGCACAGCCGAGCAGGTTGTACCAGAGGTAGGCGATCTTCAGGGTGTTGTGCACGATCGCGATGGTGAGCAGGCCGCCGATCAGGCCCGCGGACGCGGCGCGGCCGCCGGCGCGTGGCACAAACAGGGCGAGCACGAACACGCCGAGGATGCTGCCGTAGAAGTAGGAGCCCACCTCATTGACCTTCTCGAGCAGCGGGCCGCCACCAAGCCAGATCGCCGCGGCGGTGGCCAGGATGCCCCACGCGGCCATCACGATGCGGCTGTGGCGCAGCATCGTCGTTTCGCTCGCTTGGGGTCGGTACCAGCGGCGGTAGAAGTCGACCATGGTCGCCGAAGTCAACGAACTCAGCGCGCCCGCGGCGCTGCTGATCGCCGCTGCGAAGATTGCCGCCAGCATGAGCCCGAGCAGCGGCTTGGGCATCTCCTGGAACAGGTAATGCGGGAAGATGTAGTTGGAATCACTCTCGGGCTCGCCGCTGCGGGCGCCGCGGGCCACTTCGCTGTCGTTCACCGCGTTGCGGGCGACTTTGCGCGCGTCGGCGCACTCCTTCGTGGCGGCACGGAAGTCGGCAAAGGTGGCGTCGTCGGCTGTGCCAGCGCCGATGGCGAGCATGGCGGTGCGGCGGCGTTCTGCGGCCGCGGTGTGCGCTGCCTCAGCCGTGGTGAACGCGGCGCGGTGTTCGTCGCCGATTGCTTCGGCGGCCTTTTCATCGTTGGGCTGGTAGAGCAGCGGTTCTTTCGCGAGGCCTTGGTGCAGGTAGAGCAGCCCGCCGAGCAAGAGGACCATCAACTGCAGCGGCACCTTGGTGAATGCGGACATCAGCAGTGCGCGGCGCGAAGCGTCGACGGACTTGCTGGTGAGGATGCCTTGCACCTGCGACTGGTCGCAGCCGAAGTAGCTCAAGAACAAGAACAGCGTGCCGAACAGGCCGGTCCACAAGTTGTACTTGTCGGCCCAGAAGGAGCTGCCGGTGTCCTCGCCAAGGGCCGCTGGCACAAACGTCCACTGCGCGTTCGTGATCTCGATCGGATTCAACTTGCCGGCCGCACCGAGTGCTCGCAGCACCCCGCCACCGCCGAGTTCGCCGAGGGTGTCCCACAGCAGGAACACAAAGCAGACCAGGATGCCGAAGAAGATGAGCGCCATCTGCTTCACGTCGGTCCACACGACGCCGCCGGTGCCGCCAATCACCGTGTAGGCGGTCGTGATGAGGCCCGTGATCCAGACGGTGGGCGCGATCGGCAGGCCGGTCATCACCGAGAACACGACGGCGGGCGCGTAGAGCACGACCGCAAACGCGAGGCAGCGCGACAGGAGGAAGACAAGACTCGTCAGTGAGCGCGTGACCGGGCCGAAGCGCCGCTCGAGGAACTGGTAGGCCGTGAGGATCGGGTGCTGGCGGAACGCCGGCACGAACCAGATGCACAGGATGATCATCGCGAACGGCAACGCGAAGTAGAACTGGACCCACTCCAGGCCGTTCTCGTAGCCCATGCCAACGCCGCCTAGCAGCGTGATCGCCGACAGTTGGGTCGCCATCACGGACAGGCCCGCCGCCCACCACGGGATCGAGCGGCCCGCGGCGAAGAACCCTTCGAGATCCTTGGCGCCGCGCGTGCGGCGAACGCCATCGAGGATGGTGTAGCCGATGGCTGCCAGGAAGACGATCCAGGCGATGGGAGTCATGGGCCGCTAGCGAACCGGCATCGGGTGTGGTGGTCCAGTGCCGAAGCACTCCCCGGAGCGAGTTTCCGTCCGGACGAGGCAGAAATGCATGCGGGTGGAAGTGGGAGAGCGCAGGCATATGCTGCATGGCCCGCGATGTCCGACCCGATCTACCAAAACCTCAACGAAGCGCAGGCCGCCGCCGTAGCCCACGGCGAAGGTCCTCTGATGGTGCTGGCCGGCGCCGGCTCGGGCAAGACGCGCGTGGTGACGCGGCGCATTGCCCGGCTGATCCGCGATGGTGTGCGTTCGAGCCAGGTGCTGGCGATGACGTTCACCAACAAGGCCGCCGGCGAGATGGCGCATCGTGTGCAGCAGCTCGGCGGCGAATACGTGCGCGTTGCCACGTTCCATTCCGCCTGCGCACGCTTCTTGCGCCAGGACGGCTACAAACTCGGCTATCCGGCCGACTATTCGATCTACGACACCCACGACCGCGACGCGCTGATCAAGGAACTGCTCGAGGATCATGGCATCGCCGCGAGCAGCGTGAAACCCTCGGCGGTCGGCCAGTGGATCAGCAAGCTGAAGAACGCGGCGCTGAAGCCCACCGACGGCCTGCTCGGCAGTCACGATGTGGCGCGCGTCGTCGAACGGTTGTGGACGCCGTACCACGAGCGCCTGCGCAAGCTCGGCGCGATGGACTTTGACGACCTGCTCGGCAACTTCCTGGAGATCCTGCGCGAGTTCCCCGACGTCGCCGAGAGTTACCGCGCGCGGTTCCCGTACCTGCTCGTCGACGAGTTCCAGGACACCAACCGGGTCCAATACGACCTGTTGAAGTTGTTGTGCCCCGCACCGGGCAACCTCTGCGTCGTCGGTGACCCGGACCAGTCGATCTACGGCTTCCGCGGCGCCGAGGTCCGCAACATCCTCGACTTCGAGAACGACTACCCGACCACGACGGTCGTGCGCCTCGAGCAGAACTACCGCAGTTCGGCCAACATCCTGCGCGCGGCCGAGACCGTGATCGCCAACAACCGCATGCGCAAGGACAAGCGCCTGCGCACGGACAACGGCCCTGGGGCCCCGATCCTGCGGTTGCGCGCGGGGGGCGCCAGCGAAGAAGCCTCGACGATGGTCGATCGCATCGGCAGCCTGCGCGAAGAAGGGGTGCCGCTCGACCAGGTCGCCGTGTTCTACCGCGCACACTACCTGTCGCGCGCGATCGAACAGGCGATGAAGGACGGGGGCATTCCGTACGTGATCGTCGGCGGCCTCACGTTCTTCGAACGGCGCGAGATCAAGGATCTGCTCGCGTACCTGCGCGTGCTCGTCAATCCGCTCGACGACGTCAGCATGGCGCGCATCGTCAACGTGCCGCCGCGTGGCCTGGGCAAAGCGTCCCTCGAGAAACTGCGCAGTGCCGCGTTCACCGAAGGCATGTCGCTGCGCGAAGCGGTCGCCGAGCCCGCGATGCAGAGCCTCGTTGGCCCCAAAGCACGGAAGGGGCTCGCCGAACTGGCATTGACGATCGACCGCGCGCGGGTGGCGCAGACGGCCGGTGTACACGCGGCGCTGAAGGCGATCCTCGAAGGCACCGGCTACCTTCGTCATGCGACGAGCTTCGGCGATGCCGAGGACAGCACGCGCGAAGAGAATATCGCCGAGCTGATCAACGATGCCGTGCAGTACGACGCGGACCACGACGATGGCCTTTCCGGCTATCTGCAGCACGTGGCGCTGCTCACATCGGCGGACCAGCAAGGTGAAGGGCCGTCGGTGCAGATGATGACGGTGCACGCCGCGAAGGGCCTCGAGTTTGACCACGTGTTCGTGTGCGGGCTCGAAGAAGGGGTGTTCCCGAGCATGCGCGTGACCGAGGATCCGGACGGCCTCGAAGAGGAGCGACGTCTGATGTATGTGGCGCTCACGCGCGCGCGCAAGACCTTGTTCCTTGCCTCGGCGAAGGAACGCATGGTGAACGGCAGTTTCGAATCGATGCGGCCGTCGCGGTTCTTGAAGGAGATCCCGGCCGATTGCCTCGAGAACTTCGCGCCGTCCTGGCGCCGTTACGATGCCGATGATCAGGGCGCAAACAGCACGGGTTGGAGTGTGACGCCGGACCCTGAGGCGCTCGAAGCGCTGCGGCCAGGCGTGCGCGTGCGTCACGACGAGTATGGCCCGGGTTTGATCCGGCGCATTTCGGGGCGTGGCATGAGTGCGCGAGCCGCGGTCCGGTTTGACGATGGGGTCGAACGCGAGTTCGTGCTCGAGTACGCGGGCCTCAAACTGCTCGAGGACATGCAGTGGTGAGTCCCGCCGACGATTTCGTTCGCGACCTGGCGGCGTTGTTCGCCCGCGCCGTGGCGGCCGGGCCCGAGGCCGTGGCGGCTTTGCGCGCCGAGTTTGATCGCCTCGTCGTGGCGGCAACGCCGGTGCCCGTCGTGGGACTGTTGCCGCCCGATGCGCCGGTCGAAGAATGGTACGGCCTCGTTGGGGTGTCCGCGCCGATGCTCGAACTGCGCCGTTTGATCGGGCGATTTGGCCCGACGACTGCGTCGGTGCTCATCACGGGGGATAGTGGCACGGGCAAAGAACGTGTCGCGCGCGCATTGCACGCTGTGAGCCCGCGCCGCGATCGCATTCTCATTGCCGAGAACTGTGCGGCGATTCCGGACACGCTGCTCGAGTCGGTGCTGTTTGGCCACAAACGCGGCTCGTTCACCGGCGCCATCAAGGACCATCCAGGCCACTTCCTGGCCGCCGACAAGGGCACGCTGTTCCTCGACGAGATCGGCGAGATGAAGTTGCCGATGCAGAGCAAGCTGCTGCGCGTGCTGCAGGAAGGCGAAGTGCGCGCGGTGGGCGACAGCAAGACGCGCAAGGTTGATGTGCGCGTGATCGCCGCCACCAACCAAAGCCTGGAAGCCGCGGTCAAAGCGGGTCGCTTCCGCGAGGACCTCTACTTCCGACTCAATGTGCTGCGCATCGAAGTGCCGACCCTGCGCGACCGCGGCAGCGATATCGTCGTGCTCGCGCGACGGTTCCTGGCCGAGGCGGCCGAGCGGGTCGGTCGGCAGATGCGCCTTTCGAGCGCCGCGGAAAGCCTGTTGTTGGCGGCGCGATGGCCTGGCAACGTGCGTCAGCTGCAGAACGAGATGCAGCGCGCGGCGGCACTTTGTGATGGCGAAGAGATTGGCCCGGGCGACCTGTCGCCCGACCTCAAGGCCTGAGCGCAGTAGGCCGGCGGGTTTTTGTCGCGTCCGATGGGCGGCTTCGGCGAGGATGCCCGGATGCCGTCGATCGTGCTCGCCACCCAGAATGCGAAATGGATCCATGCCTCGTTCGGGCTGCGATACCTGCGCGCCAACCTCGCCGAGCTGCGCGAGCACAGCACGATCCTGGAGTTTGAGATCTCGCAGCGGCCCGTGGATGTGGCCGAGGCGATCCTCGCGCAGGATCCGCGCATCGTCGGCCTATCCGTCTACGTCTGGAATGCCGGGCCAGCGCTGCAGCTCGCGCGCATCCTGAAGGCCGTGCGGCCCGACCTCTGCCTTGTGATCGGCGGCCCCGAAGTCAGTCACGAAACCGAACAGCAGGAGATCACTGCGGTCGCCGACCACGTGGTGCGAGGCGAGGCGGACCTCGCGTTTCGCGATCTGTGTCGCCGCATCCTCGCGGGCGAACCGAACCTGCCGCGGGTGATCGATGCGCCGTTGCCACACTTCGAACAGCTGGCGTCGCCGTACGACGAATACACCGATCGCGACATCGCGCACCGCATCGTCTACGTCGAGAGTTCGCGCGGTTGCCCGTTCACGTGTGAGTTCTGTCTGTCGGCGCTCGACATCCCGGTGCGCAAGGCCGAGTCCGCGCCATTCCTGCAGCAGATGCAGAGGCTGCTCGATCGTGGTGTGCTGCACTTCAAGTTCGTCGACCGCACGTTCAACCTCGGCATCGAGACTGCGGTTGGCATCCTGCGCTTCTTCCGCGAACGGTATCGCGAGGGCCTGTTCCTGCATTTTGAACTCATTCCGGATCGTCTGCCCGATCGCCTGCGCGCGGAGATCGAAGCGTTTCCGGCGGGGGCACTGCAGTTTGAGGTGGGTGTGCAGACGCTCGATGCCGCGACTGGCGAACGCATCTCGCGGCGTCAGGATGTCGCGAAACTGCACGACAACCTGCGTTGGCTGCGCGACCACACGGGCGCGCACGTGCACGCCGACCTCATCGTGGGCCTGCCGGGCGAAGACGAAGCGACGTTTGCGCGCGGTTTCGACGAGCTGCTTGCGTCCGGGCCGCACGAGATCCAGGTTGGTATCCTGAAACGCCTGCGCGGCACGCCGATCGTGCGCCACGATGCCGAGTTCGCCATGGCCTATGCGCAGGAAGCGCCCTACGAGGTGCTGCAGACTGGGGCGGTGCCGTTTGCGACGATGCAGCGCATGAAGCGGTTTGCCCGCTATTGGGACGTGGTGGCGAACTCGGGCAACTGGAGTGCGACCATGACCATGCTGCTCGCGGGCCCTTCCGCCTACGAAGCGTTCGCCACGTTTGCGGATTGGCTGCACACGACGACGCGAGCGACCTCAGGCATCGCGCTGCATCGGCTGGCGAGCCTCTTGTGGCAGTGGCTCGTCGAAGAGCGTGGTGGGGATGCGGCCAAAACCGGCGCGGCCATGGCCGAAGACTATGCACGCTGCGCGAGGCATGACTGGCCCGAGTTCCTGCGGCCTTATGTGCAAGGGGGGCGGCAGGCCTCGGTGCCGCGGCGCGCGGTTGGCGCCGATCGGCAGGCGCGTCACCGCGGCGACTGAGCGCTGGATCCGGGGGCCCTCTGCATCAATCGCCGAGCGCGCGCTGCAGGATCGCGATGGCCTGGCGCACGGCGGCGCGCAGCTGGTCGGTCTGCTGCGACGCTGACGACTGGATCTGACGCACCGCCGCGAGCACGGTCTCTTCGATCGACGAGCCATCGTCTGCCGCGGCTGCGGCGCGACGTTCGCGGCGGTGACGCATGGCGTCGGAAGCCGTGTTCATGATGGGCGCGGCCGGTTGGACCGACGGCGCTTCCTTGAGCAGTCCGAGCAGCCCCTTGGCCGAGTGCAGAGCGCGGCCGGCCATCGGGATCTGGTGCAGGTCGGCCTCGGGCTTCAGTTCCCGGATCGTGAGGTCCGGATTCTGCTGCAGCTTGTAGATGCAGAACAGCACACTGTCCTTCTGGCCGGGGTAGCGCCGGCGCAGGTTCTCGAGGATCGCTTCCCAGGTATTTGCGGGGGGGCGGGCTGGCTCGGAATCAGTTACGTCCACTTCGGGATCAGTCACGGGGGTGGGCGGGGCGAATGGCCCCGGATCGTTGGGCTCTTAGGGGATGTTGGTGCAGCAGCGTGGCGACTTCCGGGCTGCCCGTCAACTCCCATTGTCCGGCCCATCCGGGCCCTCGGCCCCGAGGGCCGGGACGCGCGGAGTGGGGGTTGTCGCGGGAAGACGACCGTAGCATGGCGAAGTTCCGGTCTTTCTCCTGCAGGGGGGGGCTGTTGCCTTGCCGATTCGTGTGGTTAGATGCTGCGCACGGATCGGCCCCTCGTTGGCCATTCGTCACGTTCCTGCCCCTCTTGTCGCCGGCATGGCGACCCCTCCGGAGGTTTCGATGTTTCAGAAACTCATGTTGCCCATCGTCTGCACGATGATGGGTCTGGTTCTCGCGCGGCCCGCCGCGCCGCAATGATGAGGCGGATCTTCGGCGCCCAGTTGGGCGCCATCTGATGGCGGTGGTGGTGGTGCGAGTGGCGGCGGTTCTTCCGGCGCGGGCGCAGGTCCTCGTGGGCCGACTACCGGTGCGCCTGGAGCTGGCGGCTCGGGAGCCCGCGGCGGCATCGCCCTGGACTTCCGGCGCGGCAAGACGGCCAAGAAGCTGCTCGAGGTCGATTGGACCTATCCAGTATGGAAGCCCAAGGACGACAGCGGCGTGCCCAAGCCCGGTGCCACGACGGTGTCTGTCGAGGTGGAGCGTGCTCTGCCAGTGGAGCAGGCGTATGAGTGGGTTGCCGACAACGACAAACGTCCGTTGCTGGTGCTCCGCGAATGCGAGCTCTGCAAGGGCACGGACCATGCGTTGCTGAGTCGTTCGCTCGACAACGAGCAGACGGTTCTGCTCACGCACTGGTTCCACTGCGTGAAGATGCCGCCGAACGTGCTCGACAAGAAGCACCCGTTCACCAACCTGTTCCTTCGCGAGAAGGAAGGGGAGCGCATCCCACACTTGTTCTTTGCGGATCCCAATGGCAGCAACAAGATGGAGTTGCCTGGCGACCAACCGCAGACCAAGCTCTGGGAGACCATGTTCTCCTACCTCGACCGTTGCTACGAAGGCAACGCCAAGGAGGCGATCAAGGAGATGCGTCAGGTGCTCGGCCAGTTCGACAAGATTGACGGGCTTGAGCTGGAAGTGAAGACGCGCATCGACAAGGAGATCGAAAAGAACGGTCCCAAGTCGCCGAAGCTGAAGAAGCTCGAGGCTAGCCTCGCGAAACTCGGCAAGGAGCGCGAAGCCCTCGTGGCCAAGGAGAAGGCGCTGCGGGCGTTGGCTCTGAAGGCTCTCAACGAGCCGGCGGTGCCAGCGGGTGCCGCAGGTGACGACTCGAAGGCTGGCGAAGGCACCAAGTAGTCTGGGTGGGAGGTCGGCCTCGCGCCGACTTCCCAGTTGACCTTCCAGTCGACCCTCCAGGTGACTTTTCTGGCGACCTGCCTGCTCGGCGCCAACCACCGCGCAGGTTCACTCCCGCCCCTGTTCGCCAATCCTGGTGACCAGGGGCGGCTCTACTTCGACCTCGGTTTGTGATGGCCAGACTGCTCACGGTTTTGGGTTTCTGCTGCTGGCTGCTGGCCAGCGTTGTCGCTCAAGAAACCCCCAAGACACCAGGGACCACCAAAGAGGACGAGGACGTTCTCAAGATCGGTCCCAAGGATCCCTACACGGGTGGGGACCCCGATCTCATGGCGGCAGCGGGCGTCGTTGCCTATGGCCCCTTCCCCTGGGCTGACTTCAAGACGACGGCAAACGTCGACACCGTGCTCGGGGAGCGCCGGATCCTCTGGATGGAGACCGCGCATTTCCGCATCGGTCTCAGCCTCAAATCAGCGCCTTGGCCGGAGTCCTCGGAGAAGCGCAAGGCGCTCCAGGAGGAGATCAAACTCCTGCGCAAGAAGCTGCCAAAGGTGCCGGAGAAGCCGAAGAAGCTGGATCCCTGGATCCGCATGCATCTGTATGCGCAACGCCTCGAAGCGTGTTACCGGGACCTCCAGTCCTTGCTGGGGGTGACCGACGCGGATTTTCCGGCCAAAGGCAAGAACCCGCGCGAAGGTGCCTATCTCGGCATGCCGGACAAGTTCCTCGTGCTGCTGTTCCAGAAGAAGGCGGATCTGGCGCGCTACGCCGATCGTTTCTGCGGCATGAAGGACGACACGTCGCTGCGGTGGTACCACGACAAGACGTTCCAGCTCGTGTTTGCGGTCGCCGCCGAGGGTTTGGAGGGGTTTGACGAAGCGGGGCTCCACGGTCACGTGATCTATGCCGTCATGCACAACCTCGTGAACGGCTACAACGGCTTCTACTACCAATTGCCGCTGTGGTTTGACGAAGGCCTCGCGCACTGGTATTCGCGCAAGGTGCCCAGCGATGTCGTGAACGTGCAGATCCTCGATAGCGAGGCCGTCGCCGAGGACAAGCAGAGCAACTGGCCGGTCAAGGTGCGGCGCCGTGCACAACACGAAGGCGCGTTCTTCCCGTTCGAGACGATGGCGAAGTGGGACAAGTTCGCGGAGATGGGCTACCACGCGCATTCGCAGTCGTGGTCGCGCATCGACTACCTCATGCAGCTCGATCGTGAGAAGCTCGGTCTCATGCTGCGCAAGTTGAAGGACCTGCCGCCGCCCGTGGGCGGCGAGAAGCCGGCGGGGGAAGTGGCGGTGATGGCCCAGAAGCTGCTCATCGAACTGTTCGAGCTGGACGCGGCGACGTTCGACCAGAAGTGGCGGGAGTGGGTGCTGAAGACCTACCCGAAGAAGTAGTCTTCCCGGCCATGCAGGCCTCGCTCCTCGTCGCCATTGCGGTTGCTGGCAGCCTCGGTTCTCTGTGCCGCTACCTGCTCACCGTGCTCGTCGTGTCGTGGTGCGGCACCTTTCCACTGCACACGTTCGTCGTGAACCTGCTCGGCTGCCTCCTGTTTGGCGTCTGCTGGGCCATGGGTCATGGGCGCTGGCCGGCCAACGTCACCACCGTGGTCCTGGTCGGGTTCTTCGGCGCGTTCACGACGTTTTCGTCGTTGGCGTTCGATTGCGTGATGCTTGCCGAGGACCGGCGCTTTGGCGCGCTCGCCGCCAACCTGCTCGGCCAGAACGTGCTCGGGCTGCTGTCGATGTGGGGTGGGATCGCGCTCGGCAACTGGCTATCTGCGGAATGACGGCGTTCGCCGCGGGCCCCGGATTGTCCGCCACGGTCACCTTGCCCTAGGCTACCGGCATGCGCCCGCAGCCGTTGTTGTTCCTGGTGCTGGTCGGCGGACTGGGATTGGCCCTAGGCCTCTCCGTCATGCTGCGGCAAGCGCCTTCGGCGGTCGCGCCAGAACCGCAGGCGGGGCCCTCCGCGCCGCTGGGGGTCGGAGCCGTCGAGTATCGTGGGGGGATCCCGCAGGGCCACGTCTACAGTGGGCTCGCCGACGAGCCCGATGCGGTCAATCCCTTCCTCGCGCACGGCACGACGACGCGCCGCTACGTGCTAGGGTTTACCCACGAGGGGTTACTCGACATCGATCCCGTGACCGGCGAACTGCGGCCGGCGCTCGCTTCGGCCTACGAGCCGGCCGCGGATTCGATGTCGTGCGTGTTTACGTTGCGCGACGGCGTGAAGTTCTCCGACGGGTCACCCGTGACGATGGCCGACGTGTTGTTTGGCTGGGAGCTCGCCAAAGCGGGGCATCTGCAGTTTGGCCTCGTCGGCGATGCTTTTGGTCGCGTGGCTTCGGCGGAAGCGCTCTCCGACCGGCGTCTGCGCCTTGTGTGGAAGGAAGCGCACTTCGCCGTGCTGCAGGCGGTCGGCGAATCGTGGCTGGTCGCCAAGCGGCAGTTCTTTCTCGATCGCGTGGCGGACCTGGCGCGGCGGCTCGGCCAGCCGGTGCCCGCCGTGGATACCGCGGCGTTCGCGGAACTGCTCGGCAAGGTAAAGCGCGTGACGGGCCCCGGCACGGGGCCCTACCAGTTGCCGAGTGAAGGCGACGAGCCGACTACGTGGCGGCGGCGCCAGGACCTGCTCCTGCCGCGCAATCCGTTGCATTGGCGCAGCGCGCTGACTCCGGGCACCTGGAACCTCGCCGGCATCCGGCTGCTGTTTCGCATGAAGGACTCCGCGCCGATGGAGGCTTTCGCTGGCACCGTCGATTGGTACTACGACCCTGGCTACAAGGACCTGCTGGCGCGCCGCCCGGACCTCGCCGATCGCTACCGCACGATGGTCTACGACTACGCGGGGCAGCCGGTGCTCAGCATGATCTGGAACTGCAAGCACAAGCCGCTCGACGATGTGCGGGTCCGGCGCGCGCTCGCGCATCTGGTGGATCGGGCGGCGATCGTCCGGCTCTTTGAAGACACGGCCCGGCCGGCGGTCGCGCTCACGCGGCCTTCAGCGCCCGACTTTCCGAACGGCCTGCAGCCGCCGGCTTTTGATGGGGCGGCAGCGCGGCGGGAACTGCGCGAAGCGGGGTTTGATCCCGCCGCCGGCAAACCGCTGCGACTCACGGTGCTCAGTGGCTCCGGCAACCAGGTGCTGAATCGGGCTCTGGCGCTGTTTCAGCATCAGGCCACCGAAGCCGGCATCGAGCTCACCTGCCACGAACTCGACAACACCTCGTTCGTTGCCAAGAAGAACGAAGGCCTCTGGGATGGTCTGCTGACCTTGCGCAGCCTGCGCACGTGGGGCGATCCGTACGATTTCGTGCACACGAACGGCACCGACAACGAAGGCCATTGGTCGAATCCGGAGGCCGATCGGCTGGCCACGGCGGCGCGCCGCGAACCCGATGCCAACCGCCGCAATGAGCTGCTGCGCGAGTTGCACAAGGTCGTCAACGACGAACAACCCATCGCGCTGCTCGCCTACCCGCTCGTCGCGATCCTCTTCAACAAGCACATCCAGAACGCCGAGCCGGGGCCGCGTGGTCTGTGGCCGGAGCGTTTCTGGGTGCCGCCGGAGTTCCAGCGGCGGTGAGGCGCATGCGCCGTTGGCATGGGGGGCAAGACGGTGCGCACGGGGCAACGGTCGATGGGTTAGAACTTTGACGCCGTAAGGACGGCCGTTCGCGCGTTCCACCAAGTCCCGTCATGCCCCTAGTTCCCGCCGATCCTCGCGTTCTCGAATCCTGGCCAGCCGAGCTCGCCGCGCTGCCCTTTGGCAGCCCCGAGTTCAAGGCCGCCAACGCCCGTCTCGCCGCCGAAGACGAGGCCAGATGCTCGCCGTTTGCGCGCGCGATGCCGACCTGGATCAACCTCACGAGCACGACGGTCTGCAACCTGAAGTGCTTCATGTGCAACCAGTTTCTCGACCCCAACTCTCCGAAGGAGATGATGGACGAGGACGTCTACGACAAGATCGTGCGCGAGCTGTATCCGTACGCGAAGACGATGCAGCTGTCGGCGTTTGGCGAACCGCTGATGACGCCGCGCATGGAGCAGAAGCTCGACGATCTCGATCGGTACGGCATGAAGCTCGAGATGGTCACCAACGCGACCCTCATGATGAAGGAGTCGAAGTTCCGCGAGAAGCTGCTGCGCTGCCTCGAACTCGTCACGTTCTCGATGGATGGTGCCACGCGCGAGACCTACAACTCGGTGCGCACGGGCGCGGAGTTCGACGAAGTCGTGCACAACATCACGCGCTTTGCCGACAAGCGGCTCGAACTGCCGAAAGCCCAGCGGCCGCGCATGAACTTCAACTACATCTTGATGAAGCGCACCGTGAAGGAGGCGCCGAAGTTCGTCGAGATGGTGCACAAGTGGGGCGGCGACCAGATCATCTTCAACCACCTGGTCACGTTCCATCCGAGTCTCACTGGCGAGTCGCTCAACTACATGCGCCAGGAGGCCAACGAGTGGCAGGACCGCACGCGCGAAGTGGCGAAGGCGCTCGGCGTCAACATCTCGATTCCGCCGAACTTCAGCGAGGCGCCAAACGAGGAGGTCCCGGTGGCGGCGGCGCCCGCGCCTGCTGCCGTGGGGGCAGCGGAGCCTATGCCTGCGAAGAAGCCCGCGCGCCCGTGTGGCCCACCGCCGATCAAGTGCTGGTTTCTCTGGCAGCGCGTCTACTTCAGCCCGTTCGGCGACATCGTGCCGTGCTGCCTCGCCGGCATGCCACACTTTGGCCACATGCGCGACAAGTCGTTCTACGACGTGTGGAACGGCCCGACCTACCAGGATTATCGCAAGCACGTGTTCACCGACCGGCCGCTCGGCAAGTGCAAGACGTGTTATCTGATCTGGCAGAACGCGGAACTGGCGGGCGTAGAAGGGTTCGAGTACTGACCGCTATTCTGGTGAGCGGTCGCGCATGGCGAGCCACACGAGCAAGCCGGCCGCGACTCCGCCGAGGTGTGCGAGCGCGCTGATGTTGCCGAAGCCGCCCAATTGCTGCGACAGCAACCAGGCTTGCATGGCCATCCACACGAAGAATGCGGTGCGCGCCGAGAAGGTCACCCACACGGGCCGGAACCAGATCCAGAGGAACGTGCCGAGCCGGGCCCGTGGCAGAAACAGCGCATAGCACACCATGAGTCCGGAGATGCCGCCGCTGGCTCCAACGCACGGCAGATCACTGCGCGGATCGAAGAGGATCTGCGCCACGGCGCCGAGGAACGTCGCGCCAACGAGGAGCAGGAGCCATCCGGCGCGACCGAGGATCTGCTCGGTGTTGTCGCCAAACACGAAGAGGAACCAGAGGTTGGAGAGCAGATGCCCCCAGCCGCCGTGCACGAAGAAGGCCGTGAACATCGTGAGTCCCGCGGAGTCGCCAAGGCGACCTGGCACCATCTGCAAGGTTGTCACGACCTCCGGCCAGACGAACCCGGCGATGCTGACCACAGCCACCAAGGCCGTGGTCAGCCAGGTGAACCAAGGTCGAACCGACGAGTCCGTCGCCGCCAGTTCTACCGGCATGCCGAGAATCGCCGGCAGCCGGGATAGTTGCAGGCTCGGCAGATCGTCGGCCTCCCGGCGCGCGCTCGCCGCCAGGTGCTTCACTTCGGCGATTGCCAGCTGCTGGCGTTGGGCGGTCGAGAGGCCATCGTCCACCGCGGCTGGTGGAGGCGCAGCAGGCAGGCGGGCGAACTCGCCGTTGTCAAACCACACGCAGTGGCAACGGCGGCAAACATCCAGGTCGAGTTGTTCCCGAGCCAGGCTGAGGCCGATCCGTACCGTCGCTCGCCGGCAGATGGGGCATGGGACCCCGGCCGTTCGCGACTGGATCGAAAGGCGCCAGAGCTGGTTGGCGACCGCGGGCTCCAGGTGCCGACGCAGCGCCGGCATGGTCACCGCTCGACCGTTGCACTGGTCGCATACCCACGCAAACGCGCCGCCGGCCCGCGCGCGGCGCAGTAGCACATGGTCGGTGGGGCAGTGCAGCATGGCGGGGGGCTCTACCTGGCCTTCTAGCCAACTGGTTCTAGTCCCCTGCCTTCGGCCACATGCTGCCGTTCCGGCCAAGTGCCGCACTCTGCAGGTCCCCGCGCCGGCGGCCAGTGTGCCGGCTGCCAGTGTGTCGGCTGCCAGGCTGGTGGGGCCAGCAGGCGACCGTTCCAGTGCCCTGCGGGGGGAAAAACTGGTGGAGAGTAGGGGAGTCGAACCCCTGACCTCGACAATGCCATTGTCGCGCTCTACCAACTGAGCTAACTCCCCACCGAACCTTGCGCAGGGGAGCTTGGGGCTCCGGAAGGGGACGGAGAAAGTAGCGACGGTTGCCGGAAGTGCAAGCATGTTTCGAGCTACTTCGTAGTCCGCTGCAACTCGGCGCGGGGAGCTGGCGCCCGCCGCGAACTGGTCGGGCAACCTTTCGCTGACTCTTGATGCAGGACCGGCTAGCAGCGATCGCATCGGCGCGTTAGGCTCGGACCGAACATGTTGGCGGCCGGATCGAGGTCACGGCCCGTCTCTCTCGTTCGGCGTGGTTGTCGACGAGGCGGGGCCGCGGTCGCCAACGATGCAAAACTGGGCCGTGCTTCACCGGGAGGTGGCGCGCGGCGAAGAGGCACCATGGTGAAAAAGGAATCGTTCTTCCAGCGGCTGAAGGATCGATGGGGTTCGGGCTCGGGCGTCCGGGTGGAACCACGTAGCAGTGTCGATCCCCGCACGGCCGCCGGTTTTGGCGGCAGCAGCAGTGGCGGCAGCCACGGCGCGAACGGTGGGGCGGCACGGCCGAAGCCCGTCGAGAAGGCCACGGAGAAGGCCGCGGAGAAGCCCGCCGAGAAGCCGGTCACCCCGATCCAGCGCGTCGAGCCCGAACGGGCGGCACCGGTGCGCGAGATGGCGACGGACTTTGCTCCGGTGGAGGCGAAGTCGACCCGCAAGCTGTCGGAGCGCGAAGAGGCGCTGATGGCGCTCGGCACGCACTTCCAGGAGCTGTCCTCGCTGCTGCGTGGTTCGCACGCGCGCATGGATGACCAGCTCAGCAAGCTCGTCACGGCGACGGGTGCACTGTCGACGTTGCCGGTGCTGTCGCAGCAACAGCTCGAGATGCTGCAGAAGCTGTCGACCCACATGGAGCGCCAGAATGCGCTCGGCGAGCAGATGGCGGCGACGATGACGACGCTGCCGAAGTTGCTGCAGAACGTCGAGGGGGCGCTGGCCCGCGCGGCGGCGACCGACGAACGCACGGCGGCGACGGTGCGCGACTTCCAGTCGACGATGGATCGTATCCACAGCTCGATGAGCAAGATGGTCGAGCACAGCGATACGCAGGCCAAAGCCTCCCAGCAGCTCGCCGAACGCCGCGATGGCGCCTTCCAGGAGCTGGCTTCGGGCATCGAGAAGACGCAGCAGCACTCCGTGAAGGAACTGCAGCGTACGACCGAAGAAAGCCTGCAATCGCTGCGTCGCGCCAACGAGGACCAGAGCAACCGCCTGCAGCGCGTCGTCGCGCAGAACGCCGGTTGGAACCGCGCGGTGCTGATCGGCATCGGCGTGCTCGTGGTCGGCATCGGGGCCCTGATCGTCATTCAACTCGTGAAGTGAACGGCGGTCGTCGGCTCTGGTTGGTGCGCCACGGCGAGACCGAAGGGCAGTCGTCGATCCGTTACCACGGTCGGAACGATGTGCCCTTGTCCGACGTCGGGCGGGCGCAGATCCGCGCGCTGGCGCCGTTGCTCGATGGCGTCGCGTTTGCGCGCATCGTACATTCGCCGTTGCAGCGGGCCGCGGAATCGGCGCGGATCCTCGCCGAACTCCTGGGCCAGGACCGGGAGCGGTTCCGGGCTGAGGAGCGGCTGCGCGAGATCTCGTTTGGCGCGTGCGAAGGCATGACGCGCGAGGAGATCCACGCGGCGTTCCCGGAGTTCTGGGCGCAGCACCAGGTGGGTGACATCGAAGGGTTTCCCGATGGCGAGAAGCGCGTCGATTTCACGACCCGGGTGGCCTCATTTGCGCACGAAGTGGCGGCGGAGGACTGGTCGGGCGACCTGCTCGTGGTCAGCCACCGTGGCACCGTGCGGCAGATGCTGCGGGCGCTGCTCGGCATGCCCCCGGCGGCCAAAGACTCGTTTGCCGTCGACCTCGCGAGCGTGACCGTGCTGCACCAGGAACCGGCGGTGCCGGGGGCGGTCTGGCAGCTCGAACTGCTCGGAGCCGTGCCGTAGGCGAGAGCGCACTCTTGGCTTGCGGCCTCCGATGCGCGATCCTGCGCGGTAGCCGATGATCCATCCTACGCCGCGTCTGCGTTTTGCTCCGTCTCCGACCGGTCCGCTGCACCTCGGGGGTGCGCGCACCGCCATGTACAACTGGGCCGCCGCGCGTGCGATGGGCGGCACGTTCCTGCTGCGCATCGAAGATACCGACCAGGCGCGGTCGACCGACGCGTCGCTGCAGATCATTCTCGCTGGCTTGCGCTGGCTTGGCATCGACTGGGACGAGGGGCCTGAGAAGGGCGGCGACTTTGGTCCCTACTTCCAGATGCAGCGACTCGAGCTCTACGCGGCCGCGGCGCAGCGACTGCTCGCCGAGGGCAAGGCGTATCCGTGTTATTGCACGACCGAGGAGATCGAGGCCGGGCGCGAGGCGATGAAGGCCGAGAAGACTGGTTTCTATGGCTACAACGGCCGTTGCCGCAATCTGACGGCGGCTGAGCGCGCGGCGTTCGAGCAGCAGGGGCGCAAGGCGAACATCCGCTTCCGCATGCCGGAAGCGCGCGTGATGAACGTGCACGACCTCATCCTCGGTGACGTCGAGGTCAATACGAAGGAGCTCGACGACTGGGTCATGATCCGGCCCGACGGCGTGCCGCTCTACAACTTCGCGTGTGTGATCGACGACATCGGCATGAAGATCACACACGTCGTGCGCGGCAACGAGCACTTCCAGAACGGCCACAAGCAGCGACTGCTGTTTGAGGCGCTAGGGGCCGAATGCCCGCTGTACGCGCACATTCCGCTGATCCTCAACAAGGACGGCAAGAAGCTCAGCAAGCGCGACGCCGACACCAACATGCTCGACTACCGCGACAAGGGTTTCCCGCCCGAAGCGGTGTTCAACTACATCGCGCTGCTCGGTTGGGGTTTCTCGGGCGATCGGGATCTGTTCACCCGGCAGGAGATGGTCGAGGCGTTCAAGATCGAGAACATCGGCAAGTCGGGCTCGAAGTTTGACGAAGAGAAACTGCGTTGGATGTGCGGTGAGTACATGCGGCGTTGGACGCCTGCACAATGTGTGCAGCAGGCAAGGCCCTGGCTCGAGCAGGTGGTGCCCGCCGGCGCGTTTGCGACGCACGGGGCGTGGTTGCAGAACGTGATCGCGTGCTTCCAGGAGCGTGTGGCGCTGTATTCGGAGTTCGATAGCAAGATCGGCTGGTTGTTTGGCGAGACCGTGGTGATGGACGAAGCGGCGCAGAAGAACCTCGCCAAGGATCCCGCGGGCCCGGCGTGGCTGCGTGGGTACGCGGACGTGCTCGAAGGTGCGAACCTGCCGCCGAGTTATCCGCGCGATCGCAGCGCCGCGGATCGTGCGGTCGGGTTGCCGTCGAAGAAGGACGCGCCAGCGCCCGCATGCGCGTTCGACACGCCGGCCCAGATCGAAGTGAGGACGCGCGCGTTCACGGAGCAACTCGGCATCAAGTTTGGCAACTTCGTGCACCCTGTGCGCGCGGCGCTGACGGGCACGGACAAGGGGCCCGGGCTGTTTGATGTCGTGTTCCTGCTCGGCAAGGAGACGGCGGTGGCGCGATTGCGGGCGGCGGCCGGGAGGTGAGCGGGGCGGCCGTTACTCGCTATTTGGGCCGCTTTGGTGCCGGCCCGACAGGTTCCCTGGTTGGATCGATGGTGGGCTCGCTACCAGGTTCCTTGCCCAGGATGAACACCTGGTAGAAGGCTTCGACGTCCGCTGCCGTGACGTCGGCCCGACGGAAGTAGCTCATCGCCGCCGCTCGCCGGAGGGCGTTCTGGCGCCTGAGGTCCGTCGTCTGGAAGGACGCCGCCCAAAGTGTGTCGGATCGCACGGGTGGATAGATGCTCGCCAACAGCAGGCTCGCCAACAGCGCGGCGAACGCCACGCGCCACGGCCGTAGGGAGGTGAGCGTGCGCACCGGGCGGATCCACAGCAGTGTCACGAAGAACCCCGCGAGCAGGCCGCCGATGTGGGCCTCGTTGCTGATGAAGGGGAGCAGGAAGCCGAGCAGCAGGTAGATGCCGATCATGCCGAGCAGGCGGCGCGGTCCTTCGTAGTCGAGGAACGACAGCATGTGCCGGCCGGCGGCCATGTTCATCGCGACGAGGGCGCCGAGCAGGCCGAACAGCGCTCCCGAGGCGCCGACCACCGGCTGGTCGACCGGCGTGCTGAGGCATACCACGATGCTGCCACCGAGCAGGGAGACCGTGTAGAGCAGCAGGAAACGCAGGCTGCCGAGCGCGCGTTCGAGGGCCGGTCCCAGGCTCATGAGGGCCGACATGTTGAACGCGATGTGCACGAGACCACCATGCAGGAAGCCACTCGACAGCAAGCGCCACGGTTCGCCATTGGCGGCGAGGTAGGGACTGAGTCCGCCCCATTCCCTCAGCTGCTGGCTCGTCGGCGAGAACGGGTCGGTCAGCATGGCCATAGTGATGCAACCGACCAGGATCACCAGGGTCACCGGGATGTCGTCGATCTGTTGCCGAAGGTCCGTCATGCACCACCTCGTCGGCCCCAGAGTTTCGCGCGCGCTTTGGCGCGAAACCAGTTCTCCTCAGCCGTGAGACGCTGCTTGCTGGGTTCGGCCGCGTAGCGCAGAGCCGCGGTGGCCGCCGTAGTTTCGCCCGAGGCCTGCAAGGTCTCTGCAAGCCACAGGTGGCTCTTGCGGCTGCCGCCGTGGCGGCGTTCGTGGTCACGTAGCAGGCGGGTGGCCGTTGCCGTGTCGCCGAGCAGGAACGCGCAGCGCCCCGCATGCAGCAAGGTGTCTCCGAACGCGTGGTCCGGGTCGAGCCGCAGCGCGGTGAGGAGCGAGACCGCGGCTTCCTGGTAGCGCGTGAGGCGGAACCGCAGCAGGCCGAGCTGGTGGTGGGCGTTGGCGATCGAATCGTCGAGTTCGATGGCGCGCACGAGGTGGTGTTCGGCAAGTGGCACCTGGTTACGCACGAGCGCGAGCCGCCCGACTTCGAGGTGCCTTGCCGCGGATTCGAAGTGTTCCAACTCGGCGATGGCGCGCGTCAGCGGTGCGCGGTCGGAAGTCACAGCAAGCAGCATGCGGCTCCACAGCAGGCGGATGCCCGCAGGGGCTGGTGGGTAGAGCAGGCACAACACCAAGGTCACCGCGAGAAGCCCAAGGCCGGTCTGGGTGCCGATACGCTTGGCGGCGAGCAGGGTGCGCACCGCCAGCTCGGGATCCGACCGGCACAGCAACCACAGCGCGAACGGCCACACCACCGCCAGCCAGACGATGGCCAGGGGCAGCTTGCGCAGCACGCGGGCCGCCGTCGGGTTCATGGTGCGATGCCTTCGGCGCGCACGAACGTGCCGCGGTCCTTGTCCTTCACGATGCCCGGGAACTGCAGCACCTGGTTGTGCATCGCCACGTACACGCCGCGCGGCATCACCTGCACGGCCAGCAGCGCTTCGGTGAGGTTCTGCGGCGCGTCACTGTTGCGCATCACGTAGGGGCGCATGGCGCCGGTCAGCACGATCGGCACGGCGGGCACGGTGAGCAGCGTGCACAGCCGTTCGCCCGTGACCGCCAGCCGGTCGGTGCCGTGTACGATGATCACACCATCGTGCGTCTCGGCCATCGAGCCAGCGGTGCGCGCGATGAGGTCGTGGTCCTGCGGCGTCATCTGCAGGCTGTCCTTGTTCATGAGCGGAATGCGCACGATTTCGACACCCTGCAGGTTGAGGCTGGCGAGCACGATATCGAGCACGCCGGCGCGGTTGTCGAGCACTCCGGCGAGCTCGTCGTAGGTCTTCTCGAAGGTGCCGCCGGTCGAGATCAGGGCAATGCGCTTCTTGGTGGACACGGGGGGACAGCATCGCAGAAGGGGGCCTTTCCGGCCAGAACCCGTTTCCCGGAGCCAGCGAACGCATGACTCGGGGCGCCCCTTCCTGCTACAAACTTGGCGTGCAGTATCGCCCTCTCGGAGCCTCTGGTCTCAAGGTCAGCGTCGTCGGACTCGGGTCCTGGCTGACCATCGGCAACACCCTCGACGCGCCCGCCACCGGCAATCTGGTGCAGCAGGCGTTCGATCGCGGCATCAACCTGTTTGACACCGCGGACGTCTACAACCGCGGCGAAGGCGAACGCGCGCTCGGCGTGGCGCTGCGCGACTTGCCGCGGCACCGCGTCGTGGTGGCGACCAAGTGCTTCTTCCCGATGAGCGCCGACGTGAACGACCGCGGGTTGTCGCAGAAGCACATCCACGAGTCGATCCGCGCTTCGTTGGCCCGGTTGCAGACCGACTACGTCGATCTCTACCAGTGCCATCGTTACGACCCCGACGTGCCGATGCTCGAGACGGCGATGGCGATGGACAACCTGATCCGCCGCGGCATGGTGCTGTATTGGGGGGTGAGCCAGTGGCCCGCCGAACGCATCGCCGAACTCGTCGCGTTGTGCCGCAGCGAAGGTCTGCATCGGCCGATCAGCAACCAGCCGCTCTACAACCTGTTTGACCGCGGCATCGAACGTGACGTGCTGCCGGTCTCGGTGCAGCATGGCCTTGGCCAGCTCTGCTATTCGCCGCTCGCGCAGGGAGTGCTGTCGGGCAAGTACCGCAAGGGTGGCCTCGTGCCTGCCGACTCGCGCGCCGCCGATGCGCGCATCAACCAGTTTGTCGGGCGCTACATGACGGACCAGCACCTCGAACGGGCCCAGGCGCTCGTTGCGCTCGCCGACCAGCACAACCTGACGGCCGTGCAGCTCGCGTTGGCCTTCTGCCTGCGCAACCCGGGCATCGCATCCGTGCTCGTGGGCGCGCGCAACGAAGCGCAGCTGGCCGGCAATCTCGCGTGCGTCGACGTCGCGATCAGCCCGGAACTCACGCAGGCCCTGGACAGGATCTTCCCGCAGTGAGCGCTCCCGTTCTCGTTCGCCTGCCTGACGCTGCGGCTTTGCGGCAGATGTTCCACCTCCGGTATGGCCCCGCCAACAAGCTCGGCTGGGGGTCACGTCTGCGCCGTGACTTTGCCTACTACACCCCCGACGACTACTACGAAGCGCTCGTCGCGGGCACCGTCGCACCGGGCATGAACTGGCTCGATGCGGGCTGCGGTCGCGAGCTGTTCCCGAGCAATCGTGGGCTCGCGCGTTCGCTCTCCCAGCGCTGCAACCGGCTGGTGGGCGTCGATCCCGACCCGACGCTGCAGGAGAATGCGTGGGTGCACGAGAAGAACGCCGGCATTCTCGACGACTACGACGGCAAGGGGCAGTTTGACCTCGTCACCCTGCGCATGGTCGCCGAACACGTCGCCGACCCGGAACGTTGCGTGCAGAGCATCCATCGCGCCTTGCGGCCGGGTGGTATAGCCGTGATCTACACGGTGTTTGCAGGTTCGCCGATGCCGTTGCTCACGCGCCTCGCGCCCATGTCGCTGCGCCACGTCGTGAAGCAGTGGTTGTGGGGCACGCAGCCGAAGGACACCTTCCCGACGTGCTTCCGCATGAATACGCGCGGCGTGTTGCAGCGGTTGTTTGCGGGCGTCGGCATGAGCGAGCACGCGTTCCTGCGGTTGGACGATTGCCGCACGTTTGCGAGATTCCGCAGACTCTGCGAACTCGAGCTGAGGGTGCGGGATTTGTGTCGGGGGCTACGCTTGCCCTATCCAGAGCATTGTCTCTTGGGCATCTATAGGAAACCGTGAAGTTCCAGGATTACTACACCACACTCGGCGTCTCGCGCACCGCGACACCCGACGAGATCAAGCGCGCCTACCGCAAGCTCGCCAAGGAGTGGCATCCCGACCGTCACCCGCCGCACAAGCGCAAGGACGTCGAGGAGAAGTTCAAGGCCATCTCGGAAGCCAACGAGGTGCTGAGCGATCCCGAAAAGCGCAAGCGGTTTGACGCGCTCGGCGAGCACTGGCGGCACGGCCAGGACTTCCAGCCACCGCCCGGCGGCGGGCGCGCGGGTGGCCGCACCATGAGCCAGGAGGAGTTCGCGCGCATGTTTGGTGGCGCGGGCGGCCCTGGTGGTGGCGGCGGTGGCTTCTCGGACTTCTTCGCGCAGATGTTCGGCGACATGTTCGGCGGCGCGCGTGGTGGTGGTGGGGGTGGGCGCGGTGGTGGTCGGGCGGCGGCGCGCGGTCAGGATGCCGAAGCCGAGATCGAAGTCGACGTGGGGCTCGCGCTGCTCGGCGGCAAACGTTCGTTTGCGCTGCAGGTCGCCGTGCCATGTGGCACCTGTGAAGGGGAAGGCCATCTCGGCCCGAATGCGTGCCCGATGTGCGGTGGCCTTGGCAGCACGCGCAGCGAACGTTCGGTCGAATTGACCATTCCCAAGCTGTCGCGCGATGGCCAGGCGCTGCGCCTGCGTGGCCTTGGCGAAGCGGGGCCGGCGGGCCCTGGCGACCTGTTGCTGCGGCTGCGGCTCGTGCCCGACGACACCTACCGCGAACGGGATGGCGACGTCGAAGCCGATGTCGTGATCGCGCCGTGGGAACTGCTCGAAGGCACCAAGATCGACGTCGCCGTTCCCGATGGCACCGCCAGTGCGCGCATTCCAGCGGGCACGAAGCCCGGCCAGAAACTGCGCCTGCGCGGCCAGGGCCTCACGAAGGACGGTGGTGGGCGCGGGGACCTCTTCCTTGTCGTGCGGCTGGGCTTGCCCGAGGAACTCACCGAGCACCAGAAGGAACTGCTGCGCGAACTCGGCAAGGACAGCAAACCCGTTCGCGGTGGGGCGGCGCGTTAGCCCAGGCTTGCCAACGGTGGGCAACCAGGGTTCCGGGGATCGCTTGCGGCGGCCTCGCCGATGCGCCAGGATCTGCCGATGGCCCTGCTGACCCTCAACGACATCCACGTCACGATTGGCGACCGACACCTGCTGCGCGGTGTTTCGGTGGTCGTGAACGAGGGCGAACGCATCGGCCTGCTCGGCCCCAACGGCTGCGGCAAATCGACCTTGCTGCGCATTCTCGCCGGCGAACTGTTGCCCGATTCGGGCGATCGCGCCGTGCGCCGCGACCTGCGCCTTGGCTACCTGCCGCAGGAGCCGATCCTGCCGGCCGAAGCGACCATCTTCGATGTGGTCGTGCGCGGCATTCCTGGTCGCGCCGAGGT
>JADZDL010000321.1 GCA_020851075.1 Planctomycetota bacterium | reverse complement strand
TGGCGCGGGCCTGCGGCATCGTGACGGTGCGGCAGCAGCCTGAGACCGCCAAAGGCGTGATGTTCGTGTCGCTGGAGGACGAGACCGGCAGCGTGCAGGTGATCGTGTGGCCCAAGCTCAAGGCGCAACTGCGCGGGCCGCTGCTGCGTTCAAAGCTGATGGCGGTGAAGGGCACCTGGCAGCGCGATGGCGACGTGCGCAACCTGATCGCCGGGCATGTCGAGGATCTGACGGCCTTGCTGGGTGGGCTGGCGACGAGTAGTAGAGATTTTCACTAGGGACGACAAGTACGGGCCTCCCGATCGTCTTGGAATGCGCACAGGCGATTGAACAGCCCGTCCACCATTTATGCTGTGCCGTGAGCCCGACACCACAGTTCGAGGTTCGTGGGATCCGTCCGAAGTAGACGGCTCACCAGCAAATCAGACTCGGGAGGCTTCCACTGTGCGAATCAACTATCTCAGTCCCCGGGGGGTTCTCGAAGTCGAGCATGCCGCCTTGCGCGAACTCGAAGCGAAGTTGCCCCGCGAGTGGGGTGCCTACGCGGCATTCCGACTGGTCACACGAGGTTCCAAGCAGCCGCTGGACATCGATCTGCTGTTGCTGACGACGAATCGGATCCTGGTAGTCGAGCTCAAGAATTGGTCTGGCGACATCGAGTTCTCGGCCGGTCAGTGGTTCCATCGCGGCGACCCGATGCCCTCGCCGGTAGACATCACCGACAACAAGGCACGCGCGCTGAGGAAGTTCATCCAGGAGAAGAACGCCTCCCTCAAGGTGCCATTCGTTGAGTCCCTGGTGGTGCTGTGCCATCCCAAGTGCCGCTTGATGAATTTCCCGGACGAGCAGCGCCGCTTCGTCGCGATGCTTCCCGACTTCGTGCATGCCGCGTCCGACGCGGCTCGCTACAAGAAACGATTTCCCGACATCCCTCCAACTTGGAACTATCGGTCCGTAGATCCCCTTCCACAGCGGCAACAGTACAACGCCATCTTTTCTACGTCCAACCCGGCAGTCCTCAAACGCCGCACCTTGCTGCACGGCTTTGAGCAGATTGAGGATCAGGCGGACTACATCCATCCGCGAAAGATCTGGTCGGAGTTCTTGGCCGAGCACCAAGAGAGCAGAAGTTCCAAGGCCCTGCTGCGAAAGTGGAACTTCGAAGAACTCGCCGCTGGTGGCACATCCACAGTCGAGCGCCAGACGATCGGCCTTCGCGAACTGCGGCTGAACGAGACGCTACGAGTCCAAGCGCCGGAACTGCACGTGGACCTGTTGGAGCCCATTGGCTCGGCGACGGCGGACGACATCACCACCAATTTCATAGAGGCGTATCGCCTTCCGACAGGCATTGAACGCCTCTCCGAGCACTTGGCCCGCAACAGCGACATGACCGAGTCAGATCGACGCTCGCTGGCAAAGAGCATCCTGTCTCGCTTCTCGAAGTTGCATGCGCTGGGGATCGCCCACCGCGACATCACGAAGCGAACGCTGTGGGTGCTCGAACCGGCCCGCGTGATCCTGTCGACATTTGCCGCTGCGCGCATCCCCCAAGCTCAGACCGTCGGTGTCCATCGCATTGAGCTGGAGACTGGATCGATCGAACTGCCCGAAGACGAAGGCGTCGCCGCGCACGCTCGCTCAGCGGAGCCCTTCGTCCGCGACGTCTTCCTGCTCGGCGTGCTCGTCTACGAGTTGCTCGAGGGCCGCGAACTGGAGCGTCTCAACGACGTACCCGTCTACGACGGCACCCTCACGCTCAATGTCCCAGCGCTTGCACCTTGGTACGCCAAGGCCATGGACCTCGACCCTGCAGCGCGCTACCGAAACGCATCCGAGGCTCTCGACGCATTGAACGCTTGCTTGGCCGTCGATGCTGGGCCTGATGTTTGCGCCGCGGACTTCGAGGGCTACGAGACCGACGCCGGTCCGATGACCCTCATGGCCAAACGCGTGATCTCGTCTGTCCCGACCAAAATGGTCTACGAGTCAGAGCAAAACGGCGGCCGCGTCTTGGTGAAGTGCTGGCCGCAACTCAAGTACGACCCAAAGTACCTGGCGCGCAACCTGCGGCTGCTCGCCTTCCTGCAGAAGGCACGGTCGCTGCGGCAGTCCGGCTTCAATGCGGCACCAGAGGTGCTTGACTTCGGACTGAACACGTTTGGCCTGATGCTGGTCACGCGATGGACGGAGGGCCGAACGCTTACCGAGTGGCTGGCTGCCTCCCCAGACGGTCGGCAACGCGCGCTCCTCGCGCACGCCCTGCTAAACGCCGTGCGACGCCTCCACGTCTTGGGGCTTTCGCACGGCGACGTGAAGGCGGACAACGTCGTTGTGCCGCAGACCCTTGAGGGCGAGTTGCCGCGGGTCGTGTTGGTGGACATCCCGGATCTGAGCGCCGATGGCGACGATGGGATCACAGTCGGCATGGTGCCGCCGGCGTTGGAGAGCGCTTCACCGCTACACCGCGACGCGTCTGCCGTGTGTGCGCTTGTCCTGACGCTGTTGCCCGAGGAGTTCGCGGGCACTCGAAGCGATGTAGCTCGGGCCATTGAGTTGGTGGACGCCCTTCCGCCGCTGGACATTCTCGCGGAGACGCTGCAGGACGAACTCTTCCCGAAGCCTCGGTTGATTCCGACGGTCAAGACCACCCTCAAGCGCCGTGGCCGTGGCGGGCCTTCGTCGCTGGCGTTGGTCTCCAACAATGGCGAGTACTCGGTGCGCGCGATTCGACATGCGGAGACCGGGCACGTGCGATTCAACGTCGTCGGGATTCGGCAAGACCTCTACATCAAATACGACCCTGAAGAAGACGTTGTCCTTGACGCTGCAGTGAAGGAAGTCGACCACATCGATTTCGTCAGCGCCTACCGGCGCAAGACGTTCTCGCTGAACGCGGAGATACATGTCACCTTTGCGGACGAAGCTGACGTCGCCGCACTGGCCGGTTTGCTTTACCAGTCCTACAGCGCGAACGTCCCGGATGAGCCTGAAGGTGACGAAGCTGTCGTGGCTGTCGGCGCGGACCCATATGCCCGCCAGTCTGAGGCCGCGCCGTTGCAGCGGGTCTCGGCAATGGCGCTCTGGACTGCGCTGTCGGACACCGATGAGATGAACGTCACCAAGATCACGGTGCGGCAAGGCGCGAAGCAATTCCCCCCGCAAAGCGATGAGTGGATCATCCCCTTTGACTGCGAGGGCGGGGTTCTCGACTTCTCGGAGGACGAGGACATCGAGTTGCTGGAGCGCGGGGTGGACGCTACCGACGGCAGCGACCGATGGTTCACCGTGGGCTGGGTATCTCCCGACATCGGACGCGACGTGATGCGCGTGCAGGCCAAGAGCATGCGCTTCTCTCCGAAGATGGGCGATGTCCTGCATGTGCGCGGCAGCTTCGAAAGGGTCGCGTCCGAACGGCGGGTCGCGGCAATGAAGCGGGTGCTCGCGGGTGGTGGCCTCATTCCTTCGCTGGTTGACTACTTCGATCCGGACACCGAACGGATGCCGAAGCATGACGGCGCGGTCGACCTGGGTGACCTCGGTGAGTACGACCTGAACGCATCCCAGGAAGGAGCGTTGCGGACAGCCCTGTCGTACGGCCCGATCTCACTACTGCAGGGGCCACCCGGCACGGGGAAGACAAAGTTCATTGCGTCGTTCGTCCACCTGGTTCTATCGCGGGGGCTGGGTCGCAACATCTTGCTGGTCAGCCAGTCACACGAGGCCGTGAACAACGCCATGGACAAGGTGACCGGATCGCTGCGTGCCTCGAGCATGGATGTCTCCATGGTGCGCGTCGGCCAGCAATCGATGGTGTCACCCGGACTCCGTAGCGTCCAGGAAGATTCGCTGCGTCAGCGCTACCGTGAGAGTTTTGACGCTGAAATCAAGGATCGTGTGCGAGCGGTGGGCGTCGCCATGGGCCTTCCTGAAGGCTATGTACGTGCCGCGACCGAACTTCACACGACGCTGGGCCCGTTACTCGAGAGCATTGACCGCCTCACACGCGCTATCGACGAGGCCGACGGCAAAGACCCCTCGGCCAAGGAGCATCTGCAAAGGCTTAGCCAAGTGGTCGTCGAGGTCGCGGGACGCCAATTCGACATTCATGCGTCTGTCGGCGATGAGGCCAACTTCCGCGATCTTTTGGACGACAGGCTGGAGGCGCTGGCTCATCAGCACGGCTCGCCGAGCCCGGCCAAACGCGCTCGTCTGGCGCAGATCGCTCGCCTGTCAACGGAGTTCACTCAGGTGCTGCGCAGTCCGCGCTCCAACTACACCGCCTTCCTCGCACGCAGTTCCAGCATTGTCGCGGGTACCTGCGTAGGCGTTGGCAAGCAGGCGCTTGGCATCACGGAAGTTCCGTACGACTGGGTAATAGTCGACGAGGCCGCACGCGCGTCCCCAATGGAGCTAGTCGTCGCGATGCAGGCGGGCAAGCGAGTACTGCTGGTGGGAGATCACCTGCAACTGCCGCCGTCCTACCCTCGCACTGTTGAGGATCAGGCGTCTGCGCTGTTGGGAATGTCGCGCAAAGACTTCCGGCGGATGAACAACTTCCAGCGCGCGTTTTCTTCAAAGTATGGCCAGTCGGTCGGACGGACATTGCGCGTGCAGTACCGCATGGCGGAGCACATCAGCCGGCTCGTGTCGCACTGCTTCTACGCCGACGCACTCGAGGTTGGGCGCACACCGCCGGGGGACGAATACGAGAGGCTGCCGCCGTTCCTCGCCTCGCAGGTCGTGTGGGTCGACACCCAAGACCAGGGACGCGAGGCCTTCCACCGATCGGCCGGCACTCACGAAGGTGCGCTTGTGAATGAGCAAGAAGCCTCGGCCGTCGTGGAAGTAGTTCGGTCCATCCTGACGTCGGCGGAGTTCTTGGAACAGGTACAGGCGAAGGAAGGTGATCGTGAGCCCATCATAGGGATCATCGCCATGTACTCCGATCAACGTGACTTGATCCGGAAGAAGCTTGAGCAGGCTGAGTGGGCGTCCGGGCTTCGTGGCCGCTTTTCAGTAGGTACAGTGGACAGCTACCAGGGAAAGGAGAACCGCATCATCGTGCTCTCGCTGGTGCGCAACGACACTAGCGAGCAAATCGGCTTCCTGAGCGATCCGGAGCGGATCAACGTGGCAATGTCCCGGGCGAAGGATCGGCTGGTGATCGTGAGCTCTTCAGCCATGTGGAGGCCTCGGACGGCTACGCCGATGCACCGCGTACTCGTTGAAGTCGATCGCCTTGCGGAGCAACGACTAGCCCAGTTCGTGCCATCCAAAGAATTGAAGCGGAGCCTGTCACATGCGTGAGCGTTTCAATACGGTCGCAGTGGCAATTCCTGCCCAATTGTTCAACGTCCGTTGCCATGTCTCCATCGACCGGCAGGTTCCTGTCATGACGGACTTTGCGGTGCGCTTGCTGCATCTGAGCGGTCCCCTGGACGTTGGCGCGTTGCGAGAATACTTTGGCCTTTCCCCAAGCGAATTGCGGGATCTGCTTGAGCTTCTGAGGGAGGAAGGCCTCGTTGGCGAGGCCAACGGCCGAATTTCATTGACGTCATACGCGGAATCGCGTTTCGCAGCGTCGTCTGACGGGTTGCCACGGTTCACGAGGATAGCCGAGCGGCAGAGCCGTCCCGTCTTCGAACTGCTGAGCTTCACTCCGCTGCCCAAAGCGCTGTCGAGCAGCTATTGGGACAACGCCCTGGAACTGAAGTGGAACTCGGACGATCCCATGGAGGGCAAGACGATCGACCGCGCAGAGGCGGCGTTTCACAAGCACTTCCTCGACATCGAGCGTTTTGAACTTGAAGAGGTCAGCCGACGCGCTTACGCTTGCTACAAGGTGGACGAGATCCGCGCCGGTCGCCCGTTCAGCGTACCGCTGCCCGTGCACTTCGAAGTCGACGTAGAGGGCAACGTTGAGTTCGAGATAGATGCTCAGCTCGAACTCCTGCCGGAGTCGCTGCGGTCTCAGGTGCGAACCCTGACTGCCGATCGGATCGCCGCCCTCTCGATTCGGGCCGACCACCTGCGCGCCTTCATTGAGCGTTTCGACGATGAATTGCTTGCGCGCTATCTACTACCTCCGTCCGCCAGTGGAGAGAAGACCACAGTGGTCAAGCCTGACGGGCGGATAGGTCTGCGAAAGGAACCGACACTCGACTTTGCACGGTACGTGAAAGACGTGCATGGACAGGCGAACGGAGAGGTCTATGACGCAGGCAAGAGCAAGGCTCTCCTGGGCGCGCTCTACATGCCCAAATGCCAGTCACGCCTTTTAGATGGACTGCGCAAATCGCTCTCTGCATCAAAGAAGACGGGGAATGCCGATCAGCCCGCCGCCGTCTTTTGGGTAATTCCGGACTCGGATCTATGGGGACGTACGAGCCTTGTTCGTGACCTCATCAACGGCATCCGTGCCGCGCTCAAGGAAGGCCTAGGTTCAGAACTGGACGTTGTTGTCATCGCGCCATGCCGGCAGGATGAGAACCGTGATCGCCTCGTCAAGCGAGCACGCCATCTGCTCGATGCAGGCTTCAGCCGCGTGATTCTTGGTCCCTACCAGCCTGCGCAAGAGTGCATCGAGGTCTTGCTGGTCCCTGGCATCTTCGGCGCAGCGGCGTATCAGTGGGTGGTACCCAACGCCGATCGCTATAACGTGCCATTGGGATTTGTGACTCAGTCCGATGCCAAGCTGCGGAAGATGGCTGAGTTTATTCGGGCAGTTTTGGCGTCATCGCTCTACGGCTCCGGTCGTGGAAACGGCAGCACGCCCGACGAGCGCAGGTTCTGGTTTGGTGACGCGGTCGTGAGCAATTTCACCTTCCTTGACCACTATGCGACCGTGCGACAAGACGCGGTCGGTTGAACTTCCGGCGACGCGCTGTCGCATCGCGACGGGATTCCGTCTGCTGAAACCCTAGTCAAATTGACATAAGCTTTATCGGCGGCAGCGTGGTGAATTCTTCCGCGCCGCCGGTCTGCGTCAAGCCCTGGTCTATAACTTGGCGACAGCCGCCGGCGCGCCCAGTGCCTTGGTGCTCTCCAGAAGCTTGCGCTCGGGTAACGTGGTCCTCTTCACCACGGTTGCCCCACGCGGGCGCGCAGCCTTCCGAGCCGCCGCCAGGACCTTGACGTCCTTCGCTTCGCTGTTGAGGAAGACGTAGCGGCTCATGGGCTCGATTGTCGGGCCAAGGCCTTTGACGTTTACGTCATTTCGACCGTGGCCGACTCCGTGCGGCGCGGTCAGACCTCGAAGGACCAGTCGCACAAGTGCGACGCGGGGACTTGATCGCGGTGGGTTGACTCGTAGCCTGCTCCGATGCTGACCGACACCGACAAGGACCTCGTCCGGCAGTGCATGAACGCGCTGCGGGACGGCATCGCTGGGTTCAGGACGAGACGTCCTCAACTCGAGATGGTCGCCGCTGTCGCGAACACTCTGGCTTGCTGCCGGCAGGAGCCGGATGAAGGTGGTGGCGGCCGGGGTGAACACATCGCGGTGATCGAGGCCGGCACCGGAACGGGCAAGTCCTTCGGTGCCCTGGTTCCTGCGCTGGTGATGGCACGCACG
>JADZDL010000320.1 GCA_020851075.1 Planctomycetota bacterium | reverse complement strand
TCAGGAGCAAAGGGGCTCTTCGCGAACACGCCGAGACCGTTCGGTAGATCGAGACCTGCGGGCAGGGCTAAGCGAATGCGGCGACGCGGTGTGACGATGATGTCGCAGACGTCCTGCGTCGCGTCGAAAACTACTGTGCGGAATTGAGGGCTGCCGAAGGCGATCCGCTCCGTTCCTTCGGGCAAGAGCAGTGTTTCGCCATCTTCGACGGAAGTGCCGCTGGCGATCGATCGATCGTTGGCAGAGAGAAGTCGCCACTCCATTCGCCCGCCCCGGCGACCATCCGGAGTGCGCAGCCGTACGGTGACGACTCGTTGTCCTTGTGCCCAGTCGATGGCGGTGAGGCGCGGGTCAGAACACGTCTCGCCGGCGCGGACTTCGATGCCTTCGAGGCGAAGCGATTGGCGAGAAGTGGCACCAATCTGCAGATTGTAGCGCCCCGGCGGCAATTGCAGCGTTCGTTGTCCCGTCGTCTCATTGACCTTGGCCTGCACCCGCACGGGACCGAGAGCATTGGAGATCTCGACGGTGAGGTGGCGCGGCGGTTTCTTGCCAAACGACATCTGCATGATGCCCGGACGCGCGACGACGAGTTGCTGCTCCGCCTTGCCGGTTGCCAAGCGCGTGCCCGCAGGCAATACCCAGGCTCCGTCGGCCACTTCGAGAGGGCCCGTGCGCGCCGCCGGTTGCAGTTCGCGAAACGTGAAGCGCCCGTCGTCGTCCGTGGTGGCCTGATGATGCAGTGGGTGCTTCAGAAGGCCTCCAGAATGGCGAAACGACGGAGTGTCGCCGTGGGCCGGTGCGTGCGTGTGGTCCATGCGCACCACGACCCCCGCGAGTGCTTTGCCTTCGTTGTCGACGAGGCGACCAGCGATCGCCACTGGTTCTTCCGCGAGGCGCACTTGCCCGAGGTCGCGCAGTCCCGTGGTGTCTGCCGGGATCGTCACGTCCGTGGCGCCCCCGTAGATCGTGTCCGTCTGCGGCGCTCCGAGGCGCCGCCACAACGAGACTCGGCAATCGCGGCCGAGCATTCGCGCTGGCATCGCGACGACCATGCGGCCGTCGGCGCCGCTCGTCACTTCGCGCGATTCGAGGAATGTGTCACTGTCGGCAAACAGCAGCGATAGGTCGCAATTGTTCAGCGGCGCTCCTTTGGTATCCAATAGCAAGAACGACACCGCCGGCGTACTCGTGGTAACGCGCACTCCGAACACAACGAGCTCGCCTTCGTGCGTGGGGCCGTCCTGTCGGTGCTCGAGTTCGCCCGCGACTCCTTCGGCAGTGATGCGGGCCACGAGTTTCTGCCCGAGTGCTACAAAGTGGAAGTGGGCGGCGTCACCCGTCAATTGTTGCGGCTTGTCTGCGCGCGCCAGCGGGAAATGCGACGCTTGCAGCGGTGCCGCGTCGATTGCTTGCAGCCTCACGGCCCGCAGGCCTTCGCGTGGCTGTTCCCGCTCGTTGTAGAGGCGAACGATGACGCGACCGAGCGGCGGCAATTGCAGTTCGAGCACGCCGTCCTGGCCCGCGTCGCGCAGGTGGCGCCGCACGGGAGCACCGCCGAGCACACTCACCTGCGCCGATAGGACCGCTCCCTTCGGTCCGCTGAGCGAGCGCGTGATCACACCTGGCATGCGGAAGCGCACTTCACCCTTCGCGTCGGTTGGAAATGACATCATGGGTTCGAAGCGGTCCAAACCACGCTCGCCATAGGGGCCCCATTCGACCGGCACGCCGGGGGCCGGTTGTCCTTTGGCGGAAATTGCGCGAACGACGTAATCGTGGAACGCGTCGACGAGAATCTCCAGCGTGTCTGCGACCGGCTCCTGGGGCCGCTTGACCGAGCCCAAGGTGCCAACACCAAATCCGTTGGTGGTGACAGCATACATGGGGCTGCCCGCCATCTTGGGCACGACGACCTGGCCACTGGCATCTGCCTCGTAGCGTTGGCCTGCAAACCAGGGCACGGCCAACATGCTGCGTTCCAGATCAGGGCCCTCGCGTGGAATGCGCGAGGCGATGGACTGCAACCGGGAGGGATCGATCACGAAAACGCTCGCGTTCGGCAGCGGCGCCTTCGATTCCCCGTCGAGCACGGTCACGGCGACGCCAGTGGTGGGGGACTTCTGGCTGGGCATCGCCAGCAGGGCCTGGTGCAGGTCCGTCGGCAGCGTCAATGTGCCCGCAGTCGTCTCCTGAGCAAGCAGCGAAGTGCCGAGGCAGAGCAGCGCGGCGAGGTAGGCGTGACTTCCCATGGGGGCATGTTCGCGGGCTGTAGGGCTCGGGCAAGTCTCTGGATGGTGAAATCACCCGCCGCTGTGGTACACCACAAGGCGTGGTGAACGAATCGCATGCGGAGACTCCCAGCGCGCAACTCGCAAAGCAGCGGGCCGCGCTCGATCCGTTGCTCGCGAAGTTCGAAACGCAGCTGGCACGTCGCATCGAGAAGGCCCGGGCGCTGCGGCAATCCCTCGCCGGCGCGAACGGCACGTTGGCCTCGTTTGCCGACAGTCACACGCGCCTTGGGCTCGTGCGCGACAAGCGTGGTTACGTGCTGCGCGAATGGGCGCCCAATGCGGACGCAATCTGGTTGAAGGGGCCGTTCTCTGAATGGCTCTGCAAACCGGAGTTCGCGCTGCAGCGTCGCGAGGATGGCATCTTTGAATTGCGGGTGCCGAAGGCGGCGTTGAAGCACGGCACGCCGCACCGCTTGCACGTGCGCTGGCCCGGCGGCCAGGGCGATCGGTTGCCCGCGATGGCGCGCCGTGTCGTGCAGGATCCGGCGAACGGCAGCTGGAACGCGGAAGTGTGGGCGCCGCGCCGCGCGTATCGCTTTCGCCACCCGCTGCCGAAACCGGTCGCGGGGCCGCTGTTTGTCTATGAGACGCACATCGGCATGGCGCAGGAACAGCCGCGGGTTGGCACCTACGACGAGTTCCGCACGACGATCCTGCCGCGCATCCAAGCCGCGGGCTACGACACGCTGCAGATCATGGGGCTCGCCGAGCACCCGTATTACGCATCGTTTGGCTATCAGGTCGCCAACTTCTTTGCGTGCTCATCGCGCTTTGGCACGCCAGATCAGCTGAAGGCTCTCATCGACGAAGCGCATCGTCTTGGCCTTCGCGTGCTCATGGATCTTGTGCACTCACACTGCGCGCGCAATGAGGTCGAGGGCATCTCGCGCCAGGATGGCAGCGACCACCAATACACGCGCCCAGGCGAACGCGGCGAACATCGCGCCTGGGGCTCGCGGTGTTTTGCCTACGAGAAGCGCGAAGTGCTCGCGTTCCTGCTGGCCAATTGTCGCTTCTGGCTCGAGGAGTATCAGGTTGACGGGTTCCGCTTTGATGGCGTCACGAGCATGTTGTTCTTGCACCACGGCATCGCGCACGTGTTTCGCGATTACGGGGAGTACTTCGGTCCTGCCGTTGATGAAGATGCGCTTGCCTACCTGACTGTCGCCAACGAACTGATCCACGAGATCCGTCCGGACGCGATCACGATCGCCGAGGAGGTTTCGGGTCTGCCAGGTCTTGCCGTGCCTGTGGCGCAAGGCGGTGTTGGCTTTGACTATCGTTTTGCGATGGGGGTCGCCGACGAGTGGATCCGTCTCATCAAGGATGTTCCCGATGAGAAGTGGTCGATCGAGAAGATCTGGTACGAACTCACGAATCGCCGGCGCGATGAGAAGTCGATTGCCTATTCCGAGTCGCACGACCAGGCGCTCGTTGGTGACCAGACGCTGATCTTCCGGCTGATCGGCAGCGGCATGTATGACCGCATGTCGATCCTCGCGCAGGATCTCGGTGTCGATCGCGGCATCGCGTTGATCAAGTTGATCCGCATGCTCACGCTGACGACGGCGGGGGATGGCTACCTGAACTTCATGGGCAACGAGTTTGGGCACCCGGAGTGGATCGACTTCCCGCGCGAAGGCAACGCGTGGTCGCATGCCTATGCGCGCCGGCAATGGGGCCTCGCCGATGCATCGCTGTTGCGTTACCAGCATCTCGCTGCGTTTGACCGCGCACTGGTTGCCTTGGCGCGCGAGCACGGCATTCCCGATGGCCGCGACGAGTACCTGCTGCTCGCCGACGACAAGGCGAAGGTGCTGGCGTGGTTGCGCGGCGACCTCGTCTTCGTCGTCAATCTTCACCCGACCCGTTCCTACACGAGCCTCGCGATTCCGGCCGCTCCTGGCGAGTACCGCATCGTGCTCGATACCGATCGTGTCGAGTTTGGTGGGCATGCACGGCAGGATGCCGCGACGCGGCATCCGACCTACACCGACCGCATCCATCGCCACTTCTTGCAGCTCTATCTGCCGGCGCGTTCGGGGCTCGTGCTGATGCTTGGGGCGGGCCAGGGACCGACGAGCTGAGTGCCGCCGATTTTCGAAGTCGCTGCCCCCAGAATGCCATTTCGTACATCCTCCAAGGCATGCACTCCGCGGCTGAGAGCCAACCGTCGGTCGCCGAGCCTAATGGGTCGGTTGGGCCAACCTGGGCTGGGGCAGCGATTCCGCGGGTGCAGCGCTACCTGCGCTGTCTGCGGTGCCCGCGGGACCTGACCCAGGACCTGGCGCAGGAGACCATGTTGCAGGCCGTTCGCAGCTGGCCAGCACAGGAGCCGCCGTTGCCGTGGTTGTTGGTCACCGCGCGCAATCTGTGGTTTGCGTACTGTCGGCGCAGTCGGGCGGTGGTGTCGATGGAGCAGTTGCAGGAACTGCACGATCGCGCCCTGCGCGAACTCGGCAGCGATGGTGGGGATGGCCGCGTGGCGGCGCTGCGGGCCTGCTTGGAGGCGCTGCCGGACCGTTCGCAGCGCGCGCTGCAGTTCTACTACGAGGAGGGCCTCACGCGCGGTGAGGTGGCGGAGCGGCTGGGGCTCTCGGACGAAGGTGTGAAGAGCCTGCTCGAGCGCGTGAAGTTGGCGTTGAAGCAGTGTGTGCAACGGAGACAAGACGATGCGTGACCACGGTGTTGAGGATCCGGAGTTTGAACCGTTCGACGCGTTGCTCGAAGAGGTCTTGCGTGAACGGTCCGCGAACGGCCGCGCGGTTGCGGCGCCAGCGGTGGGCGGGAACGTGATGCGGATGCGCCGCGGTTCGCAGTGGTTGGCGGCGATGTGGTTACTGCTGGGAGTCGGCGTGGTCGGCGCGATGCTGGGTCGGCGAGACGAAAGCGATGGCGCGACCAAGACACAGGCTTCACCGCAAGAGCCAAAGGCGCCGCAAGAACCCAAGAAGGGGGGAATCGGTGAACCGGGGGGAGTGTTCGCGGAAGAGGAGTTGCCCGCGGAGTGGCGGGAGTTCGCGCAGAGCAATCGCAACCACTTCGTGCAGGATCCGCAACGGGTGCCGCAAGCGGTGCCTACGTTCGAGCAACTGCAGGTGCTATCTCCGGATACCAAGAACGTGACTTGCCCCGTGCTGACCCTGGAGCAGGCTCGAATGGCCTTGCCGCGGTTCAAGGCTGTCGAGCGGCTAGTGCTCAGCAGCATGCAGTGGGCAACGGCGACGAATGGAAACACGAGCATCTCGTGGGAGCCTCCTCCGCACGGCGAGATCCTGGCTGTCGTGGCTTCGCTTACGACGCTGCGTTCCCTTGCACTCGATGGTTCGGCGCTCGATGCCGCGGATTTCGCGATGTTGGCGAAGCTCCCGAAACTCGAAGAGCTCGAACTCGTGGGCTGCGACGTGGCCGCAGTTGCGCAGTGCCTTTCGCTCTTGGGTGAGCGACTCCGAATCCTGCGACTGCATGGGCTTTTTGGATCCCTCCGAGTGGAGAATGGCGACCCCAATAAGGCGACGCGCATCGCCGCGGCCGAACTCGCCTTGGCCGACGTCGTGCGTGCCGCAACGAAGCTGCCGAAACTCGAGTGCCTCGATCTCGCGGGCAGCAACGCGCTCGGGGACGCGATGTTCGCGGCGCTCGTGGGCTCCCGACTGCAGCGCCTCGTGCTCTCCGACACGGCCATCACGGGCCGGCAGGTGGCGTTTCTCGCCGAAGTCGCGTCCTTGCGCGAGCTGGCTGTCTCGGGCACTCACCTCGGCGACGCCGATGTGGAATCGCTCGGCAAGTGCAAGCAACTGCGGCGCCTGGATGTGACGAACACCAACCTCACGACCGATGGGTTTGCCACCCTGCGCGCGGCCTTACCGGCAGAATGCGTGATCGAGGCGCGGCCCCTGCGTCGCACGATCGCCCCGAACGAGCCGCCGCTCTGGCGTTAGACCCCCCCCGACGATCACGCCGCAGCTCGCGCGCGACACTAGTCAGGCGTCTTGAACCTGGCCACCATCTCGCGCAGCGAAGTCGTCTGCGCCGAGGTTTCCTGCGCGCTCGAGGCAAGTTCCTCGGCGTTGGCGGCATTCTGCTGGGTCACTTGATCGAGATCCGCAATGCCCGTGTTGATGCTGCGAATGCCTTGGGCCTGCTCCTGGGAAGCGCCCGCAATCGCGGCGATGGTCACGCTGACTTCGTTGGTGAACGTGGCAAGGCCCTGCAGGGATTCGGCAAAACGAGCCGTGATGGCATCGCCGTGGGCTGCGCGGTCCTGGGCTTGGGTGATCAGCGTCGTCGTGCTGCGGGCCGCGTCGGCGGAGCGCTGGGCTAGGCCGCGCACCTCTTCGGCAACCACGGCGAAGCCGCGGCCAGCTTCGCCAGCCCGCGCGGCTTCGACGGCTGCGTTGAGCGCGAGCAGGTTGGTCTGGAAGGCAATGCCATCGATGACCTGGATGATCTTGGTGACCTCCTGGGAGCTGGCCTTGATCGCCTGAGTCGCTTCGGACATGGCCGTGATATCTGCGCGAATGCGGCCCATGCAGTCGGTGGCGCGCACCGACGTCTGTTTGGCAGTCTCCGAACTCTGCGCGTTCTTCGTGGTGGTGGCGGCCATCTGCACCATGGCATCGCTGATGTTCTGCAGGCTGCCGGCCTGCTGCGCGGCGCCTTGCGCGAGCGCCATGCTGCTGCGTGAGATGTTGCCGGCGCCGCCGTCGATCTGCCGGGCACCGGTCTTCACTTCGCCGACAAGTTCTCGCAGCGACGTGAGCATGGTATTGACGGCTTCGACGAGCTGGCCGGTCTCGTCGCGGCCAGGTACCGGCAGCAGTGAGCCCGTGAGATCCCCGGCGGCTACGGCTCGCGCGCGAGCCAGCAAGACGCGCAGTGGGTTGCAGATCACGCGGGAGATCCGCAGGCCGAGGAACGCCGTGATGGCGGTCAGGCCGACGCCGAGGAACAGGATCGTGCCAAGACGCGAATCGACGACGGCCGTGGCGTTGGCTTCGACTGCCGAAGCGTTCTTGGCGGCGAGTTCGACGACCTGGTCGATTGCCATCCTGTGCTTCTGGTAGGTCTCGGTGAGGCTGGTGCGCAGCAGTTCGTGGGCAGCTTCGAGATTGCCACTGCGAACAGCGTTCAGGAACTGACCGTTGGCAAGCTCAAAGAACTCGCGCGCTGGCGAACGTGCGTCCTGCAGCAGCGCCTTGCGCAGGTCGGTGTCGGCGAGATGCTGGTCCCAGAACCGTTGCCGGTTCTCAAACTCGCTGGCGAGCGTCGAAAGGCGCTTGACGAGTGTTTGCGTCTGGCTGGTTTGCCCGGGCTGCAGGAGCTGGTGCACCACCAGATAGGCCTCGATGATGTAGGCCGGGGGCGGCAGTACATCCGCCGTGAGATCTTTCATGGCGACGACCTCCGAGTAGAGGGGGCCGTTCACCATGACGGTCTTCACCGTGCAGTAGCTGGTGATCCCATACGTCGCGAGACCAAGGGTCGCGGCGGCGGCCATTACCGCGAGCTTTCGGGAGATCGGCCAATCGTGCCAGTGGAACTGCATGCGTGGTTGCTACCGGAAGGGTGTTCCTGCTGTTCATCGGTTAAGTGAGGGGCGCTGCCTGCGTTCCGATCCGGGGTGGCGCGGCGATTTTGCGAAAATTCACAGGAGTTTCCTAAGGTGTTACGGCAAAAGGACGTAGGACATCGCCGAGGACGGCCGGTGAGGCCGGATCCAGCGCAAACGACAAATCCGTGTCGGCAAAGACGGTCGTTCTGCGGGTGAAGGGCAACAGCCGCCGCTGCTCTTGCGGTGGCGCAGAACCTCCATCTCCAAACGTCATGCACCCGACCCAATCGTTGCTCTTCTTCGCAGTCACCAGCGCCCTCGCCACAACCGGCATCAGCCAGCACACCATCCGATCGATGACCGGGGATCAGGCTGGCGCCAACTTCGGACGCACGCTCGCAGTCGTCGAAGACGTCGATGGCGACGGGCTGCGCGACCTCATCGTTGGCGAACCCAATCGCGACTTCGGTGCCTCCACGGATTCGGGCGCGGCGGCGCTCGTGCGAACCGGCGCATGGGTGATTCGGAGCCGCACGTTTGGCTCGCAGTTCACGGGGCACCTCGGTGGCTCCGTTGCCGGCCTCGGTGACGTCGATGGCGATACGATTCCGGACTGGGCCTGCGGCTCGCCGGGTTCGGGGCTCGGTCTTGGTCTGGTGCGTGTCCTGTCAGGCGCCAACGGTCTGCAGCTGTTTGAAGTCAGCGGCGAGGTGTTCTCGCAGTTTGGTTCGGCCATCTGCAGCATCGGCGATCGCAACAACGATGGCCGCGCGGACTTCGCGGTTGGCGCGCCAGTGAACACCGCGACGACGCCGAATGGAGTTGTGCGCTTCTACTCGGGAGTGAACGGGGCGCTGCTCAACACGCTGAATGGTGGCAGCAACACGCTCTTTGGTCGCAGCCTTGCGACGATCGGTGACTACACCGGCGATGGCCAGCCCGAGATCGCGATCGGCGAACCGGGCGCCGACATCAATGGCACCGATTCGGGGCGTGTCAGCATCAAGAACCCGCGCGATGGCCTCACCAATTCCTGGTACTGGCAGAGTGGCGCGGCGGCGTTCCCAACGGCTGCGCAGGGTGGTGGCGCGATGGCGGCGATCGGCGACACCAACGGCGACGGCAAGACCGACATTGCCGTGGCGACGGGCGGCAACCTCGTGCGCGTGCTCTCAGGCCTCGACGGCGCGGTGCTGCTGAGCATTGCCAACACGGAATTCGGCACCGCCCCGAGCCTGACGGCGCTCGGTGATTGGGATGGTGACGGCTACTTTGACATCGCAATTGGCGCTCCGACGGCCAACTTCGGGGCCGGTCGTGTGTTCATCTACCGCATGGTGTTTGGTGCGCCACTCGTGCAGGTGCTCGAAGGTGTGCCGGCGTCGACCTTCGGCATGGCGGTGGCCGGGCTGGGGGATCTCGACGGCGACGGTCGCTCGGAGCTGGCGGTTGGCGCGCCGACGTATGCACTGAACGGCCTCATCGTTGGTCGTGTGTCGGTGCACTCGTACGACATCCTGGCGACCACGACGACGTTTGGTCAGGGTTGCCCCGGCAGCAATGGGGTGCCGAGCCTCTACTTCTCGGGTACGCCGAATGTTGGGGAGTCGTTCAACATGCTGTGCGGCAACCTGCGTCAAAACGCGTTTGGTTACCTGCTGTTTGGCCTCTCCAATGCCTTCACGGGCAACATGCCACTGCCCATCGCGCTGTCGTCCTTCGGGTTGCCGGGTTGCAGCCTCTACGTGTCCACCGACGCACCGGAGGCGTTTGCCACTGGCAATGGAACCCTGCTCACCCGCTCGATGACGCTGCCAAACACGCCAAGCCTCGCGACCTTCCAGTTCTATGTGCAGGCGTGCCAGTTTGATGGTGGGGCCATCGGTGGTGTGACCTTCAGCAACGCCGGCAGCGTTCACGTCGGCAATCTGTAGTCGACGGGTGTCCGTGGCTCAGTGCTGTTCGTCCCGCAATCTGGCGATGCGGGGCGGCAGTTCTTCGAGCATCGACTGGCGGCGCGCATCGAGTTGGTTGGCGGCCGCCATCTTGCGCAAGAGGTTGAGTTGGACTTCGAGCACGTCCGCTGCACGACGTCGCCCCGCCAAAGCCTCAGCCTCGGCAAGCCCCGGGCGTTGCGCACCGAGTTCGAACACGAACGCCTGGATGCCGAGTGAGCCAAGCAGGTCGTCTTGATCCATCGCCTGGTCTGGAGCGGCGGTCGCGCGCTGCCGGGCGAGTTCTACCGTGGCCCTTGCCATGCCCTCGGCTTCCTCAAACTTGCCAGCGCGAGCCAGTTCCTTGGCGAGGACTTGCTGGCCCGGGATGAGATCGCGGCTGAGTTGTGGGTTGTCGACCTTGGCGACGAGCTCGGCGATGCGTTTCACGTAGGCGCGCAGGACTTCGATGCCTTCCGCAGCGCGTCCTGTCTTGATCAGAGCATCGCCAATGCCGAAGTCGATGATGCAGGCAAGGCGCTGCAGATCGACGTTGGAAGCCTCGGCGGCGGCCAACGGTGCAATGAGGTCGCGAGCCCGTTCGAGCGAGGCCAAGGCCCCCGCAGCATCTTGGTGCTGCAGGCAATGGGTGGCGTGACTGCGCAACGTGCCGGCCAGCGAGCGCTGCGAGTTCAGGTCCGGCCAGCGCGCGGCGCACTCTTCGCCGACCTTGACGGCGCGATCGAAGGCCGCCCGCGCAGCGACCACGTCACCGCGGCGATCCTGCAGCATGCCGATCTGCACGAGGATCACGCGCAGGTTCTCCTGGTCTTCGCGGGCATCCCCTGCGTTGTCGGCGACGCCCAAAGTGATGCGGCGCTCAAGGTGTTCGCGGAAGAAGTCGTAGTTCTTGAGGCCGTCGTCAAGCTGGCCGAGATCGACCTGCATGCGCCCGAGATTCGCGGCGGCGCGCGCCTCGATCATGTCCGCGTCGGGGCCGGGCCATCGTCGTGCAATGTCCGCTGCTTCGCGTTGCAGCGCACGCAGGTTGGCGAGGCGTTCGTCGCTGCGCCCGAGAACGCGCAGGAACGTGTCGCGGCTTTGCAGCAGCCGTTGGCGCGCACCGAAGTAGCGGCTCTCGGTGGGGGCAACCTGTTTGGCGCGATCGACGAGCTCGATGGCGCGGTCGAGATTCAGCAAAGCACCCTTGGGATCGCCGAGATTCGACGTTCCCGGCTTGCCCTGCACGTTGGCGAGCACTTCAAACAGGGAAGCAACTTCGAGCAGTGTGTCGGCGGAGTTGCCAGCGTCCTCGGCCATCGCTTCGGCGTTGCGTTGCCCCGCTTCGAGCAGCAGGCGCCGCGCCGCGGTGGTGCCGGGAACCTGCTCCAATTCGCGGTCGATGTCGCGCACCAACGTACGCACGAGCGCGCGCAGATCGTCGGTGCGGCGTTGCGCGCGGTCCCGATCGGCGGCCGCTTGCGTGCCGAGCACGATGGCGACGACGAGACCGGCGGCCAGCACCACGAATGCGGTGGCGAGGCCGGCAAACAGTCCGCGGTGGCGGCGCACCATGCGCGAGGCGACATAGAGTGCACTCGCCGGGCGCGCGGTGATCGGCTGGTCGGCCAGGAAGCGGCGCAGGTCCGCGGCCATGGCGCTGGCGTTTGCGTAGCGTCGCGCCGGATCCTTCGCGAGGGCCTTGTGCACGATCGTCGCGATATCCCCGCGCAGGCCTGGCACGACCCGATCGATGCGTGCGGGCTCGTCGTTGCGCAGCGCCAGCGCCGCATCCGGCAGGCTCATGCCGGTGATCGACAGTGGCAAGCGTTCGGCGAGCAGTTCGTAAGCCGTCACCCCGAGCGACCAGACGTCGCTGCGTGGGTCCGCGATCGAGGAGCCGTGGCTGAGCTGCTCGGGACTCATGTAGGCGAGGGTGCCGACGATCTGGTTGGTGCGCGTCTGCAGGGCCACATCACCTTCCGTGAAGCGCGCGACGCCGAAGTCCAGGACGCGCGGGCGCGGCCCGGCGCTGCCGGTTTCGACGAGTACGTTGGAGGGTTTGATATCGCGGTGCACGACGCCGCGTTCGTGTGCGTGGCCGACCGCCTCGGCAATCTCCGCCAACAACTGCAATCGGTCGCGGATTGGCAGCGCGTGGGCAAACTCGAGCAGGCCGACGCCGTCGACAAACTCCATGGCCAGGAACGGCACTGCCGGCTCCCCATCGGTGACACCCGCCTCGAAGACCTGGGCGATGCCAGGATGCTGCAGGCGGCCAAGTGCCTGCGCTTCGCGACGGAACCGTTGCAGGCTGTCCGCAGAGAGCCAATCGGCCCGGATGCACTTCAACGCGACGCGGCGGCGGGGTTCTTGCTGCTCGGCCTCGAAGACGACGCCCATGCCACCTTCGCCGACCTTGCGGATCACGCGATAGCGGCCAGCAACGAGGTCGCCGGGCTGCCAGCGGCGATCGTCGAACACGACATCGAGCATCGCGGCGGCCGCCCCGCCATCGGCCGCGAGCAGGCGTTCGACCTCACTGCGCAGTTCCGTGTCACCACCACATTCGGCATCGAGCAGGCGCTGCTGCGCGGCTGGCTCAAGGTCCGCCGCCCGCTCAAAGATCGAAGCCAGCCTCGCCGCGCGCGATTCGCTCATGGTTGGGGATCCTGGCTGCCGCCGAGTTCGCTGGCGAGCATCGCGCGGGCGAAGCGCCAACGGCGTTCGATCGTACGTTCGCTACAACCGAGATCGGCGGCGATGCCCGCATTGGTCTGGCCGCCGAAGAAGCGGCGCAGCACGACGTCGGCTTCGTCGGGGTGATCGCGCTGCAGCCGTTCGAGCGCCGTATCGAGGCTCAGCAGGTCCGTGATTGGCAGCGCGGGTTCGACTTCGATGGCAACCGCATCCACATCTTCTGCCGCTTGCCCAGCCCCGCGCTTCTTCGCCAGCCGCGCGCGCAGTCGATCGACGAGCACGTCCTTCATGGCGCGCGCCGCGGCGCCGAAGAACGCCCCGCGATCTGCAAACGTGCCGTCGTCGCGCAGTTTGACCCAGGCCTCGTGCACGAGCGCGGTGGCCTGCACGGATCGGGGCCCAGCCGCGTTGCGCAGCTTCGCGGCCGCCAAGGCGCGCAATTCCCCGTGCAGGCGCGTCGTGAGCGCCGCAGCGTGGATCGGGCGAGGAGGCGTGTCAGCCATGCGCGCGGAGATTCTGGGGTGGCGTGCGGCGGGCGACAAGCCCGGGGCGCGGGTTCCGCGGGTTCCGTAGCTGGGAACGCTGGGAACGCCTTGGCATCGCCTACGGGCCGGAATGTGGCAGAATCCTTCATCGCCGCGGCCCGTGGCGGTGTCCCTGCCCTCGATGACTTCCCGCGATCTCGTGGCGGATTCCCTGCTTGTGCACGCCTCGTTCGTGCAGCGGCTGGCGCGTGGCCTTGCGGGGCCGGATGGCGACGACCTGGCGCAGGATACGTGGGCTGCCGCGCTGCAGGCAGAAGGAGCGAGGGGCACGGAAGTGCAGAGTGCACGCGGGTGGCTGGCGACCATCACCGCGAACCTGTGGCGCAACGCGACAAGGGCGGCCGTGCGGCGGGAACGGCGCGAAGCTCTTGCGACGGTGGCCCGGAGCGAACCGTCGGTGGCGGAGATCCTCGAGCGCGAGGAGGTGCGTCGGCACGTCGTCGAGGCGGTGGTGGGCTTGCCGGAGCGGCTACGTTCCGTCGTGTTGTTGCGGTTCTTCGAAGGGCTCGATTCGGCGACGATCGCCGCGCGGCTCGGTTTGCCGGCGTCGACCGTTCGCGCGCAGTTGCAGCAGGCACTCTCGGTGCTGCGCCAACGCCTCGACAAGACGCACGGAGAACGCCGCGATGCGTGGGCGCTGCCGCTGCTCGGTTGGTGTGGCACTTCGCCGGCGCAGCTCGCGGGAACGCTGCTTCGTATCACGTGGCCGGTGCGCGCGGCGATGGGTGCCGTGGCGTTGTTGTTGCTGGCCTGGTTGACGCTGCCGTTCTGGGGCGGTCCGCCCACCGCGCCGCCCGTGGTTCCGATCGGCACGGTCGAGGTTGTGGCGCTTGAGCCTGATCCGAACGAGGTGGAACGCTCGAGCGCCGACCCGCAACGGGAAATCGTCGCGAATGTAATTGCGGCGAAGGCGAAGGGCCCGGAGGACCTGTGGGGGCGTGTCGTGGCGGCGGCGGATGGTGCGCCGATCGTGGGCGCAGAAGTGCTGCTCGAACATCGCGACAGCGATGAGATGACGAGTCTTGATCTCGAATACAAGAAGCGCAGTGAGGTAGTGGGTACGGCACGAACGGACGCGGATGGCGCGTTTGCGTTCCCCGTGCGCCGTGCGTTGCAGCATCGCCTGATCGTTCGCGCGGCGGGGTTCGCCACGTTGCGCGAGCAACACTGCACGGGCGGCAGCGAGTTCGTGCTTCGACTTGAACGCCCCGCGTTTGTCGAGGGCGTCGTGCGCCGCAAGGATGGCACTCCGCTCGGTGACGTGCCTCTGGCCGCGTTCGAACGAGGTGGCACCGGGGATCGGACCGTGACCAGGACCGCCGCCGATGGCACGTTCTTCCTCGGTGGGCTTGCGCCGAAGCCAACCTACATCGAAGTGCGCCCAGCGGGGCTACGCGCGCCGGGTTGGAAGAGGGTCGACCTGGAGGCTGGCAAGGGACAACGGGTCGAGATTGAAGTGGAGGCTGGCCGGGTCGTGCGCGGTGTTGTACGCGACGCGGACAGTGGGCAACCGGTGGCCGGCGCACGCGTCGACACGAATTGGACGATGCGCGATGCGGTGTCGACCGCGGACGACGGGACATTCGAGCTGCGCGGTCTTGGTGCGCGCGAGACGTTGCGTGTGCAGGCCCGTGGATATGCCGAACAGGCCCATGTGTTGGGTGCCGGATCCGAGGATCTGAGGGTCGACATTGCTCTCTCGGCGGGCGCCGTTGTCTTGGGACGAATCGTAGATTCGGCAGGCTTGCCCGTACGAGATTGCTACGTGGCCGCTTGTGTCGATCAGATGCTGTCCAGTGGCAGCGCCGTGACGTTTTGGAGCGGAGGTTCCGTCGCGAGCGATGGACGTTTCCGGATCGAAGGACTCGCCGTTGGCCCGGACCGTGGGGATGGAGTTCACGTGTTCTTGCCGTGGCAATTGCTCGTTCGTGCACCGGGAATGGGAACCCGTGCGGTGGCACTGCCCGCGACCGTGTTGGAGCACGGGGCGTTCGATGTTGGGGATGTCGTGTTGCTGCGGGAGGGCCTGATGGAGGGTCGCCTGCTCAATGCTGATGGGACACCGATTGCGCGGGCGGAGATCACTGTGCGTGGTGTCGCGAGCGACTTCGGCCGCCTCTTGCCGTCGGGGGAGGCCGGAGTCGGGCCCCTGTATCACCTTGCGAACCGAACTACGCGAACGACGGCGGATGGAACGTTCCGCGTCGCGGGTCTCGCGGCGGGCAATTATGAAGTGTACGCGGATATCGGTGGCGACAGCGCGGAGATCGATCACGGGCCGTACGCGGTTGGCGACGGGGAGATACTGGTCGTCCCCGACTTGAAGGTCGACTTGGGTCTCACGATCGATGGCGTAGTTCGAGTGCGTGGGCGACCAGGATTGCCGGCAGGCGCGCGCTTGTTGGTCTCTGCGCTGGGGGACGGTGGTCCGATAAGGGATGCCAAGGTTGACGCAGACGGCTCGTTCCGGTTCGAGCGGCTCAAAGCAGGCCTGCACGTGCTGTTCGCCGTCGATGGGATTGATGGTTACGCCATGATGCCGCGCCGCGATGTCCCCGCGGGCGCCAAGGACGTGGTGATCGACCTCGTTCCCACCGAGACCGTGGAAGGGCGGGTGGTTGATCACGAGGACAAACCGGTTGTTGGTGCTGCGGTGCACTTCTTCCCCGAGGGGGCTCCAGCGGTGAAGAATGTCTTCACCGATGCGGCTGGTAGATTCCGCATCGAGGCTCCTCAAGGTGTTCGCGGCAACTTGGGGGCGAGCGACCCTGTGCTGATGTTCCGTCAGGCGCAGCAGGCGAACGTCTTCGCCGGCACGCACGATCTCGTGCTCAAGTTGCCGAAGTGAATTGGCTCTGCGGATTGCCCGGTTCAGCCTCGGGGCGGCATCTTCGCTTTGATGGCCTGCAGCAGTTCTTGTGGCGTGAACGGCTTCTGCAGTTGTGACGCGACATCCATCGAACTGATTGCGCCGGACTCGGTCAGCAACAGCACCGGAGTGCCGGGACAGAGGTCCGAGAGGATGCTGGTAGTGACAGCATCGGCGGACATGGGGCGGGTCGCGTCCGCAACCATGAGGTCGATGGGCTTGTGTTCGCGCACGATGCGCGCGGCTTCGTCAATGCTCGCGGTGCTGGTCACCGCATAGCCCGCCGTGCCGAGAACGGATTCGAGCATCGAGCGCACGAGAGGTTCTTCATCGATCACGAGGATGCTGTGTGCGGTGAAGGCCAGGGGCTGGGTGCGGGTGTTGGCGCTGCTCGTCACGTCGGCAACGGGGAACAGGATTTCGAACTGGGTGCCGTGTTGCGGGGCGCTGTCGACGGTGATGCTGCCACCGGCGTGGTGCACGATCGCCTGCGCGGTCGAGAGGCCGAGGCCGGTGCCGGCGCCGGCTGGTTTCGTGGTAAAGTAGGGATCAAAGACCTGCTTGCGGATGTCAGGGGACATGCCGATGCCAGAATCGCGCACGCGGAGCCGCGCGAACTCGCGTCCGTCGGCGGTGGCCTGATCGCTGCTCACGGTGACCGTGCCACCCTTGGGCATGGCGTCGCGCGCGTTCAGCAGCAGGTTCATGAGGACCTGTTCCACCTGCACGCGATCGGCGTGGATCGGCGGCAACGAAGGCGCGAGGTCGGTTCGCAGTTGTCGGTTGGCGCCGAGCATCTGCTGCGCGAGTGGGGCAAACGTGGACACGACTTCGCTGAGGTTGAGCGTTTGCCGCGGGCCACTCTGGCGTCGCGAGAACGCCAACGGTTGGTGGGTCAGTTCGGCGGCGCGCTGGCTGGCGGCGAGGACCTGATGGAGCAGGTGAGCCGAAGGGTGGTGTTGGCCGATTTCGTCGAGGGCGAGCGTCGTGCTGCCCATCACCACCGTGATCAGGTTGTTGAAGTCATGCAGGATACCGCCAGCAAGCCGGCCGATGGACTCGACCCGTTGCGCATGCAGCAGTTGTTCCTGCTTGGCCTGCATCGCGGATTCTGCGTTGGCGCGTTCGATGCGGAGCCGGTGCTTCTCCATGGCCCCGGTGACCGCCGCCGCAAGGCGCGCCAGCCGGTCCTTGAGCAGGTAATCGTCGGCGCCCAGGCGCAGGGCGGCTAGCAGTTGTTCTTCCGACGTGCTACCCGAGATGACCACGAATGGTGCGTCGGGAAAGCGCGAACGCACCTCTTCCAGCGTGGTCGTCAGGCTCAAGTCGGGCAGCCGGTAGTCCGCGATGATCGCCGAGAATCGTTCTTGCAGGCGTTCTTGCAACTCGGTGCGGCCGGGGGCAACGAGGACGTCGCATTGCAGCCCGCCCTGACGCAGCGCATGTCGAACCAGCTCCGCGTCGCGTGGATTGTCCTCGATGAGCAGGATCCGGTGGCGTTTCGCGTCGGTCATGGTTGACCCGCCTTCGGCGGTTGGTTGAGCAGGAGCCAGTAGACGCCAACTTGTCGGACGGCTTCAGTGAATTGTGCGAAGTCGACGGGCTTCCTCACAAAGCTGTTGGCGCCCAGACGATAACACGCATCAATCTCCGGTTGGTCATCCGTCGAAGTCAAGATGACCACCGGCGTGTCCTTGGTGGCGGGGTTCTGTCGGATTTGTGTTAGTACTTCCAGGCCTGACACCTTGGGCAGTTTCAGGTCCAGCAAGACGAGGCGCGGCTGCGCGGAGCCCGACTGCAGGAATGCGAGCGCCTCCGCTCCATCGCGGGCCACGAAGATATGGTTTGCGATATTGTTCTTCTTCAGGGTCCGGAGTGTCAGTTCCAGATCGCGAGGGTCGTCTTCGACCAAGAGGATATCGATCGTGCTCATGAATGGGGCCTCGCGAGTGCGCCCAGGTGGAACTGAAATGTCGCGCCCATACCTGGTTGGCCGTGGGCTTCGATGTGGCCGCCGTGCATGGCAACGATTCGCTGGCACAGGGCCAGACCGATGCCGGAGCCTTCAAACTCGTCCGCGCGATGCAGGCGCTGGAAGGGCGTGAACAGCTTGTTGGCAAACGCCGGATCGAAGCCGGCGCCGTTGTCCTGGACCGCGAAGGATGGGGTGTCGTCGGTGTCACAGCGTCGGATCGAGACTTTGGGCGCCGTCGTCTTGCTGGAGAACTTCAGGGCATTGCCGATCAGGTTGCGAAACACCTCGCGCAGCAAGGTCGCATCCGCATGCACCATGCCGAGGTTGCCGAGTTCGACTTCGGCACGCAGATCGGGTGTCGCGGCACGCAGTTCCGCGAGTATCGACGTCACCATCGTGTGTACATTCACTTGTGTCGGCTGCAGGGCGTGGCGCCCAAGGCGCGAGAGCCGCAGCAGGGAATCGATCAGGCCGCTCATGTCGCGGCTACTGCTGCGAATGACGCCGAGCAGGCGCTGCGCATCGGCGTCGAGGGCTGCACCGTGGTCTTCTTCGAGCATCCCCGCAAAACCATCAATGGCGCGCAGGGGCGCTCGCAGGTCGTGGGAAACCGAGAAGCTGAAAGACTCGAGTTCGCGGTGGGCTTGTTCCAGCTCGGCGGTGCGCTCGGCAACTCGCAGCTCCAGCGCGTGGTTGGCTTCGGCGAGTTGCTGGGTGCGTTCGGCGACCAGGTGTTCGGCGTATTGGTGACGCCGCTGCATCGAGGAGAAGCCTCGCGTCACCCACCAGGTGGCGAGCGTGCCGATAACCAGGGCAAGCCAGGTCAGTGGGGTGGAGGCGTCGAGGTTGCCGGAGGGCAGGTTGCAGAATACCTCGAAGCTGCGTCCGCCGAACTCAAAGCGGTCAGGGGCCACGATCGCGAGCATGTCTGGTGTTTGGTCTGTGGCCCGGATGGCCGCCGGGGCGGGGTGCACCTGGATGGGCGTGGGGGAAGCTGCGTTACCTACTGCACGAAGTACCAACTGAAGGCCGTGGGTGCCGGCCTCGTCCAGGGTCTGAGACAGCGCCGCGCTGGTATCGATCGCGATCAGTGCTTCGCCCTGCGGGCGTCCGTTCTCGGTGCCCAGCGAGAACACGTTCTGTCGCAGGAGCAGGATGGTTTCCGGGCCGCGACCGCGAACTTCTGCGGTGTGGTCCGTCCCGGCAAGAGGCGGTAGTTCCTGCATCGCGGTGCGCATCGCGGCGGTCTGGTGCTCGGGGCGGCCCATGACTGGTCCGCGGTCGATTTCCGCTGGTCGCCAGGCGATCCAGGACACGCAGAAGTCGGATTGCAGGATGTGGGCGACAAACTGATCGAACTCCGCCGTGGTTACCTCGTCACTGCAACGAAAGAAGGCGACCAGCAGGTCCAGGGCCAGGCGTGCGCGTTCGATGCGCTCATGACTCTGATGGGTCAATTGCGCGGCGATCTTCTCGACGCGCAGCTGGTTGGCCTTGCACTCCTGGGTGTAGACGACCGCGACCGTGCCCAGCGTGATCAACGCGCCGAGGGCGGCGATTGCGACAATTCGTCGGCGGCTTCCTGTCGGACGGGGCTCCAAGCGATCCTCGACCACTCACTGTAGTGGGCCGGTCTGATATCACGCTCGACAATCCACTCGCGCCGGGTTGTTTTCTGCCTGGACGAACAGTTCCAGGGGTTAGTTCGCAGCCATTGCGGCGTTGGCTCTTGGCCGTGGGGCCTTGGGCGCTAGTTTGTGCCACCCCTACCTCTTCCAACCGAACCTGATCCTCGATGAGTTCGTCACGCCGCCACGGGCTTCCCAAGAAGAAACCAGGTCGTCCAGCCAAGGACGAAATTGCCGCAGACTTGCCGGAGCTCGAACCGATCGAGGACGACACGCTGCCGCTGCTCGAGCCGATTGAGGGCGAAGAGCTGCCCGAACTCGAGCCGATCGAAGAACCGGCTGAAGACGGGCCGGTCAAGGTCAGCTGTGCGGCCGCTGGCGAAAGTGGTCTCGATCACGCGCTCGTGGTCGACGTGCCGGCGATGGACAAGAAGGCCGTGGCGGATGCCGTGCGCGGCCCCCTGGAGCGTGCCGCGAAGCGATCGGCCCTGACGTTGCGGCACCAGCGTGTGCTCGTGCGATTCTCGGGCGAAGCGATGATCGGCAGCGCGATGAAGGAACTCGTGGCCGAACTGCTGAAGCCCTGCAAGCCGACCAAGGTCGTGTTGCGCCGCGGTTTTGGTGATGAGCTGCTGATGGAGGTGGCGGCGCCGCAGCTTCAGGTCGAGACCCAGAACGAGGGGGATGTGGTCAAGGTGGCGATCGCCACTGGCGACCTGGAGGCGATCGATCTGCCGATCCTGTTGCCGGCGGAGCTGAAGAAGCTCGCAGCTGGTGCGAAGGGCAAGAAGTTCACGTTTGCGTTCCGCGGCAGTGCGAAGCCCGATGGCACAGCACGCGATCTGATCGCTGCGGCATTGCAGCAGGCGGAGGCGGTGCGCGCGGCAGTTGGCGAACGTGTGCTGTTTGATCGCGAACTCACCGATCGAGTGGTCGTCAATGCTGCTGGCAGTTCCGTGGTCGTGCAGATCACGCCGGCTGCGCAGTCGGTCGTGACCCAGGAAGCGCTGCAGATGGTCCTGCCGGGCGCCGTTGCGCAGTTTGCGGGCAAAGTGGTCCGTCTCCAGTTTGCCACTCCAGCCGGGGGCGGTGACGTCGACCTCGCGGTGTCGCTGGTCCAGAAGGGCAAGCCGCAGCGCATCGATGTGGGCGATGGCAAGGCCGAAGCCGAAGTCGTCTGGCCACCGCTCGTGGTGGTCGTGGTCGGCGCCGAGATGACGTTGCGCCTGCAGGCCAATGGTCGCAATCGCGCCGGGGTCCTGGCCGCATTGCGCCGCGAAGCCCCTTCGCTCAGTAACGCCGTGAAGGGTAAGCCCATGGTGATTGACTGGCCGGCCGGTTTCGTCCTCGATGCGGAGGCGGAGGCGTGTATGAGCGAGTCAATCGGCGCTGCCGGCGCGAAGAGCGTGGCGTGCACGATTGGCGGCGAATTGCGCGAGCCGTTCCTGCCCGCGCCGGTCGGCGTGCGCAGCGAGGGTGGTGTATCGCTGCTGCGGCTCGACATCGATGCGGGCAAGCCAGCGGAGTTGGTGCGCGCCATCGAACGGCGATTGCCCGCGTTTGCTGCGCAGCTGCGCGGCCAGCCGGTGCGCGTGCAGATCGCCGGTTCGGCGGCGCCGTCGCGCACGCTGTTGCGCAACGTGTGCAGCAGCGTCGAAGCTGCTGGCGCGACTCGCTTGGAGATCGAAGACCACGGCGTGATCGATGTGTTGTTGCCGCCCATGCTCGCGATTTCGAAGGCGGCGGCAGGCACGCGCATCGGCGCGGTGGTCGGTGGCCGCGATGCGGCGCAGCAGGCCCTCGCGATGCAGCGCGAACTGGATGCGGCCGAGCTGCCGAAGGATGGCGTCTACACGCTGTCGCAGTCGAGCGTCACGGATTCCCTCGTTGCCGCTTTGATTGCCCGCGGTGCTGCGCGCGTTCGTCTCGATGGCCATGTGCCCGTTCAGGTGCACCCAAGCCTGTTAGCGGCGCCTGAGCGCAAGCTCGATCGGTTGACCTTGCGCGCCAGGCCCGAGGCCGAAGCGGCGATCGTCGGCAAGCAGGTCGAACGCGAGTTGCCGCCGTTGCTCGCGGCGCAGAAGGATCTCGCGAAGGTCACCGCGCTCGTCGTGTGGCCGGGGGCGATCCTGCCCGCAGGTGGGCCGCTGTCGGCCGTCGTGCAGGGGCTGGTCGAGCAGAAGGTCGCCAAGGTGATGGTCGATGCTGGGGATGGCAAGCAGGTGCAGGTGCATCCGCCCGCCGTTGTTGCGGCCCCAGCGGCTCCTGCCCCCGCCGTTGCACCGGCAGCCGCCGCGCCTGCGGATGCTGGTCTGGCAGCGGTTGCAGCTCCTGCCGAGGGTGCGGGCTTGCTGTCGATCCTCGCGCGCAAGGATGAGGCGGTGCCGCCGGTTCTCATGCTCGGTGTTACTGCGGGTGCCGACGATGCGCATGTGGCCTCGGTCCGGCAGCAGCTCGAAGCGCACTTGCCACGCTTCCGCGGGCGCTGCGTGATGTTGGTGTTGCGCGCGGGTGCCGCGGATGTGCCGGTGCGCCGTTCCGATGCGCTCGTCGCCATGCTGACCCAGCTGGTGCCGACGGGGGCTGCCGCGACGCTCGTGTTCCGCGGTCCCGATGCCCAGGGTCGGCCGCACTTCCAGGTCGTGCACTCGACGCTGCGCGCGATGCCGGTTGGTGCGACGTTTGGCGATCCTCGCCAATTACGCTGAGTTCCCGCCGATCCGCTGCGCGTCAGGCTGGGCTGAAGCCGTCAGGCAGCGGTCGCCGCGCCTTCTTGCCGTTCTTCGCGGCATCGAGGGCGTCGGCGAGCACGGACTCGAGCACCGCGATGTACTCGAGGTAGCGCTTGCGGCCGAGTTCGGTAAGGCGGCACAGCGTCTGCGGACGGCGCCCCTTGTAGCCCTTGTGGATCTCGACCACGCCAGCATCCTGTAGCACCGTCAGGTGTCGCGACAGGTTGCCGTCGGTGAGGTTGCACAGGCCCTTGAGATCCGTAAACAACAGCCCGTCGGCCTTTGCGGCCAACGACGTCAGGATGCCGAGGCGCGCCTTCTCGTGCAGCACGCGATCGAGGCCTTCGTAGGCGTAGCGTCCTTCGGGTTGCTCTTTGGCGTCGCTCATTGGGCCTCCACGCTGGGTGCGCTGCGTTCGTGATGCCACCAGAGAATGGCGGCGAGAGTCAGTTGTCCCGTGGCAAACGGCAAACCCATCGCCCACGGGTCCAGGGCGCGTGGGCCAAGCCACAGGCAGAAGGCACCGCTGGCGAGAAAGAGTGCGCCGACGCAGCGCGCTGCGCACGGCAGCAGTTGTTGCGCGGCGAGGTTGCCGAGGCCAAACAGCATCTGCCACAGGCCGGGCAGCACCCACAGCAGTTCGGGCAATCGTGTGGCGAAGAAGAAGGTGACGATGGCGCCGACCAGCAGGCTTGGCACGAACTGGATCGCGGCGAGGCGGGCGTTGGCCATGCCGAGTTCGGACTCGCTGCGCTGGGCGCGCCGGGCGATCTCGACGCTCGCGGCGATGCCGCTCAGCAGTGCGGTGCCGAGCCAGAGCATGAGGTAGCGGTCGGGTTCGCGCGCGGGGTCGGCAATCCAGCAGCTCTGCGCGACTGCGGTCGCGAGCGCCATGAGACCGGACAGCGCCACGGGCACGGCGCGCAGGCTGCGCAGCCGTTCGGTGGCAGCCAGTTGGGTTCGGATCGTGGTGATCTGTTCGATCGCGTCGCGGAGTTCCATGCAGCCTCGCTTTGCATGGAAAAGTAGGCGATGGGAGCAAGCCGTCAAGCGCCACGTGCCGGAAGCGGGCAGGTAGGTGGGCTGCTTACAGAGCGCTTACCGAGCGAGGACCCGTTTGCCCGTCTAGTGGGGCATGGAAATCGCCATGACCAAACCCCTCGTGCAAACCCTGCTCTCCTGCCTTTTCGTCGGTGCCATCGCGCTTCCCGCGCAATCGCCCGCTGCGGCACATCCGATCGATCTCGCGATCTGCCTGGATGTCAGCGGCAGCATGAACGGCCTCATCAACCAGGCTCGCCAGAACCTCTGGGCCGTGGTGAACGAGCTTGCCGCCCTCGAGCCCGTTCCGCAGCTGCGCGTGGCCCTGCTCACCTACGGTGGCAACGACCACGACCCGGCCCGCGGTTGGGTCAAGGTCCGAACGGACTTCACCACCGACCTCGACTCGGTGTCCGAGCAGCTCTTTAGCCTGTCCACCAGTGGCAGCGTCGAATACGTCGCGCGCGCCGTGCGCACCGCGGTCGACGAGCTGCAATGGAGCGCCGAACCCCACGCGCTGCGGCTCATGTTCGTTGCCGGCAATGAACAGGCCACGCAGGACCCGCAGTTGCCGTTGCCCGTGCAGTGTGGTGCCGCAGTTGGCAAGGGCATCGTCGTGAACGCGATCTATTGCGGTCCGGCCGGGGATGCGATTGCGCCGGGTTGGCGCGACGTCGCCAAATGGGCCGAAGGGCAGTTTGCGGCGATCGACCAGGATCGCCAGGAAGTGATCACGACGCCGTTGGATGGGCGAATCAGTGAATTGAGCGCGGCGCTGAATGCGACCTACATCGAGTATGGCGCACGCGGCATCGAGATGGCCCAGAACCAGGTTCGCCAGGATGCCAATGCCGCACGCCTGAACGCCGCGGCTGCGGCGACGCGTGGCCAGACCAAGGCCGGCGGGTTCTACAACAACGCGCATTGGGACCTCGTCGATGCGAGCCGCGACCCGAAGTTCGACCTTGGCGCGGTGAAGCGTGAATACCTGCAGGAAGCGCTGCGTTCGCTCGATGCCGCGCAACTGCGCTTGCACATCGAGATCCAGCGCCAGAAGCGGGAGGAACTGCAGAAGCAGATTGCCGAACTCGGTAGGCAGCGCGACCTGCTGGTGGCCAGGCAGCAACAGGCCCAGGGTGGCGGCGGCGGGCTACAGACCGCGATGCTCGAGGCGGTTCGCAAGCAGGCGGCGGCGAAGGGCTTTCACCGCCGCGTGGTTGCCGAAGTCAACGATCCGAAGACCGCGGCGATCTTCTCGGCGATCCTGCAGGACGCGGTCCGGGACTATCGGTCCTTCGTCTGTGTTGCGGGCCAACCTCGCCGAGCGCCGACCGATTGTCGCATGCCCGGGCCGGCAGCGCGCGTGTCCACCGCCGGCAAGGAGCACGGCGAGAAGGTCTATCGGCTGTTTGCGCGCCACGCCGTGGGGCTTGAGTACATCCAGCCTGGTGTGCCGGCAGCCGTCGGGCAGACGCTGGTGAAGGAGTCGTGGGTTTGCGAGAACGGCATGCCTGCGGCGGCGACGGCAGCGTCCGCGCAACTCGGCCACCACCTGATCGTGAACGACGGGGGCAAGATCGGCCACGCGGGTGACTACTTTGGTCTGTTCGTCATGCACAAACTGCCGCCCGAGACGCCAGGCACCGATCAGGGCTGGATCTACGGCACGATCGATGCGAAGGGCAGCGTGACGGCCATCGGTTCGATCGCCTCGTGCATGCGTTGTCATCAGGATGCAGCCGAAGACCGCCGCTTCGGGCTACGCTAACCCCGTGACTCCTGGCAAGACGATCCTGGTTGTCGAAGACGATCCCGCGATCCGGCGCGGGCTCGTCGATGCGCTGCGGTTTGCGGGTTACTCGCCGATCGCATGCGCCGATGGCGAAGAAGGCCTCACGAGCGCGCTCGGTGCACAGCTGGACCTTGCGATCCTCGACGTGGTGCTGCCCAAGCGCGACGGTTTCGAGCTGCTCGCTGCGATCCGTGCGGCGCGCCCGACCCTGCCGGTCATCATGGTGACGGCGCGCGGTGCCGAACAGGATCGTGTGCACGGCTTGCAGACGGGGGCCGATGACTACGTCGTGAAGCCATTCTCGAGCAAGGAGCTGCTGGCGCGCGTCGAAGCCGTGCTGCGTCGCAGTGCCGAACGGCCCACGGCGGTTGGCAAACTCGCGCTGGCAGGGCGGCTCGTCGACTTCGAACGGCGCGAGGTCGTGCGTGCGGATGGAGCGGTCGTGCCGCTGTCGGAGCGTGAGGCCGAACTGCTGCGCTACCTGGCGCAGAATCGTGGCCGCGCAATTGCCCGCAGCGAGCTTCTAAAGCACGTTTGGGGCCTTTCCACGGGAGATCTTGCGACGCGCGCGATCGACATGCATGTCGTCAACCTGCGCGAGAAACTCGGCGATTCCGGCGAGCGGCCCGCGGTGCTGCTGACCGTCCGTGGCAAGGGTTACATGCTCGCGGGAGTCTCGCCGTGACCTGGGCGCGTCGCAGTGCCTGGTGGTGGTTTGTGGCAACCGCCCTGTTGCTCGCGGGCGTCGTACTCTGGCTCACGCAGAGCATGCTGTCGCTCGAACGCGAAGAGGTGGGTTCGCGGGCACTCGCCGAATCCCAACAACGGCTGCGGCTCGCGTTGTGGCGCATGGATAGCTGGTTGTCGCCGCAGCTCGCTGGTGAGGCACAGCGTGCGGTGGACGAGTTTGCTCGCCTGGTTGCGCCCACCGAGACCCTGGTGGCGTTGCGCTGCGAACTCAATTGCGAAGATCACCTCCAGGTTCCGTCGCGAGGCACGGACGCGGGTGGCACCGATGCAGTAGCGCATCCGCTGCTGGCCGGGCTGCGCCCGCAGATCACCTATGCAGAACTCGAACGGCGACTGGCGGCCGCGGAGGCTCAGCTGCAGGCGATCGGCGGATTTGCCGCGACGGCGGCGCCACCGGAGATCCAGCGCAGCGTCGCGGAATACACCAACCGTGCGCAAGCCAATGCGCAGTCGCAAATGCGCGGTAGCCCTTCGCCGCTGCCCACCAAGGGAGCCCAGGCAGTCGGGCCGTTGGTGCCGATGTGGTCGGCCGGCGAGTTGCCGATGCTGCTGTGCGTTCGCCGCGCGCCGGATGCGCAGAAGCACAAACTGCAGATCCTCGTCGTCGATTGGACGCGCCTGCAGCGCGAGTTGCTGGCGCTCGTGCAGGATCTGTTCCCCGAGGGGGTGGCCTCACTCGCCCAGAGTGATGCGATGACGCCCGAAGAGCAGGGCCGCATGCTCGCTTCGGTGCCGGCGCGCCTCGTCACGAACTGGTCGCCGCCCATGGCGAGTGCTTTGCCGGTGGCGACGATCCTCTGGATCACCTGGGGCATGACCGCGGTCGCCCTGCTGGCTCTTGGCTTCATGCTGCGCGCGGCGATCGGCTACGGCGATCGGCGTGCGCGCTTCGCTTCGGCTGTCACCCACGAACTGCGCACGCCGCTGACCACATTTCGTATGTACAGCGAAATGCTCGCCGACGGCATGGTGACTGACCCGGCGGCGCAGCATGAGTACCTCGAGACGTTGCGCACCGAGTCCGATCGTCTGTCGCGCGTCGTGGAGAACGTGCTCGCCTGGTCGCGTCTGGAGCAGGGCCGCTTTGCCAGTCGGCGCGAACGGCACGTGCTCGCTGCGCTGTTGCACAAGCAGGCATCGACCTTGCAGCAGCGTCTCGCCCAGAGTGGACTCGTGTTGGACCTGGACATCGAGTCCGGCGCCGAGTCGTTGGCGTTGAGCACGGATGACGAAGCGATCGGGCAGATCCTCTTCAATCTCATCGACAACGCGGCCAAATACGCGCGTGGGGCCCGTGACCCGCATGTACACGTAGTGGTTCGGCGGACGGCCAACCGGGCGCAGATCGACGTGCGCGACCACGGCGAAGGGGTTCCCGCCGCGTTTGCGGCGCGCATTTTTGCGCCATTCGATCGCGGTGCGCGCCAGGCCGCCAGCAACGACGCGCCGGGTGTCGGCCTCGGGCTGCCGCTCGCGCGCGCGCTGGCGCGCGATCTCGGTGGCGAGCTGGAGCTCGTTCCTGGTGGAGATGGCGCGTGCTTCCGGCTCACGCTGCCCTGCCTTTGAACCGTGCCTCGGAGCCGCGTCGACCGTAACTAGCGCAGCTTTTCGAACTCGTCGCCTGGAGTCCAGGTTGGCACATTTGGCGCGTTCGCCGTCTGCAGCAGACATTCGAGCAACAACTGCATGTCGTCGATCGCCCCATCGAAGTTCCACCAGCCGGCCATTTCGTCGCTTGGTTGGTGGTAGTGCACGGTTGTGTAACTGCCTTTCATGCGGCGGCGATCCTCGGGCCGATCGAGGAAGTCCTTGCCGGCCTTCAGATAGGCCGCGGGCACGCCGATGCGCGCGAAGTTGAAGTGATCGCTGCGGTAGAACAGGCCGAGATCCGGATTGCTGTCGGGTTCGAGTCGGCGGCCACTCGCCTTGGCGATCGACTCGGCGAGCGCCGTGAGGCTGCTCTTGCCGTAGCCGATGAACTCGACGTCGTTGGTCTTGCCCCACACGTTGAGGCCATCGACGTTGAAGTTCGCAATGAGCTGCTGCTTTGGCACGGTCGGGTTCTCGGCGAAGTACTGCGACCCCAACAGGCCCGACTCTTCCGCGGTGACCGCGAGGAACATCAGGCTGCGCTTGGGTGCCTTGGGCAACATTGCGCACGCACGTGCGAGGGCGAGCAGGCCAGCACAGCCCGAGGCATTGTCGACCGCGCCGTTGTAAATGGTGTCTTCGCCGCGCGGTTTGCCAATGCCGAGATGGTCGAAGTGCGCGGTGACGACCACGTATTCGTTGCGCAGCCCAGGATCGCTGCCGGGCAGCACACCGATGACGTTGCCCGATTCGATCTTGCGCACGGTGTTGGTGACCGCGAGGCCAAGTTTGACGCCGAGCGCCACGGGCGGCTGATTGCCTTCGTTGGCGCGCTTGCGCAACGCATCGAGATCGTGGCCGCCGAGCGCGCAGAGCCTCTTTGCCGCATCTTCGCTGCACCACGAACGCACGCCGAGGCTGGGTTCGCCCGCGCGGAACGGCAACCAGAAGTTCTCGCGGCCGTGGCTGGTCTGGATGACCTGGAACGGATACCCCGCGGACTCATTGGTGTGGATGATGATCGCGCCGATCGCACCGCGGCGAGCCGCCTCTTCAAACTTGTAGCTCCAACGGCCGTAGTAGAGCCGCGTCTTGCCCGCAAACCGGTTGGGGTCGTCGGCGGGGTCGTTGTTCATCACGAGCAGGACCTTGCCGCGCACATCGACCCCGCCGAAGTCGTCCCACTTCTGTTCGGGAGCCGTGATGCCATAGCCGACGAAGACGAGTTCGGCGTTCTGCCAATCCGCGTGCTCGTCGGGGCTGCCGGCAACGGCCGTGAAGTCCTCGGGCGCCACGAACTTCGCTTCGCCCTGCTGGCCCTGGGCCGTCAGCGTTTCGGTCACGTTCGTCGTGATGCTGAGAATGGGCACCGTCTGGTTCCACGTACCATCCGCGTTGCCGGGCTGGAGCCCGCACGACTGCAATTGCGTCGCGAGATAGGTGCGCGCCAGTTCGTCGCCGCGCGTGCCGACGCCGCGCCCTTCGAGCAGATCACTCGACAAGAACTTCACGTGCGCGCTGAGCACGTCCTTGGTGAGGAACTTCGCGACCGGCGCAGACTCCTGCGCCGGAAGGCACAGGGCCGTCGCAAACACTGGAAACAGGAAGTGTGGTTTCATGACTTCTTCTCGGCGAGCAGGAACGACAGGTCGCACGGTGGGGAATACTCCTTGGCGGGCGTGCCGCGCAGGAACAAACGTGCGCGCGTGGTGCCGCGCAGTTCCATGCGATCGCCTTCGACGCGCAGCATGCAGCCTTCGCGCAGGCCGAGCACGGGCGTGTGGTGCTCCTCGTGGAACTGGCGCAGGCGTTCTTCGCGCGTCTCGCCCATGTGGCGGCTGCCGGGCTCGGGATCGAGGTAGTGCGGGTTGATCTGGAACGGCACGAGTTGCAGCGCCGTGAACGACGGCGGCATCACGATCGGCATGTCGTTGGTCGTGCGGATCGACAGGGTGGCGACGTTGGTTCCGGCGCTACTGCCGATGTAGGGCACGCCGGCAAACGCACGCTGCTGCATCAACTGGACCATGTGCTTGTCGTACAGCGCCTTCAGCAACCGGAACGTATTGCCGCCGCCGACGAAGATCGCATCCGCCGTGGCGACCGCTGCGGCTGGCGATTTGTGTTCGTGCGCGCCGGTGACTTCGTGCCCGATCGCGGCGAACGCGGTCCTTGCCCTGGCCGTGTATTCTTCGTGATTGGCGAGCGCGTAGGGCACAAAGAGCACACGCTTCTTGGTGCCGAGGAAGTCGCGAATCTCGGCCGCGCAGTGTTCGAGGTAACCACCGCCGTGCATCGTCGAATTGCTGATCAGCAGCAGTCGTCGAGCGAGCGTGTTCTGGGCTGGCGGCGGCGCAGCCGCGAGCAGTTCGACGACGGTTGCGCGAACGCCTGCGGAGTCGAGGCCCGTCGCCGCGAGGGCCTTGGCTGCGATGTCGGAGTCCGCGCCCCCGGCGCACAGTGCAAGCAGCAGGTGCTCGGTGCCGATGTAGTTGTGGACCAGCTGGCTCGCCACAGCCAGGGTCGTTTCGAGCACGCGTTTGGCCGTTGGCGTGAACGGCAGCTGCGATGCAGTGACGGCTTCGTTGCCGTGCCCGACCTCCGTGAGCACCCTTCTACGTAAGGCGTCACAATCGACCTGCATTTGCTCAAGCACTCTCACGGCGGTGCAGCCTTCGACTTGCAGCAGTCCGAGCAGCAGATGTTCGGGGGCTATGTAGTCGTGGCGCAGATCCAACGCGCACAGTCGGGATTGCGACAGGGTCTTCTTGGCGTGATTCGAAAAGCGATCGAACATGGCAACCTCGCGAGGGCTCCGCAGCATACGGAACTGCGGCGCAACCCGCGGGCGCGAAGTCGAATCGATCGGACTTCGTGTTGCCTACCAGAACCCGACGACGCCCGCGATGCGCCCATCCGCGGCCAGCGACACCACGTTGGTGCCCTTGCCCCTCGGATTGCCCGCGGCATCATGGGCCGTCCATTCGACGAGGGCCGTGCCCTGGCAGTGGCGGGGCTCGCCCTGGCGCTCCATTACGACCCCAGGCATGAACTGATGGCACATGCCGATGTGCTGCGAAAGCTCCGGACGCCCCGCAAGGCAAGAATGTGCGTCCGCAAGCCGCACGTCGTCCGTGGTGCAGGCAAGCAGCAATCGGTCGCGTGCGGTCGAGGGAGTGGGGCAACGAGGTCACTTCTTCTCGGGCGGCTTCTGCAACTCGGCGATCCCGGCCCGCAACTCGTCTTCAGACCACTGCACAGTGATCGGGGCCAGATTGGCTCCACCCTGGATCTCTTTCGGATTCAGGGTCTTCAACGATTTC
>JADZDL010000319.1 GCA_020851075.1 Planctomycetota bacterium | reverse complement strand
CTTCTTCGCCGGCCTCAACCAGCGGCTGGTTGGCACCGAAGGGGCGCAACCGATTCGCGAACTCATCGCCTGAGCGGGATCAGTTCAACGACGGTTGGTGAGGTCGCGGCTGCGGCTCCTCGTCGTTGCCCATGTCGAGGGCGACGAGGGCGGCCAGGTAGACCGCCGTCTGGTCGGGCAGTTGGTTCATGAGTTCGCGCGCGACGGCGACAAACTCGCGGAACGTGATGACGCCGTTGTTGCCTTTGTGGAGCAAGCGGGTGCCGAACGCCAACGCGTGCGGGGTCGCAAGCCTGCGCAGGGACTCGCGGGTTGCGGACGGGGGTTTGGGTGGGATCATGGGCATGGGGAACGAGGTTTGGCAGCCGCACACGGACTGCACTAGGAAGTGCATGATCAGGGGCCTGTTTTCCGTCGTTCTGGCGCCTTTGAGGCCTCAGGCGCGCAGGGACAGGTCCGCCAGCAACGTGGCCCATGCCGCGCGTTCCCGCGCGGGAGCCACTAGATGCTGTAGCTCAAGGGTGCGTTGGATCAGCAGCTGGTGGAATGTGGAATCCTGCGCGATGCGCCGCAGCAGGGTGCCGAGCTCGTCCGGATCGCCGACGGAAAATGTGGCCGGCCAGTCGTCGCCGAGCAGCCCCAGGTTGCCGGGCACACGGCTCGCGACGATGGGAGTGCCCGCTGCGATCGCCTCGGACACCACGTTGGCGCCGCCTTCGGCGGTGGATGGCACGATACAGATGTGGCTTTGGGCGAGCAGTCGGCGCGCCGCGGTGCGGGGGAGTTCGCCGAGCCAGTGCGCGCGAGGATCCGTCGCCGTCGCGGCCCGCGCCGCGGCCGCTAGATCCGCCGTGATCGCGCGCCCGGCCAGGGTCAGTTCGATTCCGAGATCCGGCACGGCTGCCAGCGCAGCGAACGGCAACAGCGGGTCCTTCACCGCGCGCAGGTGGGCGAGCACGCAGGCGCGCAGTGGCGGCACCGTGGGTCGCGCCGGCGCGTGCTGCGGCGACGTCGCCGATTGCACGATCGTGCGCATCTTGGCCTGCAGGGGCGGCGGCAACACTTCGCGAACGCGTGGCTGCAGCGCAATCAGGGCGTCCGCGCGTTCGAGCGCCGCCAGGGTCGCGGCGTCCGGCGCGAACGACGGGTAGATGTCGGTCCCCGCCAGGAGCACGACGATCGGCGTGCCCGGGGTTGTCTCGGCGCACCGAAGCACGCTCGGGGCACTCTTTTCCGCGTGCACGGCGACCAGCAGGTCGCAGGGGCGCTCATCCCATTGCGACAGCACGCGCGGCCGCGCGCCGAGCTGTCGCAGCAGCCCCGCCCAGCGCAGCGCCGTGATGCGATTGCCTGCCTGACTGCCGCGCGGGGCAGGAGTCACGATGGAGACGCGCAGGGCGCGGGCCGGGCCGAGGTCCGGCGGCAAGATCGCCGTCACTTCGTTGGGAGCCGGGCGAGGATCTCGGTGGAGTCCGGGAAGCGGCCTTCACGCCCCTTCTTGTCCCACACGACCGCCCCGTCCGCGGTGATCTTGAAGTCCCCTTTGCCGCCGGGCCGGATCTCGATGCTCACATCCGCGCGGGCTTTCTGCAGCGTGGCGGCCAGACCGGCCGCGATGGGTTGGTAGTTTCAAACGACGCAGTAGTCGATCGTGAGCTTCATCGCACGCAGTCTAGGCCGCCTTCCCCGGGCCCACCAATGCCTGTTCGTCGCGAAAATGAGAAGGGCCCGCGCACCGCTTGGGTGCGCGAGCCCGACGCTCTCGGACATCCGTCCCGTCGCATGCGGACTGCCCTTGAGCCACCTGGACTAGACCACGTCGCACCCAGCTTGCCTCTGGGCTGCTTTGCGCAGCCCGCCGCCAACGAGGGCGGTACGGTCGGTACCTATTGCGGCGAAAGTGGTTTACGTGCGGCGGCGAGCAGCCCCCAGCCGACCAGGAAAGCCACGCCGCCAAAAGGAGTGACGTGCCCCCAGGTTTTCTGGTGGGTGAAGACGAGCGCGTAGAGCGAGCCCGAGAACAGGGTGATGCCAAGCAGGAAGCTGATCCCGGCGGCTTTGGTGCGCACGCCAGCCAGGCCCAAGGCGCCGCACAGGCCGAGTGCCAGCGCGTGGTACATTTGGTAGCGAACGGCCTTCTCGAAGCGTTCGAGGTCGATGGCTTCGTAGTGGCCCTGCATGAGGTGGGCGCCAATCGCGCCAAGGGCCACGGCGAGGCCGCCAAGCACGGCGGCCACGCGGAGTTGGGTCATCGGTTGCATGCCAGCATCCTACGGGACCTGGTGGTGGCGGCCATGCAGCCGAAGGGCGAACCTCAGCGGCAGTGGCGGCCGCCGCCGTGGTGCGGGGCCCAGTGGCCGTGCCCCCAATCGCGGCAGAACTTTACGCCATGCAGGCAGCAGCCAGAAAAGCTCGCGGCGGCGAGCAGCAGGGCGAAGGAGCGGAGGAAACGGCGGCTGAGTTTGTTCATGGGAGCCTCCATCCGGGGGGTGCCCCGGGAAGGCGCCAACCAGCGCGGATCCGCAGCTCGCGTTGTGTCGTTCGTGTACCTCGGGAACTCAACTTCGTCCCCGCCACCCCTTCCGCCGATAACAATGGGCATGCGACGCCGTCTAGTTTGCCTGGCCTCCAGTCTCGTCCTGGCCATTGCCTCGTTCGCCCAATCCCCCGAACTGCCGCCGTTGCGCGCGGCCGTAGACCGCATGGTCGCGGAGCTGCACCTGCAGGGTTGCGGACTCGCGGTGGTTCGCGAGGGGCAAGTGCTACACCGCAGCGAGCACGGCACGTTCGCCCATGATGAAGTGCTATCGGTGGCCTCCGCGAGCAAATGGCTCGCTGTGGCCACGATCCTCACGCTGGTCGACGAAGGCAAACTCGATCTCGATGTGCCTGTCGCCCGCTACGTGAAGGAGTTTGAGCGGCCTGACAAGAACACCATCACGCTGCGGCAGTGCTTGTCGCACACCTCGGGTCTGCCGCCGCGCCTCAACGCTCGCATGCGCGGCTGGGACTCGGCGAAGTTTGCGGCCGCGGCGGCGGATGCGCCGATGCGCGACAACCCGGCCGCCGCTTTCCAGTATGGCGGTGTGAGCATGCAGGTGGCGGCCATCGCCGCCGAACGCGTGACGGGCAAGAGCTGGCACGACCTGTTTGCGGACCGCATCGCTGGACCACTTGGCATGCGCGATACGAAGTTCGGTACGCTGCTGCCGGTTGGCGGCGATGCGGGCACGACCACCCTGCCTTGGGTTGCCGGCGGCGCGGTTTCGACGCTCGACGACTACGCGACGTTCGTGCGCATGCTGGTCACCCAAGGGCGCGTCGGCGATCGCCAGATTCTGCAACCACAGACCATTGCGGGGATGTTCCGCGACCATGTGCCCAGCCTCGTCGAGGTGAAGGCCGTTGGGTTTGACGCCGATTCGGTTCGCTACGGGCTTGGTACGTGGATCGAGGATCTCGGCAAGGGCGCAGTTTCGGTCAGTGACCCCGGCGCGTTCGGCTTTACGCCTTGGATCGAACTCGACCTGGGTGTCGGCGGCGTCTTTGCCGTTCGCGATCGCGTCAATCGCGTCCTGCCGCGCCTGCGTCGCCTCCAGGAAGAGGTGCGCACCACGGTTCAGTCGCCACTCGTCGCCGGCGTCGATTCGACGGTCAACCTGGCCCACGGTGGCCGCGATCGCCGCTATCACCTGCACGTGCCGCCCCAGGCTGCGAATGCCGCGGGGTTGCCGCTCGTGGTCGTTCTACACGGTGGTGGTGGCAACGGCGAATACGCTCGCGACAGCATGGGCTTTGATGAAGTCGCCGATCGTGAAGGGTTTGTCGTGGCCTATCCGGACGGCACTGGGGCTTTGCGCGGCAAGTTGCTGACGTGGAACTCCGGTGGCATTCCCGTCTATGCCGTCGAGCACAACGTCGAGGACGTTGCTTTCCTCAGGGAAGTCGTGGCCGATGTGCAGCGCAAGGTTGCGATCGATCCCACGCGCGTATTTGCGGCGGGGCACAGCAATGGCGGCATGATGTGCCATCGCCTCGCGCGCGAAGCGGCGGACCTGTTTGCAGGTGTGGCCGTCGTTTCCGGCGCGATGAACTTTACGGCGAAGGACAGCCCGGAGCCGATCGGGGTCCTGCTCGTGCATGGCACCGCGGACGGGAACGTTCGCTACGAAGGTGGCACGCCGCGCGATTCGACGGGGCGCTCGGGCGAACGCGTCGACGCGTCGGTGCAGGATGCGATCGACTACTACCTCGACCGCAACGGGCTGCGCGGATACCCCGAAACGAAGACCGACGGCAAGGTGCGTCTGGATAGTTATGCGACGAACAAGGACGGCAAGCCGTCGTCGGCGCCGTTGCGCGTGATCACGCTCGAGGGTGGTGGCCACGCCTGGCCTGGCATGCCAAATCAGGCGCGGCCGGGCGCGGATCGCCCGTTCCTGTTCCCAACGGCTCGCGAGATCTGGTTGTTCTTCGTCGAGTTGCGTCGGGCGCCCGGCAGCCCGAGTGCGCCGCAGGGGCGCTAGAAGTAGTTTCACAAAGCACAGGCGGCTGCGGCTGGCCCCCGCAGCCGATGGCTGCGTCGCAGACTCTCCACGGAATCCACCGATTCCCCTCCGAGTCCGCTCCTTGCCCTCGACCGCGGTTGCTCGCCCTCGCCAGCCTGCCAATTGTGAAACCACTTCTGGTCTTCGACTACCAGAACAGGCGCCACGACCAGCGGCGATCGGCATAGCCGGTCGCGCTGCGCATCGTGTCGAGCCGGTACTCGCGCAGCATCGCCTGCATGGCGGCTTGATCTTCTTCGGTCGCCGGTTCGCCGCCACCCAGGCGCGGCAGTGGCACCAGTTCCCGCAGCAGGTCCCACCACAGCTCGGTGGGCAACGAAGCCACCGAGTCGAGGTCGCCGACGGCGAGCCCGTTGTGCCCCGGCGGCAGGAACTTCTTCAGCGTCTCGAAGCCCGTCGGAGCCGCCATTGCCGCCTGGTCCTGCGGCAGCGACTTGCAGCGATCGAGGATGCCACCGATGGTTGCTTCGGCATCCTGGCCACCGGCGATCGTGAACACGCCGTTGCCGACCGCCAGCCACGTCTCATAGCTGATGAAGTTGCCGTAGCGATGCACCTCGATGTCGCCGTGCTTCTCGGTGGCCTCGCGTGACACGAAGGGCTTCATGTTCGGCAGCAGCGTGAACAACGCCTTGTGGAAGGCTGCTTCGTCGCGCAAACGGAACGTGAGCGACCAGGTGGCATCCTCCACGTTGCGCTCGAGCAGGGAGCCCGTCAGCATCACGTCGTCGGTCATGTGGGCGAGCAGATCGGGTAGCAGGTCGATGCCCCACTCTTCCTTCATCTTGGCCCGCAGCTCGGCAGACGTCTTGCCCTCCTCGGCGAGAACGGCGTTCTCAACCGCCATGTAGACCGCGCTGGCGTCGAAGTGGCCGACCTTCCACGACCCCTTGCCGACAGGGGCCGCCTGCAGCAGGGTCGGCACGCCCGCGGTGGCCGGGAAGAACGCGCCGAACAGGCCGCGCTCTTCACTCGTGAACTGCTGCGCCAATTCCACCATCACGCGCGGCCCCGCGGTGCTGACCGAGAAGGTGCCGCGGCCGAGGCTGTCGACCCCGAGGACCTTCATGATCGTGCGCTCAAGCCCGGCGGTGTTCTGCGCCGCAAGTTGCACGATGGCTGGAAAATCGATCTGCACGCGGAAGGCGGGCGTATTGGGCAAAGGCGCCTTGCCCGTGGTGGTCTTCGCAAGTTCGCGGGCGCGCCCAAGGGCCGTGCCGAACTCTTCGCGGCTGCCGATTGCAAGCAGGAGGTGATCGCCCTCGCGCAACGGCGAGTTCGTCGTGCTTGCACCAACGCGGCGCAGGGCCACCTTGGCGCCATCGAACTCGACGTTCTCCCACTGCCCTGCTTCGATCGGGCCTGGCAAGGTGCGCAGGTCGATCGCGAGCGCATCGAGATCGGTGCGACCGTCACCATCAAATACCATCGCCACGATCGGGTCTTTGCGGTTTGGACCTTCGGCCGGGATCCACACCCCGACCTGCACGCGGCCGCTGTAACCGAGCACCCGAGCGCGCGCCGCCTGGTACGCTTCGTCGCCGATCATCTGCTGCCACCTGCCCATCAACACGTTGGTGCGGGGTTCCCACAGCGCACGGCCCTTCTCGGACTCGAGCATGCTGCCGAGGTTGGTTGGGCCAAGGCGCATACGCCAGCCATCGGGACCAACCGTATCCATGAGGATGTGTGGAGCGTCGGCGGCGGGGGCTGTGGTCTGGGCCGCAATCCCGGCGGGGAAGATGGCCACGCAGAGCGGCAAGGCGAGGGCGAGGTAGCGGGTTCTCATAGGGGCTCCTTCGGAGATCGGCCGAGAATACCCGAACGCAGTCCGCCATCGGCAATCGGACTTCGTTCCGCTACAAGGTGGCAATGATCCACCGTTTCGAGATCGCGCTCGCCGACGTCGACCGCGGCGTCTATGCCGATCTGGACCTGCGCGTCGCGCGGCACCCATCCGAAGATGTTCCGTACCTGCTCACGCGCGTGATCGCGTATGCCCTCGAATACAAGGAAGGCCTCGCGTTCAGCAAAGGCCTCTCCGACGGCGACGAGCCAGCGATCTGGAACAAGAGCGACGACGGCCGCATGCTCGATTGGATCGAGGTCGGTGCCCCGGCCCCAGACCGACTGCATCGCGCTTCGAAACTCGCCGAGCGCGTGGTCGTCTACTGCCATCGCCGCCCCGACCTCCTGCAGCAGAAGTGCGCGAAGGAACGGGTGCACAAGAGCGACCAGATCCGGCTCGTGAAGGTGCCCGGGACCCTCCTCGAGGCTCTTGAGCCCAAACTCGATCGCAACAATCGCTGGGACCTGTCGGTGAACGAAGGCCTCATGACGATCGTCTGCGGCGGCACGGTGGTGGAAGCGACGCTGGAGTCCGGGCCGCTCGTGCCGACCGGGGCCTGACCATGGCGGAGCCGTTCAAGAACCTGATCGGGGCGCGCCTCGTCCACGATCTGGCCGAACACCTCACCCGCAGTTGGCCCGGGTTGCCGCGCAAGCGTTTCCTGGCCCAGGCTCTCGAGGGGCTCGACGACCTCGAGTTGAAGGCGCGCGCGACGCACCTGAGTCGCGCGCTCGAGGCCGTGTTGCCGCCGGATTTCGACGCAGCCGCGAGCATTCTCGAGCGTTCGCTCGCACCTGCGCGCCTCGACGAGGATCTCGGCGCGTTGCAGACTTCCCCCGCGGGCCTCGCCGGCTGGGTGATCTGGCCGATGACGGAGTTTGTCGCGCGCGTTGGCCTCGACCAACCCGCGCGTGCCCTGCAAGCTCTGCATGCGCTCACGCAGCGCTTCACGGCCGAGTACGCGGTGCGCCCGTTCCTCGATCAGCACCGCGAACTCACGTTTGGCGTACTCCATGGCTGGTTGCGCGATCCGAGCCCGCACGTGCGTCGGCTCGTCAGCGAAGGCAGTCGCCCGCGCCTGCCCTGGGGCATGCAGCTGAAGTTCCTCGTCGCGGATCCATCGCCGACGTTGCCGCTGCTCGAGGTGCTGCAGCACGATGCGAGTCCGTACGTGCGGCGAAGCGTCGCCAACCACTGGAACGACATCGCGAAGGACCACCCCGATCTGGTCGCAGGATGGCTCGAAAAGCACCTTTCGGCGGCATCCAAGGAGCGGCGCGCGATGATGAAGCATGCCAGCCGCACGCTCATCAAGAAGGGGCATCCGCGCGTCCTGAAGGCGTGGGGGATCGGGGCGCCGCTGCGTGGTGCGGCCGAGCTGCGCATTGCGCCCAAGAAGGCAGCGATTGGCAGCGGTGTCACGCTCGAAGTGCGATTGGTGTCGAGTTCGCCCAAGTCGCAGCGGCTCGTCGTCGACTATGTGGTGCACCACGTGACGGCGTCCGGTGCGACGTCGCCGAAGGTCCGCAAAGGCTGGAATCTCGAGCTCGGCCCGCACGAGGACCGGCGGCTCAGCAAGCAGCATTCGCTGCGTGTGGTATCGACGCGGCGGTACCACCGGGGCAAACACGCCGTGGATCTGTTGGTCAATGGCAAGGTCGTGGCGGGAGCGCAGTTCGTGCTCGAATAGGCGGTTTGGCTCCACCAAGTTCGAAGTTGCTGTAACTGAGCCCCAACATGGCACAGAATGGGCGGACCCCATGAGCCGCCCGTTGCAGTTGGATTTCCTCGCCTCGGCGGTCACCCATACGAAGCTGCCCGCCTCGCGCGTTGAGGTGGTACTGATCGGGCGGTCGAACGTCGGCAAGTCGTCGCTGTTGAATGCGATCGCCGGCAAGAAGCTCGCGCGCGTGTCGAACACCCCGGGCCGCACCCACGTGCTCGACTACTTCCGCGTGCAGAAGAGTGATGCAGCGTTGGTCGATTGTCCGGGCTACGGATTCGCAAAGGCCCCGAAGAAGATCCGGCAGACGTGGATGCCGATGATCGAAGAGTACCTGCTCGGTCGCGAGTGCCTCGCGATGGTCATGCTGCTCGTCGACGGCGAAGTTGGCCCCACAGCCTCCGACCTGGAGATGCTCGATTGGTTGCGCACCAATGCGCGGCCCTATTGCGTGATCGCCACCAAGTCCGACAAGGTGAGGCCTTCGCACCTGCTCAATCGGCAGAAGGAGTTTGCCGAGAAGTGTGGAACGGACTCGGACAACATCGTGTGGGTCAGCGTCACGAAGGACGTCGGGCTCACGCGATTGCGTGAGCTCGTTCGTCTCTGGCTCAGCTGACCGCGGAGTCGGCTACTTGCCGGCTTTCTTCGGTGCGACCCACGACAAGGGCAGCGCGCCACCACCGGCGGGCAGGCAGTCGACGTGGCCCGAATCCGCGGCTACGGCTTCGATCCAGAAGCGCCACTGCTGGCCGCCTTCGATCGCCGGCAGCGCGAACGCGTAGAGCCCGTCGTTGGCTTCGCCATCGCCATGTTGCCCGTCGTCAAACATCAGCGTCGTGTCGTAGCTGCCGAACGTGCCGCGGTCGTGGTGCAGCCGCACTTCGCGGGCCTTTGCGCCGGCGACCCGGCAT
>JADZDL010000318.1 GCA_020851075.1 Planctomycetota bacterium | reverse complement strand
GTTCGCGCAGCCGCAGACCTCGACGGCGTAGGACTGTGAAGTCGTCGCGGTGTAACCCTGGGCCAGCGTCAGTTCGACCGTGTAGCTGTCAGCGAGAACGCTGCTGAATACATAGTGGCCGCTGCTGTCCGTGGTGGTCGCGACCGAAGTCGTGCCGGTGACGAGCCGCACTTCCCAGTTGCCGAGGCCTGGTTCGCCTGGATCGCGAACACCGTCGCGGTCGTCGTCGCGGAAGACGTTGCCGGCGACGTCGCTACCGTTGCCCGTGCCGATGCGGAACCCTTCGTAGGAACGCACCGCGCAGCGGCCGAGGTTGGCGTTGAAACCGCCGTGCAGCAGGTAGGGATTGTCCGAACCATTGGTGAGGTCCCAGTCGTCACCAAACCAGGCCTTGAACCGGCAAGGTTCCGCCGGGTTGGTGCCGAACGGCTGCAGCAGGATGCTCTGGCCGACGCCGTTGAGGCCGAGGCCGAAGACCGCGGGAGTCTGGTTGTTCGTGAATGGCAACGACAGCGAAATGACGCCGGCGTTGTTGTTCACTGCCACGAATCGATCCATCGGGTCATTGCTGGAGAGCACCATGTCGGCGCCGCCGATCGGATCGGTGACGTGCACGTAGTAGGTGCCGCTCGGCAGGGCCGGGTCAAAGGCGAGGTAGACCGCTTCGGTCGAAAACTGGTAGGTCGTCTCGTTGGTCTGCGGATCGACGAAGGTCGGGGCCGGCACACCGTTGCTGTCCACGAGGTGGAGGCGGTACTGGTTGTCCGTGCAGTTCTGGGCGGCGGCGGCGGCAGCGAGAAGCGCGATGGCGCTGAGCGAGAGGATCGTGTTGCGAATCATGAGGTCGGGGTGACGGGAAAGGGTTCTTCCGAACTCAAGGTATCCCGTCCAACGCACGTGCTTTTCGGTCAATGCGTTACGAAGAGCGGGGCGGCGGATTCGCGGCCTGGAAGGGGCCCTGGTAGCGGCCGTTTGGCGCCGGTCTCGATCGTGGACCGGGGGCAGGTTTTTGGCGATCCGGGTTTGCAGGACCGTGGGTTTGCAAAGTTCGTTGCCGCGTTTCTGCGCGCCCTGGCGTGTAGGCGGCAACCCAACGAAGATCCACGAATCGGGAGCTGATGCCTTGAGCGCTTCACCAATCATGATGGACCTGCTGCGTCACGAGGAATTCGTGCGCAAGACGCTGCGAGGTCTGCTTCGCGACGATGCCAAGATCGACGAGGCCGTCCAGGAGACCTGGTTGCGGGTCCTGCGGTGGCCGCACGCGTTGCCCCGGCAGCCGCATACCTGGTTGGCGCGGATTGCTCGGCACTGCGCGGTGTCGGGGTGGCGCTCCGAGCGTCGTCGACTGGATCGTGAAGTTGTGGCGGGCAGGGACCGTGTGGTGGAGTCCGCGGCGGTGAGTCTTGGTCGCATGGAGATGCGTCAGCGCGTCGTTGCGGCCACGATGGAGCTCGCGGAGCCGTACCGCTCCGTCGTGATGCTGCGCTACGAACAGGATCTCGAGGTGGCGACGATCGCGCGCCAGCTCGGTCGATCGCCGGCGACGGTGCGTTCGCAGTTGAGTCGGGCCCACGCACTGCTGCGGGAGCGTCTCGATCGGGACTTTGGTGGGCGCGAACGGTGGTGTCTGCTCGCGACTCCCTTGCTGCGAATGGCTGCTGGCGGGAGTTGGGCCAGTGGCAGTGTGGCTTTGTTGCTGGGCCTTGCTGCGGGGCTTCTGGTGGCCACGCTGGGTTGGTCCTTCTACAGCTCCCGCGATCTGCTCGTGCCGGTTGCTCCGAACGCCGCGACGGTGGCTCTGGTGCTGCCGCGGATCGAGTCTTCGGCGGCGCTGCTGCCAGCTGCCGATGCCGCGGAGCGCGTGGAGTTTGCCTTGCAGGAGCCAAAGCCGGAACCGCTTCCTGGGCTGCAGGAGAGGTTGTTCCCCGCCGTTGTGTTGCGCGATCGTCGCTACTTTGACGACTATGAGGCGGCCACGTTCAGTTTGGAGCACGGGCTGCGCGACGACCCCGACTTGAAGTTCACGCGCAATGACTGGGACGTGCTGTATGCGGACCAGCAGTTTGATGTCGACACGGTCGCCGATGACCACAGTGCGATCCTCGACCTCGGCAAGATGGCCCCGCGCGAATTTGGCGCGTGGACGCCCGCGAATCTGACCTTTGCGAAGCGAGCGCCCGTCCTTGCGGGGCATGCCTACTACATCGGCACTCGCGATAGTGATACCGAGCTGGCGGCGGTGGTGTTTGTCACCGCGCAGGACGCGAGCACTTGCACGTTGGATTGGTATGCGACCGACGGCACCGATCGTGCGCAGGGTTCCATCGCCGATCCTGGGCTCGGCAAAGCGTGGGTGCGACAACTGGCGGCAGTGCGGGCCCTGCAGGTCGCGTCGCCGGAGCCCGTGTTGCGGGAGCCCCTCGTCCGGCTGCAACTGCGCGGCGGGGCGGGTGGTGGCAATCTGCGCCGACTCGACATGGTCGGCGGCGCCGAGCGCGTCGAGGAAGTGCGTCGCGAGCCGATCGACATCCAAACCCCGGCCACCATCCACGACAGGTTTGTTGGTCATTACGAAGGTGGCTTTGTGCCAACGGGGCACGAGTTCGTGATCACGCGCATCGACTACGCCGGGGGCAATCCTGGGGACGGCAACGGCAACGGGGCATTCCGTGTCGCTGTTGCTGGGCAGACCTTGGTCGAGGTCGCGAGTTCGGCCCAGCCGATCCGCGGGACCTGGCATGGTCGCGCCGTGGTGCCATGTGGGAGCGAGGCGAGCGCCTACTTCGAGATCGGCAATTCGAGTTGGGGCGAAGTGTGGTTGCGCGGCGAATTCGTGGCACGGCAGCGCGACCCAAAGGGTGGTTTTGGTGGCCGCAATGCCGGCTTCTTCGCCGCGGGCCCGCGCCCGGTGGCGCCCAAGGTCTGGTTGCTTGGGGTGCCGTCGGCGCGGCTGCAGGTTTGCGCTGGCAACGTCGGGGGCAATCCGTGTCGCATCGACCTGCGCGGGTGCAAGGGGCTCTACGTGGATCGTCGGGTGAATGCGCCGATCGACTTCGAGGCGCCGCTGGCGGAGGGGCTCGCGAGTGTGGCGTTTGCACGTGGTGGTGTGGTGCCGCCGGGCACGGTGTTTGTCGTCACCAAGGTCCGTTACTCGGGGCGTGCCGGGGCGGGTGGAACCAAGGGGGGCGCGTTCCGGATAGTCATTGCCGGCCAGGCGATCGTTGACGAGCGGGATGGTGCGGAGCCCATTGCCGGTGAGTGGACCGGCGCTCTCCAGATCGTGCCTGGGGAAGAATCGCGCACCTACGTGGAGGTTGCCAACGACAGTCGCGGCGACGTCGAGTTATTCGGCTCCTTCGAACGGCAGTAACTCCGCCGGGGTCGGCGAGGGCCCGCGCCGGTGCTCGGCGGGAGTTCCGCAGTTGGCCTATTGCGCGGCGCGGTCCGGGCGTTACTCACTCACCTGTGCTCGATCAGGTGCTGCTCGAACTGGCGCTGCTTTTCGCCCTGTGTGTTGGCGTCGCGGTCACGTTTCATCGGTTGCGACTGCCGCCCATCGTCGGCTTCCTCGTCGCTGGCGTCATCGTCGGCCCCAACGGGGTCGGGCTCGTGCGCCACGAAGAGATGGTGCGCGAACTCGCCGAAGTCGGCGTCGTCGTGCTGCTGTTTGCAGTCGGGCTCGAAGTGCCGTTGAGTCAGCTGGCGCGACTGCGGCGCACGATCCTCGTTGGTGGCGGTGTGCAGGTGGTCGGCACCGTGCTCGTGGGGGCGTTGTGTTGCTGGGCCGCTGGCATGGGTTGGAACGAGGCGCTGTTCCTCGGGTTCCTGCTGAGCCTGTCGAGCACCGCGTGTTCGACGAAGATGCTCGTCGACAACGGCGAGTTCAGTTCGCCGCACGGTCGCATCGTGCTCGGCATCAACATCGCGCAGGATCTCGCCGTCGTGCCGATGATCCTGCTGATCCCGCTGTTGGGCTCCGGCGTGGCGAAGGAAGGGTCGTCGTTGGGCATGGCCGGGCTCAACCTCACGATCCTCGCGGCCGTGCTCGTCGCGGTGCGTTTCCTGTTGCCGCCGCTCTTGAACCTCGTCTGCCGAACACGCAGCCGCGAACTGTTCGTGCTGTTCCTGGCGACCTTGTGCCTCGGCTTTGCGGTCATTACGGCGCGGTTGGGCCTGTCGCTCGCGTTGGGCGCCTTCTTGGCCGGCATCCTGCTTGCCGACAGCGACCACCACAGCCAGGCTGCAGCCGAGGTCGAACCGTTCCGCGACGCGTTTGCGAGTCTGTTCTTCGTCTCGATCGGCATGTTGTTTGATTGGCATGCGATCGCGGCCGCGCCGTGGGCCGTCGGTATCGCGCTGTTGGCCGTGTTGGCGGGCAAAGCGGCCGTTGTGATGCTGGCCGCGAAGCGACTTGGTCAGCCGTTCTGGGTGCGGCTGCGCGCCGGACTCACGCTGGCGCAGGTCGGCGAGTTCTCGTTCGTGCTCGTGCAGCTCGGCAAGCAACAGAATGTGCTCGAGGATAGTGCCGAGCGCATCTTTGTCGTGGTGGCCGTGTTGTCGATTGCGAGTACGCCGCTGTTGTATGCGCTTGGTCGCCATTTGGCGCTGCGAGCGCGTGGACAAGGCGACACCGCGCGTGGCCCCAGTGATGATCGATTGCAGGATCACGCCATCGTCGTCGGTTTTGGCCCGACGGGGCGCGCGGTTGTGCAGGGGCTGCAGAGTCTTGGCATTCCCGTGATCGTGTCGGAGATGAACGCGGCGACCGTGAAGACCGAGAAGGCGCGCGGTGTGCCGATCCTACTCGGCGATGCGACGCGCGTGGCCGTGCTGCGTTCGATGGGCATCGAACGCGCACGTTCGTTGGTGCTCGCCGTCAACGATGGTGCCGCGTGTGCGCGGATTGCGCAGCTCGCGCGGCAGATGGCGCCGCAGGTGCACGTGCTCGCGCGTTCGGTGTACATCGCCGAGGCCGATGCGCTGCGGCGCGCCGGCGCGCATGAAGTGGTGCCGCAAGAACTGGAGGCCTCCGTCGAGATGCTCGTGCGCACGATGCGGCGTTTCCTCGTCGCCGATGATGAAATCGGCCGGCAGGTTCGCGAACTGCGGCGCACAAGTGGTGGCGGGGATCGTGTGGCAGGCATCCCCACGACCGATGCGGCGCGCATTGCCGAGTTCGTGCCGGGCATCACGTTTGCTGTCTGGCGGGTCGCAGCGGGTTCGCCGGCTGGCGGTCAGACGCTGGCGCAGGCGGGGGTGCGACGCAATACGGGCTGCAGCGTCGTTGCCGTGCGTCGGGACGGGCGCAACTTGCCGGTGATCACTCCAGAGACCGTGTTGGCCGTCGGCGATACCGTGGTGGTGCTTGGCCCCGATGCGCGGCTCGGCGACGCTGCGGCGATGTTTGTGGATCCGGCCGCGCCAAAGCCCGGAGAAGCCCGATGAAGCCCAACTACACGTTGTTGTCCATAGTCTGCCTGTTGCTCTGCGTGCCGCTCGGCTGGTCGTTCCTGCATCGCCGTTCGGCAGCGCGGCCAGTGTCCGTCGTGCGCTTCGCGACCTTCAACGTGGCGATGAACCGTGATGCACAGGGCAAGATGCTCGAGGAGCTGCAAAGTGGCACTTGCGAGCAGGCGCAGCGCATTGCCGAGATCGTGCAGCGTTGCGAAGTCGATGTGCTGCTGCTCTGCGAACTCGACCACGATGCCGCGGCGGAGAGCGCCAAGGTGTTCGCGGAGCAATACCTCGCCAAGAGCCAGCGCGGGCTCACGCCGATCCAGTTTGAGTATCGCTACTGTGCGCCGGTGAACACCGGGGAGCCGTCGGGGCTCGATCTCGATGGGGATGGCAAGACCGATGGCCCGGGCGACGCGTGGGGTTTTGGCCGCTTTCCAGGCCAATACGGCATGGTGCTGCTGTCGCGCTACCCGATCCTCGTCGACGAAGTGCGCACCTTCCAGACGTTGCCGTGGAGCCGCATGCCCGAGGCGCGGCGGCCGGCAAACTACTACAGCGACGAGGTCTGGAAGCAGCTGCGGTTGTCGTCGAAGAGCCACTGGGATGTGCCGATCGGCATCGGGCCCGTCGAGAACAAGCGCATCGTGCACGTGCTGTGCAGTCATCCGACGCCGCCCGTGTTTGATGGGGCCGAAGATCGCAACGGGTGTCGCAATCACGACGAGATCCGCTTCTGGGTCGATTACCTTTCACCCGGCAAGGCGGACTGGATTGTCGATGACGCGGGGCGCGGCGGTGGGCTTGCCGCAGCGGCGGAGTTTGTGCTCATGGGCGATCTCAATTGTGATCCCGTCGATGGCGACGCGCAGCGGGATGCACTCGCGTTGTTGCGCAGTCACCCGCGGGTGTTCGATCCCGAGCCGAAAGGGCCCGGCGGCGCTGAGCAGAGCCAGAAGCAGTGGGGCATGAACGCGAGCCAGAAGGGCGATCCCGCGCTCGATACCGGCGACTTCCCTGACGCTCCCGAAGCGGGGCCCGGCAACCTGCGGCTCGACTACGTGCTCGTGTCGCGTGGGCAGCAGACCTACGCGACGGGTGTGTTCTGGCCGCCCGCGTACGATCCAGCCATCCGTCTCGTCGAGGCCTCGGACCATCGTCTCACCTGGGTCGACGTTGGTGCCCAGTAGGCGACGCCGAGACCGACGTTACGGTGATGGTGATTTGCAATCGGGCACCCCGGTCGGGATAGTCCTCGCGTGAACTTCGCCAGGATTGCGCGGGTGCTGGCGGGCTTTGTCGTGTTCTTCACACTGGCCCAGCTCGTCCCGCTTGCGCTTACGTTTGCCGAACCAGCCCACGAAGGCATCTCGTCGCTCGGCGGTTTCTGCGGCAGCATTGCCATCGGTGGCGTGGTTTCCGGCTTGCTCGCGTACGCGGGCCGCAAAGCGCGGGGCGAGTTCTATCGCCGCGAGACGATCTGCGTCGCCGGCATCGCCTGGTTCCTCGCGAGTCTGCTCGGCGCGATCCCGTTCTTGTGGTCGGGGTTGTTGCCGAATGCCTGCGACGCGATCTTCGAGAGTGTCAGTGGGCTTACGACGTGCGGTGGCACCGTGCTCGGTAGCGCGGGGAATCCGGCGCCCGAATTGACGCCGGAGAGCCTGCTGATGTGGCGCGCGCTGCTGCAGTGGTTGGGCGGTATCGGCATCGTGCTCGTGTTCGTCGCGTTGATGCCGTCGATGGGCATGGCCGGCAAGAACCTGCTGACGGCGGAATCCGTCGGCGTCAGCATGGATGGGTACCAGCCGCGCATCCTCGAACAGTCGCGCGGCATCATCTACGTCTACGTATCGCTGACGACGGCGTGCACGCTGTTGTTGGTGCCGATTGGCGGCATGAGCTGGTTTGACGCCATCTGCCACGCCTTCACGTGCCTCGCGACGGGTGGTTATTCGACGCGCACGAGTGTCGCGAAGTTCGAAAGCCTGGGCGCCGAGGTGATCCTGACGGTGTTCATGTACCTCGGTGGGTGCAGCTTTACCGTGATGGCGGCGGCTGCACGCGATGGCTGGAAGGGCTTCCGCGGCATGGTGCGAACGGGTGAGTTCCGCATCTACACGCTGTTTACGGTGCTCGCGGTCGGCGGGGTCTGGATCGACCTCATGCGCGGTGGCATGGGAGCGGGCACGGCGCTGCGGCAATCGTCCTTCAACGTCGTCAGCATGTTGAGCTGCTGCGGCTACGCGACGTCCGATTTCCATGCCTGGCCACCGCTGTCGCTGATCGTGATCTTCACGTGCACGATGGTCGGAGGCTGTTCGGGATCGGCCGCCGGCGGCATGAAGCAGGTCCGGCTGTTGGTCTGCCTCAAACTGCTCGCCTATACGATCCGTCGCTTCGTGCGGCCGAAGAGTGTCGAACGTCTGCGCCTCGACGATGAGGTGTTGCAGGCTTCGACGATGAGCTCGGTGCTCGCGATGGTGTTGTTGTGGTTGCTCACGATTCTGGTGGGTGGCATGGTGATTGCATTGGACCAGCGGTTGAGCTTCATCGGGGCCTTGTCCGCGAGTGCGAGCATGCTCGGTAACTGCGGCCCAGCCATGGTCTTGGTGCATCCCGATGTGCTCGTCGCCGGCTTGCCAGCACTCGGCGAGGGTGTTGCGACCTTGGGGCCGAACATTGGCCCGTTTGGTGGTTTCGGCGAGCTGTCCGGTTGGCTCAAACTGGTGCTCGGTTTCGAGATGATCCTCGGCCGTCTTGAACTGCTGACTCTGTTGGCACTGTTCTCGCCCGGATTCTGGCGCCGCTGAAGCCGGACGCACCAGACGACGTCTTCGAGGTCGCAGTCCATCGCGAGTTCGTGCCTCGCGCAATGGGCTTTGCTTCGCAGTTCGGGAATGTCGATGGTGTCTGGCGGTCGGGGGGAGGTGGGCGCGATGATCTGCGCCCCAACCCCAGACCCCCCTCTGCTCGGAGCCGTTCCTTCGTGATCAACTACCTGTTGTTCGGACTGTTCGCGGCCACGTTGCTTGGTGTTGCCAAGTACCACAAGCACGCGTTGCGTATCGCGGCCACGGGGCTCTGCCTCGTGTTGATCACGCGACTCGCGACGGGATTCGACCTCGCGCACCATCTTGGGCACGAATGGAAGACGATCGTCAATTTGGGCGGTCTATTGATCGGCTTCTCGGTGCTCGCCAACTACTTCGAGCGCAGCAACTTACCCGAGAAGCTCACCGAAGTGCTGCCTGGCGGGCGACTCGGTGCGTTCCTGTTGCTCTTGCTCGTCGCTGTGCTTTCGGCGGTGCTCGACAACATCGCCGCAGCGCTCATCGGTGGTGCCGCCGCGATCACACTCTTCAAGCGCAAGGTGCACATCGGGTACCTCGCCGCAATCGTTGCTGCGAGCAATGCCGGTGGCGCGGGATCGGTGGTTGGTGACACGACCACGACGATGATCTGGATTGCCGGGTACTCGCCGTTCGACGTCATGGAGGCTGGGATCGGGGCCGCCGTGGCCCTGTGCTTCTTTGGCTTCTTCGCGTCGCGCCAGCAGCACGCGCTGCAGCCGCTCGTGAAGGCGACGCACGCGACGCCAGCCGTGGACTTTGCCCAGGTTGGCATCGTGCTGTTGATCCTCGTTGGCGCGATCGTGACCAACGTGGTCTGGGAACTGCCCGCCGCGGGCGTCTGGGGCGCGATCCTGGTGGGTGGCCTGCTGCGCAAGCCGGACTGGCGCGTGGTGCCCGGCGCCGCGGTCGGCGCGATGTTCCTGCTGAGCCTCGTGATGTCGGCGTCGATGATGCCCGTCGAATCGTTGCCGCCCGCGAACGCCGGCACGACCTTTGGTCTCGGCATCGTCTCGGCGTTCTTCGACAACATCCCGTTGACCGCGCTCGCGCTCAAGCAGGGTGGTTACGACTGGGGTTTTGTCGCCTATGCCGTCGGTTACGGCGGTTCGATGTTGTGGTTTGGGTCCTCGGCGGGTGTGGCGATTTCGGGGCTGTTCACCGAGGCCAAGTCCGCCAAGAACTGGATCGTCAGCGGCTGGCACGTGGCCGTGGGTTATGTGCTCGGTTTTGGCGTGATGCTGTTGCTGCTCGGCTGGCACCCGCATCCCGGCAAGAACGCGGCGGGGCAGGGGGAGCACGGTGCGCCCGTGGTGGCCCAGCCTGAAGAAGGGCACCCGGCGAGTAGCCTGCCGATCAAGTGAGTCGCTTACTGGCCCAGCATGCGCAGTAGCTGGCGGGCTTCGTCCGTGGCTTCCGCCTGCGGGAAGCCATAGGTGGTCGTCGGGCCCTGCCAGACGTGCAGCTGCGGCTTCTCGGGCACCGCGGCGACTGCTCGTTTGAGCCAAAGCACACCCTGCGCCTTGCGCGTGGCATCTTCGCTGGCCGCCCACACTTTGCCGAGGCGCGCGAAGATATCGGCCAGTTCGGTCTGTAGACGGGCTGGGAATGGCTCCATTGCCTCCGCGGCCGTGAGGTCGGCGGCGAACTGATCGAGCTCCGCGCTCGGCAGCGTGCCATTGCGGAGCGCCTCGATGCGAGGCCACAGCGGTGCAATCGTGGCCGCGGCGCGCGCAATGTCGGTGCGCTTGCGTTGGAAACCCTGCTCGTCGTCGCCGAGCACGGCCTGTACGCGCGTGGCGGCGACGAGTTGCGGTTCTTGCGGCAGCCGCAGGCGAACGCTGCCGGCTTTGCCTTCGAGCCACGTGCGGGCGAAGTGCGACGAGCCGTCGGCGAGCAGCGCGCACGCTTCCACGGCCCACGGTTCACCGTGCGTGGTCGGCGTGGCTTCGAGCGCCACTTCGTAGAAGGCCCCGCCCGAGGTCGCCGCTGCATTCTTGCGCCACGTGGCACTCACCTGCTCACGTTCGCCGCCGAGGGCGCCCGTGAGCCACGCGACGATGCGCTGTTGGTATTCGCCGTCGTGCATGAGCATCGCGTTTGGCGCGCGCCCGGCGTCGGGGATCACCCAGAGCTGCTTGTCGCCCTTGTAGACACCGTAGCTGCGCATGAGGGCCAGCCGGTCGCGGGGCAGTTCGTTCTCGGTGGTGAGGAACAAGGCCGGCACGAGTGCCTTCTGGGCATTGTCCTCGGGCTCGACTTCTTCGGGCAGGCCCGCAAACTCGAGCATGCCGAGCGAGAACGCGTCGAGCGGTTGGCCATCTGGGCCGGATTCGCGCAGGATCTCGCGCAGGCTCGGCAGGTGCTCGAAGACCGCGGCGGTGCCGTGGCGGGCCATCACGGCCCACATGGCAGCCACACTGCCGAGTCCGGTGCCAAACACGGCGATGCGTTGCTGGTCGACTTCGGGCTTCTCGCGGAGCCAGGCAAACAGGGCGGGCAGATCGTAGATCCACGCGCGCATCGAAGGCGTGCCCTTGCTGCGGCCGAAACCTCGCGGGTCGACGACAAGCACCTGAAAGCCAGCCTCGTGCAGGAACGTGTAGTAGGGGTGCACGGCGCTGGCATTGGTGGTCTCGTCGTGCAGCAGCACCACCGTGCGTCCCTGGGCGTTCTCGGCCGGAATCCACCAGCCCGTGAGCGAGGCTTCGCTGTGCAGGACGATTTCGAACGCTTCGGCCTGGATGCCGAGGTCCTTCGGCTCGGCCAGCCAGCCGGGCGGCGGCTGCAGCAGCTTCTTGCTGAGGTCGTTCTGTACCGAGTTGCAGGCCGCGAACAGGGCCGCGGTGGTGAGCAGGAGGATCGGGCGGATTCGCGCCATGCGGGCACGATACGGGGCCGGCGGGGCCTTCTGCACGAGCGAACGTGCGAACCTGTGCAGGTCGTATGCGTGGTGTTCCCGCCGTTCAGGCGATATCGATCGCCGCCGCCAGCAGGTCCCCGTCGCTGCCGCGCGAGATTGGCACCGAAAACGGCATGTGGCAGAACGAGTTCTCGGTGACGTGCACGACGAGGTGCGAACCTTCTGCCTGCACCTGGAGCTGGTAGTCCGGCGTGCGCAGCGAGACGAGTTCTGGACTCGTCGAGGTGACGCTGCTCGCGTCCTCGAGTTCGATCTGGCCACCGAGGCGCGCTTCGAGCCACTGCGCGAGCAGGATCGTTGCGGCGGTGGCTTCTGGAGCGTGGCGGATGATGCCGGTCAGCGCCGCGCCTTCCCGCCAGGCGACGCGCTCGAAGGCGAGGGCAAGCGCGCGTCGCCACGGCC
>JADZDL010000317.1 GCA_020851075.1 Planctomycetota bacterium | reverse complement strand
GCTGGTTGCCCGCGCAGCAGCAGTGGCAGGCGGCGGGGGAAATCACGCTCAGCGCCGGCGCGCACGTGCTGCGCCTCGAGGCCCTCGGCGCGAATGTGCCCCACCTCGACGCGCTGTTGCTCAGTCCGGTAGACATGCCGGAAGCGGCGGCCGGGCTGATCCCAGCCCTCGTGCGCCAATCGGCCATTGCGCAAGCGCAGCCAGGCAACAGCGCACTGCTCGACCTGTGGAGTGCGCTCGCCCCGCTCGAAGGCCAGGCCTTCGCGGCAGCGGTTGCGAGTCGCCAAGGCAAAGGTGGCTTTGCCACGATCCTGCTCGGCGGCCTCCTGCCCACGAGCCCGCGCGACCTGGCGGTCCGCTACCAGACGTTGTTTGCCACGGCGGCCCTCGCTGCAGCGGAACTGAAGGCCACGAAGAAGGGCGAAACCAGGCCAGCGCTCGCCGACTCCAACCTTGAAGCCGCGCGCGCCCTGCTGTTTGACGCGCGGGGCCTGCTCGCCGTGCAGAACGACACGCTGCGCGACTGGCTGCCATCGGCGACCTTGGCCAACCTGCGCGAACTGACGGCGACCCGCGACGCACTCGCTGCCGCCGTGCCCAAAGCCAGCCCGCTCGCCATCTGCGTCGGCGACGGCCCCGCTCAGGACGTGGCGATCCACCTGCGCGGCAACCACCTCACGCTGGCCAGCGAAACCACCCCGCGCGGCTACCTGTCCGCGCTGCGCGACCTCGTACCGGGCCTGCCGATGCCGAGTTCGCAGAGTGGCCGCAAGGAGTTCGCGGCCTGGCTCGGTGACCCAAAGCAGGCCCTCGCCCAGCGGGTGCTCGTAAACCGCATCTGGCAGCGCGCGTTTGGCGAAGGCATCGTACGTTCGCCATCCAACTTCGGCGTGCGCGGCGACCACCCCACGACGCGCGACCTGCTCGATTGGTTGGCACGGGACTTCACAGCCCACGGCTGGTCGCAGAAGCACGTCTGGAAACGCCTGCTGCTGTCGCGCGCGTGGCAACAGAGCAGCGATCTGCGCGAGGACGGCGCCCTGAAGGACCCTGAGAACCGTTCGATCTGGCGCCAGCAACGTGTGCGGTTGCAGGCCGAGTCCGTGCGCGATGCGATGCTCGCGACCGCGGGCACGCTGGACCCGAAACTCGGCGGCACGCTGCTCGGCACCGAAGACCGCGGTTACGTGACCAACGACCAATCCAACAACCAGGCCGACTACGACAAGCCGCGGCGGTCGCTGTATCTGCCCGTGATCCGCAACGCCATGTTCGACCTGTTTGCGGCGTTCGACTACGCCGATCCGAGCGTGCACATCGAACAGCGCCCGAGCACGGCAGTCGCCACGCAGGCGCTGCTGTTGCTGAACGCGCCGTTCGTGATCGCGCAGAGCAAGGCGTTCGCGGCCGCAGCCCAGGCGCAGGCCTCCACCGACGAGGCGGTCCTCCACTTCCTCTGGAACCGCGCCTATGGCCGCGCGCCCTCCACCGCCGAACGGAACGCCGCCGAGCGCTGGCTCGCCGAGGCGCGCACGCAGCAGCATCCCGAACAAGCCTTGCCAGGCCTGTGCCAGGCCGTCTTCGCCAGCAACGAGTTCGTCTACATCGATTGAGAGCGCCGCCCATGAACCAGAACCACTCCGCCGGCTGCTCCCACCCCCTTTCGATGCCAACGCGCCGCAGCCTGCTGCAACAGAGCGCCTGCGGTTTTGGCGCGCTGGCCCTCACGGATCTGCTCGGGGCGGCCGCACCCACTGCGATCCCGCGCCCCGGCGACGGCCCGCTGACGCCGCGCCTGCCGCACTTCGCGCCACGCGCGAAGCGCGTCGTCTTCCTGTTCATGCACGGCGGCCCGTCGCAGGTCGACACGTTCGACTACAAGCCGCTGCTGCAGCGCGACGCCGGCAAGCCGCTGCCGTTCGCCAAACCGCGCGTGCAATTTGCGCAGACCGGCAACCTCATGGGTTCGCCGTTCCGCTTCGCGCAACACGGCCAATCGGGCGCCTGGGTGAGCGAAATCTTCCCGCACATTGCGCGCTGCGTCGACCAATTGTGCTTCCTGAAAAGCCTCTGGGGCAGCAATGACGCACACGGCGGCGCCCTGCTGAAACTGCACACGGGCAGCGACACGTTCGTGCGCCCGTCGGTTGGCAGCTGGAGCCTCTACGGGCTTGGCACCGAGAACCAGAACCTGCCGGGTTTCGTCACGATCTGCCCGACGCTCGGCCACGGCGGCGTCAACAACTGGTCCTCCGCGTTCCTGCCAGCGGTCTACCAGGGCACCCCGCTCGGCAACGCGAGCGTGCCGAGTGACCAGGCCGCCGTGCGCCATCTGCACAGCGACCTGCCGCGGCAACTGCAGCGCGACCAGCTCGACCTGCTGCACGAACTCAATACCGAGCACGCGGCTTCGCGCGCCGGCGACTCGGTGCTGCAGGCGCGCATCGAGAGTTTCGAACTCGCGTTCCGCATGCAGCTCGAAGCGCCGGGTGTGCTCGATATCGCCAACGAAACGGAGCGCACCAAGCACCTCTACGGCATCGATGAGCCAGGCACCGCCAACTTCGGCCGGCAGTGCCTGATGGCGCGCCGCCTGCTCGAAGCCGGCGTGCGGTTCGTGCAGTGCACCCACAGCTACAAGTGGGACCAACACAGCAACCTCGAAGTCGACCACCGCAAGAACGCGGGCGAAGTCGACCTGCCGATCGCGGGCCTGCTGACCGACCTGCAGCAGCGTGGCCTGCTCGAAGACACGCTGGTCTGGTGGGGCGGCGAGTTCGGCCGCACGCCGACCAGCGAAGGTGGCAACGGACGCGACCACAATCCGCACGCGTTCACGCATTTCCTGGCCGGCGGCGGCGTGCGTTCGGGCTTCTCGTACGGTGCGACCGACGACTACGGCTACTACACGGTCGAGGATCGGATGCACATCCACGACCTGCACGCGACGATCCTGCACCTGCTGGGCCTCGACCACGAACGGCTCACCTACCGCCACGCCGGCCGCGACTTCCGCCTCACGGACGTCGAAGGCAAGGTCGCGCGCGGCATCCTGGCGTAGCGGCGGCTCGCTCGCGTCGCGGCTACTTGCCGCCGCGACGCGGTTCCGGCGGTGGCCCCTGCCGGTCCGAACGGTCCTGCCGATCGGGTCGATCGGGCCGTTCCGAAGGTGGCCCCAACAACTGCTCCCGCACCGCGCGCAAACGCGCCAACAACTCGACTTCCCCGGCGTTGCGCAGGATCTCCTCGATACGCGCCACCCGCCCGTTCTCGAGTTGCCCCGCAAACAGCCGCGAACTCGGCCGCACCATCCCGTCGCTCTTCCACACGGCAAGCTGGCCTTCCAACAAGTCGGCCACGGCGCGCATCTGCTCGACGCCCTCCGGAGTGCGACCGGCGGCAAAGTGAATGGCGGCGAGCTGGAGGCGAGAATCGAGAATGCGGCCGAAGAAGCGCGGGTCGAGCGCTTCCCCGTCGCGGATGAGCCCCCGCTCCACTTCGATCACGGCGACCAGTTCTTCGGTAGCTTGCCGCAGCAGCTCCGCGCGCGCAGCCTCCCCCGGTTGCTCGCTCCGGTCGCGCAGCATGCGCGCGAGCAGGGTGCCAACCTCGGCCCGCAACGCCTTGTATTCGGGCGACAGCGGTTCCTGCCCGAGCAGGTAGTCGGCGTGCACCTTGGCCTCCCGCACCACCTGCAACTCCTCTTCGGAAGGAGCCGGACGATCCCGGCCCGTCAGGTCGCCGCGCCGCCCGCGTGGCGGCCCATCGCGACGCCGGTCTTCGATGAGCGCCTTGCAGAGTTCGAGACGCAACTGCTCCGCCTCGGGATTCTTCTCCACGAGATCCCGCAGGATCACCACACCTTCCTGTCGCTGGGCCACGGTCGCCGCATCGCGGGTGCGATCGCGACGACCACCACCCTCGAGCAGCCCCTGGGGCAGGTCGACGAGCAGGCAACGCGCCTTCAGGGCCAGGAACTCGCGATTGTCGGGGTCATCCTGCAAGAGCTTGCCCACGGTGGCCTGCGCCGCCAGCAGATGTTCCTTCGCCGTCTGCACGAGCTTCGCCACTTCGCGAACCGCTCCACCGGGACCAGTTCCGCCTGCACCCGGTCCGCCCGAACCCGGCCCCGGCCCACGCGGTGGCAGCCCACCATCCGCCGTACGAT
>JADZDL010000316.1 GCA_020851075.1 Planctomycetota bacterium | reverse complement strand
GCACGTGCGGCGTGATCGCCTCGATGAGGTCCTTCGGCGTGTCGTCGTCGAACGCGACCACGTAGTCGACCGCCTGCAGCGCCGCGAGCACGGCGGCGCGGTCCTCGAGGCAGTTGATCGGCCGACCGGGCCCCTTCTGCTGCCGCTGCACCGACGCATCGGTGTTGATGCCGACCATCAGCGCGTCGCCGTACGAACGCGACTTCGCGAGGTAGTCGCAGTGGCCCGGATGCAGGATGTCGAAGCAGCCGTTCGTGAACACGAGCCGGCGCCCTTCGGCGCGCAGGCGGCTCGCGACTTCGATCGCGGCTTCGAGCGACAACACCTTGCCGCCGCTCGACACGCTGTTCTCGCCGAGGCGCGCGAGCACTTCGCGGCGGCTCGGCGCCCAGGTGCCGAGTTTGGCCACCGTGATGCCCGCGGCGTGGTTGGCAAGGCGCAGGCTGTCTTCGAGCGACACCCCGGCGGCGCGGCAGAACGTGAGCACCGCGACCACCGTGTCGCCGGCACCCGTGACGTCGAAAACCTGCCGCGCTTCGGTCGGGATGATCCGGTGCGTGCCATCTTCGCGTTCGAAGAAGATGCCGTCCTTGCCAAGCGTGATCACCGCGGTGCGAATGCCCGTGATCTCGCGCAGACGCTGCGCCGTGCGGTGCAGGTCCTCGGTCGTCTTGATCGCAACGCCCGTCGCCGCTTCGGCCTCTTCGCGGTTGGGCGTGAGCAGGTCCACCCCGCGGTAGATCGAGTAGTCCTTGCCCTTCGGATCGACGACGGTGACACCACCCTGCGAACGCGCGGCCGCGATCGCCGCCTGGATCACGCGCGGCGTCAGCACACCCTTGCCGTAGTCGCTGAGCAGCACGCTCTTCCACGGGAACGGGCGCTGGTCGAGGATTGCGAGCATCTGCGCCTCGGCGTCGCCGCCGACCGGCGCGCGGCTTTCTTCGTCGACGCGCAGCACCTGCATGGTCTTTGCTACGTAGCGCGTCTTGCGCGTCGTCGGTCGCGTCGTGTCCTTGACGAGCGCTTGCGTATCGATATCGGCCTGTTGCAGCAACGTGCGCAGTTGTTCGCCGGCTTCGTCGTCGCCAACCACACCGAGCACCGACGCCGAAGCGCCGAGTTCACGCAGGTTGGCCGCGACGTTGCACGCGCCGCCGAGCAGGTAACGTTCGCTGTCGTACTCAAAGACAAGCACGGGCGCTTCGGGCGAAACGCGGTTGGCCTTGCCGTCCGCGTAACGATCGAGGATCAGGTCGCCAACCACGAGAACGCGCGTATTGGGCAACGACTCGAGCAGATCGGCGAGCCGACGGTTTTCCTGGCCGGCAGTCATCAGCGAGGCTCCTGCAGGCAACCGCGCGCTTCGGCCGTGCAGAGCAAAGCCTGGTGTAGGAGCGGCAGCACGATTTCGTGCATCGCGATCACGGACTTGCCTTCTTTGGGCGGACGTTGCACGACGTTGGTGACGGCGCGGTACTGCTGGATCATGTCGAAGTTGCAGGTCAGGAAGTCGGCACCGAGTTGGCCGCGGTTGCGCGCGATCGAGACGGCCTTCAAGAACACCTCGGGCATGATGACCGCCGAGCCGACGTTGCACCAGACACCGTGGTCGAGGCGCCCGACCGTGTCCGCGAGCGTCCAGAAGTCCTTCATCGTCGAAGCGCCGAGTGCGGCACCGTCGAGGTCCGGATCCATGTGCGTGATATCGCAGCCAAACGCGACGTGCACGGTCGCGGGGATGCCAAGGCGCGCTGCTTCGGAAAACACCGACAGGTGGCGGTAGGGAAGGTCCCCTTCGAGGATCGTCCTACCGATCGCTTCGCCGAGGCCTTCACCACGTTCGCCCGCGCGTTTCGTGGCGCCGTTCAGCCCCGCGAATGTTTCGCCCCAGAACCCAAACGAGCCGTCGGGCAGGTTTTCCTTTACGTCTTCGCTGGTGGCCCCCTGGTAGGCGGTCTCCCAGTCGTGGATCGCCGAGGCGCCGTTGGTGGCCACGTGCGTGATGAGCCCGCGGCGCATGAGGTCGATCAGCAGCGGGGAGAGGCCGACCTTGAGCACGTGCGCGCCGAGTGACACCCCAACTTCGCGACCTTGCTGGCGCGCATCGATGATGCGGCTCACAACGAGCTTCAGCGCCTTGCTACCGTAGATCTCGGGCAGGGCTTCAAACCACTGCAGGAAGCCTGCGACGGGTGGCAGCACCTTCGCGAAGTCTTCCTTCTGGACGAGGTTCTTGCGCTCGGCGAGCGGGCGGATGCGCAGGGGGCGCGGGGCAGTGGCCTTCGGCTTCTTGGCTGGATCGGGCATCGAAGGCTGCATCGTGCAGCGGCGAAGGCTCGCGGTCCAGCTTCGGCCGGCGCGCCGGCTTGGAGGAGGCTTCCAGACCGCCCATGGACGAGCCCAAGGACTGGGCCTGGAAGCCGTGCGACCGTGCCCTCAGCGCCAGACGATGCGCAGTTCGCGCACGGCGGACACGCCGAGGTTCTTGTCGAGCACGAGGTCGAAGCGCAGCGCTTCGGCGCGGTCCTGATTCAGCGAATCGGCGCCGCCGGCGGCCACCGAAGTGCGCCACGGGCCCTGCGTCGAAGCCTGCACGAAGCCCGTGATCGGGTCGACCTTGGCGCCTTGCACGCGCAGCATGACGGGGCCGTTCGGGTCGTTCGCGGCGAGGCCGCTCACGGCCGGATCGTCACTGAACAGCACCGAGCTGCCAGCGATATCAACGAGCAATTCGTAGCGCACGTAGCGCGGCAGCTCGGTCGTCGGCGGGATGATCCACACCGAACGCGAACCCGTGCGCGCGTCGGTGTCGGTCAGGGGGCCCGTGTTGCTGCCGAGTTGCAGGGCCGGGATCGTGGTGCCAGTGACGTTGGTGCCGTTCGCGCCTTCGACGCGGAAGAAGCCCGGCGAGCCGGCGCCCGCCTGGCTCGTCACGTTGAACGAGGCCACGAAGATCTGCCCCGTGCGGCTGCCGCCGCCACCACTCGTATCGATTGCGCCTTGCACCGTGGCCTGGCCGCCGGACTGCAGCAGCACGGAGCCACCGGAGCCACCACCGCCGGGACACGTGACGCCCCAGTTGACGTTGGTCGTGGCGTTGCTGTCATGGCCGCGGATCAGCACACCAGCGCCGCCCTTGGCCTGCAGGCTCGCCGTCGCGGTCACTGTGAGGTCGCCACCCGCGCGCAGCGCCAGCGCACCACCACCACCCGACCCAGCCGCGCCTGCTATGTACCGATCAAAGGTCGCCCCGGCGATGTTGAAGGTGCCATACGCATGCGTCGCACCACCGCCGCCGCCCGAGCCGCCAACCAGGAAGTGGTTCAGCGACGAATAGCCCGCGGGCGCCGACACCGGCGGATACGGGAACAGCGAGAACTGCACACCGGCGGGCGGAATCGCATTCACCTGCAGCAGGTTGAACAGATTCACCGTCGCCACTGCGCCAGCTTGCGACATGCCACCGCCAGCCCCGGGGGCCGCGAAGAACGGGTTGTAGATGCCGCTCAGGGAAGTCGCGGCACTCGACGGCGGCACCAGTCCATTCGCCGGATTCATCGACGAACCGCGCCCACCCGTTCCTGCGGCATTGGCCGCATACGCGTGGCCCGCGAGCAACCGCACATCCTCCCCGTCCTGGCCGTTGTTGACGAACACGGTCACGCCGTTGATGACCTGCGTCTGTGGCCCCGTGCCCGCACACTCATTGCCTCCCTTGCCACCCTGGCCACCGCCGGCACCGGGCAGGCCGCCAGGCTGACCAGCAACGAACGGTTGGGGGTTGCTGACTGCACCGCGCCCGTTGAACGTCGTCATCGCGGCACCATTGCAGCGCAGCGTGCCTGCCACTTCGCAGCGACCGCGCACGAAGATCTGCGGCGGCGCCGAGCCCGTGAAGTCGACCGTCACCCCGGCCGGCAGCACGAAGTCCGTGAAGTAGAACTTGCCGTCCGTGACGACCTCCGGCATTCCGCTGAGCGTCTGGCTACCCGGCACGGTGACGCTGTCCGTGTTCCAGACATACTCGTTGGCATTGCCGGGCACGCCAATCGTCGCGTCAAACGAGCCGTGCCGGCCATCGCCACCGATGGCGACCGGCTGCGCCGTTCCGCCCGCCCACACGTCGCCCGAGGCCTGCGCATCCCGCAGCGACGCATTGGCGAACGTCTCGGTGATCGCCTGTTCGGCGATCGGCAGACCGACCTGGATCTCCAGTCCGTTGGTCGCATCCGTGACGCCCGTGCCGTCGGCGAGCACGACCTGCGCGTCGTAGCGGAAACCGAGGAACGTGGCCGAATTGGGCACGGTGATCTGCAGCGACACTGGCAGGCCGACGCCGAGGAACAGCGGGGCGTACGCCGGCACGCGCTGCAAGCACGTGGTCACCCCGACCGGGAACGGCCGCGGCAACGGACCACCGTCCGTCACGTGCGACAAGCCGATCAGCGAGAACGCCAACTGCGACGCCGCGTTGCCCTGGACCTGCAGTCGATGGCGCGCACCGGGCTGCGGCACATCGCCGGGCACGAGAGCCAGCCGCAGCTGCGGGTCCACGCATGGCGTGCCATAGCTGCTCGCCAGTGGCACCGGCTGCGGCGCCCAGCTCCAGGCTTCCACCTGGAATACACTGGTGACCATCAGGACTTCGCTGCGCGCGGCATCCTGCACCATCGCCAGCTGGCCCGGCAGAATCACGCCGGGCGCAGCGGCCGTGCCCACCGGGCGCAACCGCAAGCCATCCCATTCGAAGGTGTCCGCGGGCCGGCCGACCGCGTGCGCAAACCACACCGCGCGCCCGCGCTGGCTGTCAAACGCCGCAGCGCCAGCCCCGGTGATGCCAGGGGCCGAGGCCACCGCATGCCATGCGCCCTCGTGAAACAGGTGCACGACGAGGCTGTTCGATTCGAGGCTGAAGGCCCCCACTTCGCCGCGCACGGTGTCCGCAAACAGCTGCACGTCGCCCGTGCCGGGCAATGCCCCTTGCGGCTCCAACGCCCAGTCCCCAGCGCGGAAACTCCACGTTTCAAACTGCGTGCCGTTCCGTCCGACGAGCACCATGGCATCCGTGCGCGCGTCATAGGCCATCGTCATCTGCCGGAGCCACGGCGGAGAATGCGGCGGCGCCACCAGGGACCAGCCCGCCCCATCCAGACGCCACAGGTCGTTCAGCAGGGTCGTGCCCGGGCCTACACCACCAAACACGTAGACGGCTCCCGACGGCCCATGCACGGCCGCGGCCTGACCATCGCGCCGCGGCACCGGCGTCGTAACCGACGCCCACTCGGTGCCCGACCAATGCCACTCCGTAGCGGCGGGGTTGTTGGCATCGCCGCCAAACAACAGCACACCACCGTTGGGATCCGGAACCAGCGAGAAGCCGCTGCGGACCGGTGGGGCGCTCGTCACCGCAATCTGCCGCCATTGGGCTATGGCGGGCAAAGCAGCGAACAGGGGCAAGAGAACGCGCAGCGCGCACTTTGGGTGGATCTGCGGACAGATCGGCAAACAGAGGACCATGCCTGCTCCTTGGGGTTCTGTGGGCGGGGGCGAAGCCCGGGGCGCCGAGGGTGGTGTTGTCACCAACGACTGCCGGGCCGAGGGGAGAGGCCCACAGCATGGGCATCTTCGGGCCAAGCGGAGTTTCGTCAATCACCCCCCCGTTGCTCGACTCTTCGCGGGTCCATCCGGACACCGCACTTCGACCACCTCCTTTGTTGCGTGAGGACAGGCGACCCACCCTTGGTTCGTGACCCAAGGCACGTCAGGGTCTATCGAGGTCACCGCAATGCACGCACTCCCGCTTCTCCTGCTTGGCGCTTTGCTAGCCAACCTGCGCGCGCAGGAACCAACCCCCGCACGCGCAACCTGCTTCCCACTGTCCGCGGTGCAACTGCTGCCCGGCGAACTGCTCACCGAACAGCAGGCGATGCTCGGCTACCTGCGCACGGAGGACCTCGACCGCCTGCTGCACAACTTCCGGCGGAATGCGGGGCTGCCGAGCACGGCGAAGCCTCTGCCAGGCTGGGAGGCGCCCGATTGCGAACTGCGCGGCCACTACACGGGGCACTTCCTGTCGGCGCTGGCCCTCATGCATTCCGCGACCGGCGAAGCAGCGCTGCGCGAACGTGGCGCCACGCTCGTGCACGAACTGCACGCGTGCCAGCAGGCACTCGGCGATGGTTATCTATCCGCGTTCCCAAAGTCGTTCCTCGAACGGCTCGCGCGCGGCGAACGTGTCTGGGCGCCGTGGTACACGCTGCACAAGGTCGCGGCCGGGCTGCTCGATCAGTACACACTCTGCGGCAACGAAGAAGCGCTGCAGATGGCGCTCGACTTCGCAGGCTTCGTGGAGACGTTCACGAAGCCCCTCGACGACGCGGCCATGCAGCGCCTGCTGCAGACGGAGTTTGGTGGCATGCCGGCGTTCTTCGCCGACCTCTACGCGGTGACGAAGGATGCGCGGCATCTGGCGCTCGCGCGGCGGTTCACACACCACAAGGTGCTCGATGCGCTCGCCCTGGGTCGCGACGAGTTGAAGGGACTTCACGCCAATACGCAGATTCCCAAGGTGATCGCGCAGGCGCGGTTATTCGAACTGACGGGCGATGCGTGGGCAGGGCAGGTCGCACGCTTCTTCTGGCAGACGGTCACCGAGCACCGTTGTTATGCGACGGGCGGCACGAGCAGTTTTGAGTATTGGCGCGATCTGCCCGACAAATTGAGTTGGCAACGCAGTTCTCAGGATGCCGAGAATTGCTGCACGCACAACCTGCTGAAACTCACCAAACTGCTGTGGCAGCAGGCCCCCAACAGCAAGTACGGCGACTACTACGAACGCGCGCTGTGGAATGGCATTCTCGGCACGAAGAGCCCGCACGATCCCGCGGCGATCATGTACTTCGTGCCGATGCAGAGTGGTTCGTTCCGCTACTACGGCGAAGGGGACAATGCCTATGTGTGCTGCAGCGGCACCGGCATCGAGTCGTTCAGCAAACTCGGCGAGTTTGTGTATGCGCACGATGCTGAAGGGATCTGGGTGAACCTGTTCACGCCAAGTGAGGTCGATTGGACCGCGAAAGGCGTGAAGCTGCGGCAGGAGACGAAGTTCCCGGACGAAGAACGCACGATCCTCACGATCGCGACGAAGCAGCCGCAGAAGTTCACGCTGCACGTGCGCGAACCGTTCTGGTGCCGCGGCGCGATGTCCATCGCGGTGAATGCGGAGACGTCGGCGCTGTTGCCGACGACGGACGGCTACGCGGCGTTGTCGCGCGAATGGCACGACGGCGACCGCATCGAAGTCGTGTTGCCGATGCGGCCGCGCTGCGAGCCGCTTGGCGACGATCCGCACCTCGTGGCGGTGTGCCACGGGCCCATTGTGCTCGCAGCGGATCTTGGCCACCGAGGTTTGACGAAGGAGATGCAGCGCGGCGAAGGAGCAGACGCGTATCGCGAGAATCTCGAAGCGGCTGGCATGGAAGTACCGTGCATCTATCTCGACCGGGACAAGCCGCAGCTTGGTCGTTTCGACGGCCGCCTCGCGTTTGAAGCCGGGTGGATCGGCAGTGAGATCTACGGCGAGCGGTCCTTGCCGATGGCGCCGTTCTATCGGTTGCGAAACACGCGCTACGCGGTCTACGTCACCACCTCGACGTTCGTCGGCATTATCGACCGCTTCGATGACGGAGACGATTCCGTCCGCGCTGCCGAGACCACACACAACTTCCAAGCCTGGCAGAGCGAACGCGGCGAGAGCCACGGCAAGGCCTGGGTGCGCAGCCCACTGTGGTTTCGTTACGACCTGAAAACGGACGATGCCGGCAAGAACACGCTCCACATCACGTTCGCGCGCGACGAGGATGCGAAGGCGTTTGAACTGTGCGTGGACGGAGTCGTCGTGGCCACGCCGACGCTGCAGCCCCCCGCCGGAGAAGAACCGCTCTTCACCCAGGAGTTCGAGCTGCCAACCTCCGCCACCAACGGCCGCCGCCGCGTAGCGATCATGCTGCGGGTGCCAAAGGATGGCAAACCGCGACGCACGCCGCGCGTGTTTGAGTTGCAGACGAACCCGATGCCCGCGTACTTCCTCCGCGACAAGTAGCGCTCACCGCCGCGTGGCCAACTGCGCGATCACTTCGCGCTTCTCGTCATTCGACAACGCACCCCACGCCGTGATCTCGCCGATCGTACGCAGGCAACCTTTGCAGTAGCGCCGCGCCGCGTCCATCACACACAGGCTGATGCACGGCGAGGGCACCGGTGGCTCTTCGTCGTCTGAACGCACCCCACCACCGTTCATCGTACGCTCTTGCGCCCAGCGTCCGTGCGCGGATACACGCCCTGCTTCTGCAGCAACTCGACGAGCGTGTCCTGGCTCGTCTGCCGCGCAAACTCAACTTCGGCATCGGTCGCCCCACACAGCTGGAACAGGTCCACGCGCCCCGACTGCAGGTCAAACGACTGCGCAAACGTCGCGGGCTGCCCGACGAGCAACCAGCGGATCTTGCTGTCGAAGCTCGGCGTGATCGACCCGTTCAACGGAATGCGATTGCCATATTCAAACAGCTCCGCACCTTCGTAGGTACCAACCGCGACGAGCAGTTCGTAGGCCATGAGGTTGTGCAGCAGCGGCACCGCCCAATCCGCGGCATCCGGCGTCTCGATCACGAGTTCGAAGCCGAGACCTGAGAAGCCCGATGGGTCGCGCTGCGGCGTGTCGAGGTTCCACGGATTGCTGAGGCCCGACGTCACGTAGAGCCAGGTCTTGCGGTCATCGTTGGGCGGGCACGCAAACACCCCGTGGTTGAGCCAACCCGGATGCGGCTGCTTCTGGAAGCGCTCGTAGACGCCCGGCCCGGCCGTGTAGATGCCCTGACCGAGATCACCAAACAACGACCGGTAGACCCGATCCTCACGATCGGACCAGACCTGCTCGAACCACTGGGAGAACTGCTCGTTCATCGAACCGCGCAGGCTACCCGCCCGCCGCGCGACTGCCATCACTTCGGCGCAATCAGCCATTTCGAGGCGATATTGCTCCAGGCCAATTTGCCCTGACCCAACTTGCCCTGACATCGGGCCCACGCGCGTTTCAGCAGCTCTGGCCGGCTCAGCAGGCCGTATTCCGACTGGAACGCCTCGACCTCGAACATGTCTTCGAGCGCCGAACCGACCACCGCGAACGTGCAGCAGTTGGAATCGACCTGCTCGAGCAACAACGGCACCCGGTCGAGGCTGCTGCCGTCCGTGAGCTCGTCCACCGCCAACTCGTCGATCCAGCCATAGAGCCGGCGTGCAATCGCGCTCTCCACTTCGGCCCTGGCATCGGGATCGCCGGCGCGCGCCAGTTCGCCGGTGGCCCACGCGTAGTGGCCGTATTCGCGTTCCAAGCGACAGCGCTGCAACCACTCGCGGCCGAACTTGCCGGGCAGGAGCCACAAGAACACGAAGGGTTCCGTTTCGAGGCCGCGCGACCGCACGAACGACTCGATCGCTGCTGCCCCATTCCCCGCCAGCAAGTTCGGCAGCAGGTCTTCGCGCAGCTGGCGCAACACGTCGATATCGAGCGATTGCAAGGCTTGCGCGAACTCCAACGCCAACCGCTTGTCGATGCCGCCGGCCGCCGCCAGCGCGCCGATCCTGCCCGCGGTCTCCCACCCTGGGTACCACGTCTCGTCTTTGGCCGCGGCGCGCAACCTGGTCGTCCACGCGGGGTCCCGCACCTCCGCGAAGGCGATCTGCAGGGTGCCGCGGTCCTCTTCGCTCTGCAGCTGCAACAACTGCTGCCATAGCACCTCGGTCTGTGCGGCATCGCCGAGCCCCAACTTGCCGAGATTGGCGAGACAACCGAGCGCCAGCTCCCGCGGCTCATTGCCGAGCCCTTCGGTCGCGAGCAGACGATGGAGCGCCTGCGCCAACGCCGCGCGGTCGGCCAACTCCAACACGCCGAGCGGCATGTCCATGATGTTGGTAGCAGAAAGCTGCCCTAGAGCACGCGCACACAGGGCGGGGCTGCGAACGGGCGGAAACCACTCCAGCAGGCATGCGAGTCGGTCTGCTTCGAGGTCTGCCTTGTCGGCGCGCTCTCGCAGTGCTTCGTCAAGCCCGACCATCGGTTCGCCGAGTTGGTCGCCCTCCCCGGCGGCATCATCGAACTGCGAAAGCACGAACCGTCCAGCCTCGGCATCGGCCCCGAAGGCCGTGTCCAGCATCGTATTGGCAGCTTCGCGGGCGCATTGCCACAACATCACCACCGCCAGCGACTTGTCATTCGCCAGCTCCACGAGGCGCGCCCGCGCCACCGCATCGCCACGCCGAACGAGTTCGCGCAGCGCCTGCAGCGGCGCCAGGTCCTCGCCATTGGCCCGATCCGCCAACTCGCCCAACAACGCCCCGGTCTCGTCACCGCCAATCTGCTGCAGGATGCGCAGTCCGATGCGTTGCCCTTCGTCGCTGTCGCAACGCATCAACCGCGACATCAGTTCGCGGTCGAGTTCGCCCGGAGTGGCCTCGGTGGCCCAACGCCACGCAAACACCGCGAGCGCGGGATTCACCTTCGGCTCGGCGAAGAACACGCGCTCGAGCACCGCGGCGAGCAACGCAGGATACCCAGCCCCTTCGGCGCGCAGCGTGAACGAGCGCGGCACAAACGGCATCTTGTCCGTCATCGGGTCGAACGACTCGGGCAACGCCGGTTCCTCGAGCGGCTGCGACAGCAGGAAGTGCGCGTAGCGTGTGCGTTCGAGTTTCACGACCGCGAAGTACTTGGCGGCATCCTGGCGCACCAACACGTCGTCGCTGCGCGTCAGCAGCTCGACCTGCGCCTGGTGTTCTGGCCCAAACCGATGATGCAGGATGCCGAAGAACTTCGGCACCTCGCGCGGCATCTCGCCTGGGTTGGCGAGGAACAGCGCGGTGTCCTTCGCATCGAACATCTGGAAGAACTCGGCAACGTCGAACGGGGTGTCGACCTGGTTGCAGCGGCCCATGCCAACCATCGCCGCGCGCTTCTGTTCGTTCGTATCCAGCCATTGCCCGCGTCCGGCCTTGGCCGCTGCGCCAATCGCCACCTCGGGATCCGCCGCGCGCAAGCCGGCGCGGACGAGTGTACACTGTGCGCGCGCGTCCAACTCACCCCAATGCTCCTCCGCTGCCGCACGCCGTTCGAGGTCCAAGCTCGCAAGTGCGGCCAACAACTCGAGCGGCTCCGCACGCGTCAGGCTGCGGACCTTCTGCGCGACATCCGCGGGCAGTTCATAGGGAGGTAGATCCTGCGCGGGAACCAACCCGGCAACCGCAAGGAACGCGACGACCAGCAGGGAGCGTGGCATTGCAACGTTGTACTCGCCCCGACCTCGATGGAAACCTGCGACCACCCAGGAATCCCTCCCACACGGCGATGGAACGCCGCACACGCCGAGGCTAGACCATGTCTCCGATGAAGCGCCCGGAGCTCGCACAACGCATTCAGGCGATCCTCGACGAGCACTTCCCAGCGCCGCCGATCCCGCTCGACCACGCCGATCCGTTCTCGCTCCTCATCGCCGTCTTGCTGTCGGCGCAATGCACCGACGTGCGCGTCAACCAGGTGACGCCGATCCTGTTCGCGCGCGCGAACACGCCGCACACGATGCTCCAAGTGCCGGTGGCGGAGATCCAGGCCATCGTACGCCCGTGCGGACTGTCGCCGCAAAAGGCCAAAGCGATCGCCGGCCTGTCGAAGATCCTCCTCGAAGAGCACAACGGCGAAGTTCCCACCAACCTCGAAGCGCTCGAACGCCTGCCAGGCGTCGGCCACAAGACCGCGAGCGTGGTGATGGCGCAGGCGTTCGGCGTGCCCGCGTTTCCGATCGACACCCACATCCACCGGCTCGCCTGGCGTTGGGGACTCAGTTCGGGTCGCAGCGTCGAACAGACCGAACGCGACCTCGTGCGCACGTTCCCGCGCGAGCACTGGAACAAACTGCACCTGCAGATCATCCACTTCGGCCGCGCGTTCTGCCCTGCGATGCGTCACGTGCCGGCGCAGTGTCCGATCTGCAGCTGGGCGATGAGCAAAGCGCGCCAGGCGACCGAAGCGAAGCAGCGCGGCCGACGGTAGGATGACCGAATGGAGTGCGTGATCCCGTTTTTGGTGCTCGCAGCCGGTCTATGGGCCTTCGCCTGGATCCTGCTGCGCAAAGCCTGGCGGCGCACGCATGACGCGCAGTTCCAGCGGCGGCTCGGGGACCTGCTCGAAGGTGACCCCGTGCCCCAGGTCGGCAACCGCCCATCCCCTTGGTTATGGGTCGGCGGCGTGTTGTTGGCGTTGTTGGCGTTTGGCGTGAGCCTTTGCACGGGTGCAGTGCTCACGTCAGGCCTTATCCGCTAGCGAACCCCAAGAACGAGCAGGACCACTAGCGAGCGGGCTTCCGCTTCCGCGATTTGGCAGGCGCCGATTTGGGTGGCGCCGATTTGCCTGGAGCGACGGCTGGAGCCTTTCTGCGGCCGCCCTTCGCGCGCGCCACCGGTGCATCGCCAAACACCAGATCGAACACCTGCTCAAACCGGTCAGCGTAGAGGATCTCGAGGCCCGCGACGAGTTCCGGCTTCAGCTCGCGCGCTTCCGCTTCGTTGCCCTTCGGCAACAAAACCCGCGACAAGCCGAAGTTCTTCGCCGCGAGCACCTTCTCGCGCACACCGCCGATCGGCAGCACTTCGCCCACCACCGTCATCTCGCCCGTCATCGCGAGGTCCATGGGTGCCGCCTTCTGCAGCAGGCAGCCCAGAAACGCACACGCGATCGCGATGCCGGCGGACGGCCCATCCTTCTTGATCGAGCCCGACGGGAAATGCAGGTGCAGGTCCTGCTCGGCGAGTTTCTTCGTATCGAGGCCAAACCGCTCGGCACGGCTCTTCAGGTAGCTCAGCACGAGGCGAGCCGATTCAGACATCACCTCGCCAAGGCTGCCCGTGAGCTGCAGACCGCCCTTGCCGGGACTCGTCACGGCTTCGACGTAGAGCACGTCGCCGCCAAACGGTGTCCACGCGAGCCCTTGCACTACGCCCGGCAGCCGCTGCTTGCGCCGTTCATCACTCTTGAATTTCGGCCGGCCGAGCAACGTCTCCATCTCGGTGAAGCTGAGTTTGCCCACACCGGGTTTGCCCTTCGCGACCTGCAGCGCAACCTTGCGGCAGAGCCGCTGCACGACCTTGTCGAGGCCGCGCACGCCCGCTTCGCGTGTGTGCTGTTCGACGATCTTCGGCCACACGACCTGCGGCACCGAGAGGTTCTTGGCGGTGAGCCCGTGGCGTTCGAGCTGTTTCGGCAACAGATGGCGGCGCGCGATCTCGACCTTCTCTTCGACGAGGTACCCCGGCAGCTCGAGGATCTCCATGCGATCGCGCAACGGCTCCGGAATCTGCGACAGCACGTTCGCCGTGGCGAGGAACATCACCTTCGACAGATCGAACGGCACGTCGAGGTAGTGGTCGACGAACGCGTGGTTCTGCTCGGGATCGAGCACTTCGAGCAACGCCGAACTCGGATCGCCGCGGAAGTCGCTGCCGAGCTTGTCGATCTCGTCGAGCAGCAGCACCGGGTTGTTGCTGCCACACGCCTTGAGCCCCTGGATGATGCGGCCCGGCAGCGAGCCGATGTAGGTACGGCGGTGGCCCTTGATCTCGGCTTCGTCGCGCATGCCACCGAGCGAGAAGCGCCAGAACTTGCGCCCCATCGCGCGCGCGATGCTGCGGCCAAGACTCGTCTTGCCAACACCGGGCGGCCCCGAGAAACACAGGATCGAACCCTGATGCCCGGGACGCAGCTTGCGCACCGCCAGGAATTCGAGAATACGGTCCTTCACCTCGTCGAGCCCGTAGTGGTCGTCGGCGAGCACACGCCCCGCGCGCACGAGGTCACTGTCATCGGTCGTCTGCACCGACCACGGCAGCGCCGTGAGCCAATCGAGGTAGTTGCGGATCACGCCGTATTCGCCTGACTCGACGGGCGTAGTCTGCAGTCGCGTGAGCTCCTCCTGCGCGCGCCTGAGCGCCACCTCGGGCATCTTCGCCTTGCTGATCGCCTCTTCGAGACGTTTCAACTCGAGCGAGCGCGGATCCTTCTCCTCGCCGAGTTCGCGGCGGATGAGCTTCATCTGCTCGCGCAGGAAGTAGTCCTTTTGCGCCTTTTCGGCCTTCTCGCGGATCTCGCCCTGGATCTTCTTGTCGAGTTCGACGAGCTCGGTCTCGGCCATCGCGAGTTCGAGCGCGATCTCGAGACGCTTCTCGATCGAAGGTTCGGCGAGCAGGCGCTGCCGGTCTTCGACCTTGCGCACGACGCCACCCGTGAAGTCGGCGAGCTGGCCCGGATCGTCGACGTTCAGCAGCGCGGTGGTAAACCCGGGATCCGAGTTGTCCTGCATCTCCGCGAGTTTGCGCAGTTGCTGCTGCAGCAGGCGGAACAACGACTCGGCGCGCGGCCCGCGGGCCGGCACCTCGACGAGTTCCTTCACGCGCGCAACGAGGTTGGGCTTGCGGCGCACGATCTTGACGAGCCGCGCCCGACGCACCCCCTGGGTCATCGCCGACATGCCGCCGTCGGGCAACTTCAGCGTCTTCAGGATGCGGGTGATGACGCCAACTTCGTGCAGATCCTCGGCCCCCGAGGGCTCTTGGTCGGGGTTCTTCTGCAGCACGAGGAAGACGTGGCTGTTGTGCGCTTCGGCCTTGGCAATGATGTCGCGGGCCGCTTGCGCATCGAGCAGCAACGGCATCATCAAGCTCGGGAACGGCACCGCGCCGCGCAGCGGGAACACGAACATCGTGTCCGGCATCGACTCCTTCACCACCAGAGCGCCCGCGAGTGCCTCCGCAGCCTCCAGGACCAACGACGGACCGCGGCCCCCTGCGGCTTCCACGGCGGCTTCCGCGGGTTGCTCCGCCAGCTTGTCGGCGGGCTGGTCGGTGAGCTTGTCTGCCGGCTGATCCGCGGGTTTTTCCGCTGGCTGGGCCGGCGGCGGCGCCTCGGCGACCACAGCGGGCGCCCCTGCAGGCTTCGCCGCCTTGGGCTCCTTGCGGTCACGCGACTTCACCGCCTCACGCTTCGCAGGCTCCGCGGAGGGGGTGGTCGGATCTTTCGGGTCCTTCGGATCTTCGGCAGACATGGCGTCGTTTGTAGGGCGGGCCGTGCACGGAGGAAAGGGAACGAACGGCCCATCTGGCCACCTGGTCGCCCAGCGAGTCCTCATGCCAACGGCTGCTTTGCTTGCGCCCGCCGCGGGCGGGCCCGACGGGCATGCCCGCCGGCAGCCCCTCAGTTGGCCCAACCACGCGCGCGCTGCACCGCCAACTGCCAACGGGAGCGCAGCGCCGCCGCATCGAAACCGGCGGGCACGGGGACCACGGTCGGCGCAAACGGCAACGCCGGCAGATCGGCCAGGCGTTCGATGTGGCCCGCCCCGACGAGGCTCATGCGAAAGGCCCCAAACGCCGTCGCCTCGAGCAACGCCGGGCGCACCACGGGCGCGCCGAGTAGACCAGCCTGCAGTTCCAGCAGGAGACCGTTCGCGGCGGCCCCACCGTCGACATGCAGTTCGTGCCCCCCGCGGCTGCTGCCGAGCGCCTGCAGCACGTCGTCGACCTGCAGCGCCATCGCTTCGAGGGTGGCGCGCACGATGTGGGCGGGCGTCGTGCCCCGGGTGAGCCCGATGAGCAAACCGCGCGCACTCGCATCCCACCAGGGTGTGCCAAGCCCGGCAAACGCTGGCACGAACACGACGCCACCCGCGTCGGGAACGGACCGCGCCATCGCTTCCGCCCGATCCGCATGCGGGAGCAGCCCGAGCGAATCGCGCAGCCACTGCATGGCGGCGCCGCAGACGAGCACACTGCCTTCGCGCGCATAGGTGGTCGCATTGCCGATTCGCCAGGCGACCGTGGTGAGCGCTTCGGCCGTTCGCTCCGGCAGACCGCGGGCCACGCTGAGTACGAACGCGCCCGTGCCGTAGGTGCACTTGGTCTCGCCAGGCTCGGTGCAGCCGTGGCCAAACAACGCCGCCTGCTGGTCGCCCAGCACGGCCCGCAGCGGCCAGCCCGCAGCGCGACTCGTGCCGAAGTCCCCCGCCGAAGCCCTGACGCGGGCGAGGCAAGCCCGCGGCACCATGAACAGCGTGCACAGTTCTTCGCTCCAATCGCCGAGTTCGAGGTCAAACAGGCTCGTGCGCGAGGCGTTGCTCGCATCGGTGGCAAACACCTCGCCAGCGGTCAGCTGGAACAGGAGCCACGAGTCAATGGTGCCCGCACAGAGTTCTCCACGTTCGGCGCGGCGGCGAGCGCCGGGCACGTGGTCGAGAATCCACGCGATCTTCGCGGCGCTGAAGTAGGGATCGAGTGGCAGCCCCGTTCGATCGAGCACCCGTTCGGCATGGCCAAGGCGCGCGAGTTCCTGCAGACGTGGGGCGGTGCGCCGATCCTGCCAGACGATCGCCGGGTGGATCGCGCGGCCCGTGGCGCGCTCCCACACAACCACGGTCTCGCGCTGGTTCGTGATGCCGACCGCCTCGATGCCGACGTCGCCAGCGGCTGCGATGGCGACCTTGGCCGCGTGCAGCTGGCTCTGCAGGATGTCCTGCGGGTCGTGCTCGACGAGCCCTGGCGCCGGAAAGTGCTGCGCAAACTCACACTGCCCGCGGCCGTGCGGAATGCCGTCTGCGGCGAAGACGATGGCGCGACTGCTGGTCGTGCCCTGATCCAGGGCGAGGAACATGGCGGCCATTGTCGCCGATGCGGGCCATCGTTACCGGCCTCGATGCCAATTCCGGGCCGAGGCTGGCGGTGCGGATCAGCCGTGATCAACGCGCGAACAACCCGCCAGAGGAAAAAGGTCCGGGTGCATGGCCCTCCGCGCTACTTCGCGCGGATTGCTGCGTGTGCCATTCCTTGCCTGCCCCAAAATGTGGAACAGCGCTCGCAGCCCAGTAGGCCATGCACCCGTAGAAGGTCCGGATGCATGGTCCGCGCAACACACGCGGAAGAATCAAAGAACCAACCCTGCCTGCCCCAAGATCGTGGGCGGGTTCTTCGACGCACTTTCCATGCATCCGTTGCGGCCATCGTCGCTTGCGCGGCGGTGGTCGCAGAAGATCATTTTGTAGAAGCCAAGTTACCGAAGATCGAGTCCTGCCAGCGCTGCGTGAGCAGCCGTCGCAGGGCGAATCTTCAGTACCTTGTTATCCAAAGAACGAGTCCGGGGGACGGACTTTGCAGCAACGTTGTTACTGCGAACTCAACACTCGAATTTGTAGAACAACCCCACCATCACGCGGCTGCAGATCGAGGTAGCCGATGTGACGTTTGGGGATACGAGATAGGTCGATGCGCGAGGAAGTTTCACCATTTGGCGAAGAAGTCAACGCTTGCGCAATTCGCTCGAACAACGGCGCAAGGTCGAGATCAAACAGACCCGCGATGTTGCTGCCGCCGATCGTCTGCACGGCCGCACCGACGACTGCATCCCGCTTGCCACGTTGCCGCGCGGTGCGTTTGTATTCCTCGTGCACCTGCACGAGTGTTTCGTCATCAAACGCAACGAGCACCGAATCCTCATAAAGAGCTACACCGATGGTGCTCTCCGCATGAGACGGACGGGCGCGCGAAAGCAGGAGCACTTCCGGACCCTTGCGATCCTTGTTGGTGATGAGCGTGCCAAAACCACCTTGCTCGACGGCGCGACGCAGATCCTGAAACAGATCGTTGGCTGCTTTCTTGGACCTGGCCCGCACGGAATACACCGATACCACTTCCGTCGTCGCATCATCCGCACGGCGGAACAACAGCTGCACGGTGCCGCGCGAGCCAAGCCGGCTCAACACATTGCGATCAAAGTCGAGGCCGTAGTCGGCAAACGAATCGCGCAGCATGCGCAACATGCCGATGCCACCCGGCGAACGTTTGGCGATGTCGGCGAGATCGACCGCGAGCACGAGCCCACCGAGGCCTCCGCCTGGCAATTCGGGCAGTAGCGTGCGCGCCGGTACCGACTGCGCGGCCGCCAACCAACCATCGATGGGCGAAATGTCGCCGCGGGGTTCGCGATCGGGGCCACCGCGGTGGTCCGGGCCGTCGCGCCTGCCGCCGCGATCTGGGCCACCACGATCCGGGCCCGGCGGCATGCGCCGCCACTCGGGCGCCCGCTCCGCATGGTCGAAGTCGAGCAACAAGGTGCCCGTGAAGTCACCGCCGACCCCCGAGAGCGAGGCCATCACGCTGCGCGCGGAGCCAAGCCCCGACCACTCGAGCAGGAACGACGGCAACTCGCTGCCCGCCCCCGCTTCTTTCTGGGTCGCGGCCTGCAGTCGCTGTCCGAGGCGCAACCAATCACCGTAGACGAGCAGCGAGCCGGCGGGCACCTGCACTCGCTTGCGCAGCGAGGTGAACCGCGGATCCGCCGACAGGACGAGGCGCGTGGTGCTCGCCGAGGTGCGCTGGTCGACGGGCGCCAGCAGTTCTTCCATCGCCGTGGAGTCGTTCGCGACCAACAGGTCGTCGCCGACGAGCGCCAGTTCGACGAGCTCGCCAGGTCCCGCGACCGCGGCGCGATCGTTGGTGCGCAGCGACCACGTCTTCTCGCCGCCGAGCACCCGATGCGGCTGCGCCAGGTCCGCGCCTTGCAGCACACCCTGCAGCCGCTCCCGGTCATCCTTGCGCAGACGGGCGCGCAGCACGAGCAGCGGCTGGCCCGCCGACGGCACGACACCCGTGAGCACGAGCTCGAGATCGCCCGAACTGCGGCCGAGCACCCCACGCACGAGCGTCAAGGCGCGCGAAGCACTGCCGGCGGGCACGGTCCCGGCATTTGCGGTCGTCGACGCCCCAAACAGCGCGTCGAAGGCCGGATCGGCGAGCAGCTGGTGCACGGGACCAGGCACGGGTCGGCCGGCGGCGTCAGCTTTGGGAGCGCCATCGGCCGCGCCCCCTTCCCCAGCTCCACCCTCCAGCGACACGTACAACATGGGCGCCTCGATGCGATCGACCAGGCGGACACCCTGCGCCGGCGCCAAGGCCGCGAGGGTTGCCAGCAGGAGGATCGAAGAAGTGCGCACGCCGCCGCGGATGCAACTGCGGTACCATTCCGAGAACGAACCGTATCTAACTACCTGCCCAATACTTACAGAACGTCTTCCGCCCAACCGACACGGCGCCAGGGTGCACGCATGTGCAATTCCTGCACACCCCACCGCCCGCACAAGCTTGCCATCAGTTCAGGGTCAGGGCGCGTCGCCGAGCTTGTCGTAGAGCGTGCGGCGCGCAATGCCGAGCAGGCGAGCGGCCTCGGCCTTGTTGCCCTTCGCCGCCTTCATCGCCCGCTCGATGGCCCAGCGCTCGACTGCCGCGAGGTCGAACGCGGCCGGCGCGCCACTGGCCGCCGGAGCCGGAGCAGGGGCCGCCACCTCGGGCGACAGCAGTTCGGCGCGCAGTTCCTGCGCACCCGCCAGCGCCGACAGGCGCTGCATCTCGTTGCGCAACTGCCGCAGGTTGCCCGGCCACGACCGCACCCGAAGTGCCGCCGCCAGCTCCGGGGGCACGCGGCGGGCCGGCTGCGCCTGTTCGCGAGCAATCTGCGCGAGGAAGTGCTCCGCGAGGGCAGTGAGGTCTTCGCGCCGGTCGCGCAGCGGCGGCAGGTGCACCGTCACCACCGCCAGCCGGAAGTAGAGGTCTTCGCGCAGGCGACCTTCGGCCACCGCCTGCCGCACATCACGATTGGTCGCGGCCACCACGCGCACATCGATAGCAAACTCGCGATCCCCGCCGACGGGCCGGATCTGCCGAGCCTCCAGCGCGCGCAACAACTTGGCCTGCAGCTCCGGAGCCATCTCGGTCAGCTCGTCGAGGAACAACGTCCCGCCCGACGCCTGCCGCAAGAGACCGACGCGATCGCGGTCGGCCCCCGTGTAGGCCCCCTTCTGGTGGCCAAACAGTTCGCTCTCGAGCAGGTCGGCGGCGATGGCGGCCACGTTCACGGCCACGAACTCCCCGCGCCGCCGCGGCCCACTCTGGTGCAGCGCGCGCGCGGCGACCTCCTTGCCCGTGCCACTCTCTCCGGTGAGCAGAACCGGCAGATCGGTGTCGACCACCCGATCGAGCACGTGCAAGCAGCGCATGAGCTCGGGGGCCTCGCCGATGAGGCCAGGGAACGCATGCTGGAGTTCGCGGCGCGACAACTGCTGCACGGGCGCCGCGAGTACCTCGGCCTGCACGGCGACGGTCGCCAACAACGAACGGTTCTGTTCGGCGAGCTGCGCGGCCTGGGCGCGGTTCTCGGCGAGCAGTCGATGCAGATGCAGCACGATCGCGCCCTGGTCCGCAAACGCCGCGAGCCACGGCAGATCGCGCGGCGAGAAGACCTTCGCCTGGAACCGATGGTCCAGGTAGAGGCAACCGAGCGCCTGCGCACCAACGCGCAGGGGCACGCAGAGCACCGAACGCAGACGCAGGTCGGCGACACTGCGCGCGGCCCCGAGCTCGCCTTCCTGCGCATCTTCGCTGAACACACCATCCTCGGCCGCGAGAGCGCGCTGCAGGATCGTCGTCGACACCTTGCGCTCGGGGTTGGCAACCGCTTCGCGATCGAGGTTGCGCGCGATCGCCACGGCAAAACCCGGTGCTGTGTCCGCGGTCGCCACGAGAAAACCGCGCTCGGCGCCAAACAGGCGCACCGCCTCATCGACGAGCACCGTGAGAACCTGCTTCTGGCTGTCGGCGGCCGCCAGCTGGCGATTGAGCCCGACGATCGCGAGCCAGCGCTGGCGGTCGGTGTCGTGCACATCGCCGCGCAACCGCTGCAGGAAGTCGCTCCAGCGCGCCACGTCAGGCCTCTCCCGTGGTCACCGCGGCCTGGGCCAACGCGCGCAGCAGCAGGCCTTCGGCGTGGCGTTCATGCGCGCGCAGGCCGCCGTGCGCCTGCAGCGCGTTCTGCAGCGTGCTCGGCGCAGTCGCCAACGCCGTGCCCGGCAAGACCACCGAGGCCAGTGCCGCCACCGCCATCGCCGCGGGGCAACCGTTCGCCTGCCACCGCAACTGCTCGATGTTGCCGGCCAGGAAGCGCACGTGCAGCAGGATCTGGTCGCCGCAGACGGGATGCTCGGCGCGGCCGGTGTGCACCTCGGGCCCGGTGAGTTCGCCCACGCCTTCGGCGCGCAACATCACTTCGCGAAGGCGATCGCTCACCATGATGCGGCGCCCGCCCCACTCAGGGACGGAGGGTCTCCGCGCTGAACGGCGAATCCGGCGCCTTGGCACTCGCGGGGGCCGCGCGATCGAGGAACGAGAACTCGTCTTCGAGCAGCGAGCAGCCCGCCGCCGGCAGGGCCAGCAACCAGAGGCCCAACAACAGGAGGCCCCGCGGCAGCCACTGGCGCGACGGACGAATCGACGTGGGTTCAGGCTTCATGCAGATCCATCTCGTTGCTGAGGAGTTGGGCCAAGGTCTCGCGCCGGCGAACGAGCCGGGCCGTTTTGCCTTCTACGAGCACTTCCGCGGGCCGCCGGCGGGAGTTGTAGTTGGAGGCCATCGACGCACCGTACGCACCCGCCCCTAGAACCGCCAGTAGGTCACCGCGCTCGCAGTGCGGCAGTTCGCGGCGTTTGCCGAGGAAATCGCCCGTTTCGCAGACGGGCCCGACCACATCGACGACGTGGCTAGGACCCGAACCCGATACCACCGGCACGATCGGGTGCTCGGCCTGGTAGAGGGCTGGCCGCATGAGGTCGTTCATCGCCGCATCGACGAGCACGAAATCGGTCGCCCCCTGGTTCTTCTCGCCGAGCACGGCGGTGATCAGGGCCCCGGCATCCCCGACGAGGTAACGACCGGGCTCCACCACGGGCCGCCAACCGCGCGCGCGCAGCATGGGCAGCAGTGCCGCCGCAACCGCGTGCACATCGAGCGGCTCGCCATCGCCGTAGGCAATGCCAAACCCGCCGCCGAGGTCGTAGTGCGTGACCCCTTCACTGCGCTCGCGGGCGCCGTCCACAAATGCGCCGACCCGGGCCAGGGCCTGCACGTAGGGCTCCACGCGCCGGAGCTGGCTGCCGAGGTGCACGTGGTAACCGCAGAGCCGGAGCCACGGATTGGCCACGATCGCAGCCACGACCTCACCGGCGCGTTCGAGCGCGACGCCAAACTTGTTGTCCTTCTTCGCCGTGCTGATGTAGGCGTGCGTGCCCGCATCAACGTCGGGGTTGAGGCGCAACGCGACGGGAACACGCTGGCCCGCGCGCTGCCCGGCCGCGGCGAGCAACGGCAGTTCGTGCGGCGACTCGACGTTGAAGAACAGGATGCCGGCCTGCACCGCCGCCTCGATCTCCCACGACTCCTTGCCAACGCCCGCGAACACGCAGTTGGCCGTGGGCAGGCCAGCCGCCTGCACGCGGCCGAGTTCGCCACCACTGACGAGGTCAAAGCCGATGCCGAGGCCATGCATACGCTGCAGCAGCGACAGGTTGGAGTTGGCCTTCACCGCGTAGCAGATCTGCGCCTCGGGACCAAAGGCCGCGCGCACGCGCTGCACGCGCTCGTCGAGCACGGCGGCGCTATAGACGTAAAGTGGCGTGCCAAAGCGCGCTGCAAGCTCGCGAATCGGCAGATCTTCGCACCACAGCTCGCCAGAACGCAGGTGGAACGCCGAAGCACCTGAACCCGGGCAAGGAACTCGATCAACAACCGGCATACGAAGATGCTGCAGGGCGACGCGTCCGTGCGCCAGCGCCAAAGCGGCGGCGGCCGCCCATTCGGGGGCGGCGCACCTGGAGACCGCGTCTCAGACCGCCGCGACCGACGCGAGCTGGGCCTTCAAGCGATCGAGCACCTGGCCGTGGATCTGGCAGATGCGCGACGCCGACAACCGCAGCCGACGCGCCACCTGCTTGCCCGTCATGCCCTCTAAGTAGTGGAGCTGCAACACCTTCCACTCGATCGGCCCAAGGCTCTGACGGATCATCTGCAGCAGTTCCTGGCGCGTGATCGCTTCGATCGGCGACTCGATGTCGTCGTCGGTCAGCTGTTCCATGCGATCGCCGTCGGCCCCTTCACCACTGGTGCAGGCGCGCCCGCTCCAGGACTCGTAACGCTGCCACAACACCGCCTCGGAGACGCCCAGTTCGGCCGCGAGTTCGGCATCGCTGGGTTCGCGCTCAAGCACCGAACGCAGCCGCACCACCGCTTCGGATCGTTCGCGCAGGCGGCGCCGGAACAGGCGCGGCAGGAAGTCCATGTGCCGCAGTTCATCGAGCATCGCGCCGCGAACGCGGATCCGCATGAACGCCGAGAACTGATCGCAGCGCGCGGGCTCGTAGGTCGCGATCGCCTGCATGAGGCCCCACATGCCGGCATGGACGAGGTCCTGAGCATCGACACTCGGCGGCAGTCGCTGCGCGAGTCCACGCGCCATCGACTCGACGATCTCGCGGTGGCGTTCGACGACCTGATCCCGCAGCGCGGTCGAACCGCGACGGCGGTACCGACGCAGCAGGTCCTCGGTCAACTCGTGTCCGCCCGCCGCATCACTGCTGGCAGCCGCATCACTCGCGGCGACCGTACTGCCGTTGCTACTGCCATCCGCGCGGCGAGGCCCGCGCGCCTGCCGATCGGCTCCATTCACGTTCTTGCTCACCATGTGGCACCCACCATTGCAAGCACTCGCCGCATCGTGCGGTGTCGGCGTGTCGTCGCAGGCGTTGCTGCTCCGACACGTTCGACATCGCGTGTGCACACCCGCGTGTTGTTGGTTCGCCGACACTACGGCGACCACAACACGATGATGTTGACCATCGAGTCGCCCACAACGTAGCACACGATCCACGTACGGCGCAACGTGTCGATCACGACTTCTGTCGTGCGCACCGCGAGTCACGCATCGACGAACGTGTAGTCGAGGCACAAACTCTGCATCACTTCGCGCTCCGCGCGACGCATGCGCGCACGATCGCGCGGCTTGATGTCGTCGAAGCCGCAGCAGTGCAGGATGCCGTGCACGATGTAGAGCGCGACTTCCGCGCGTACGGCGTGCCCTTGCGACTTCGCGATGCGTTTGGCGGTTTCGACGCTGACTACGAGGTCCGCTTCGCCGTCGAGATCAAACGAGATGACGTCGGTCGGCGTCGGATCGTCGAGGTACTCCGCATGCACTTTCGCGATCTCACGATCGTTCGTGAGCAGCAGCGACACCGGCAGTTGCGGCTGCTTGCAGTGTTGCAACGCGGCGCGAACAACTTGCCGAACGAAGGTCAGATCCGTGCGCGGGCGACCACGATCTTCGACCGCGAGCTGCAGGCGAAGCTGCCGAGCGGGAGCGGAGGAGCCACGCTTCACCTTCTTCGTCGGGGCCTTCTTCGCTGGTTTCTTCGCTGGCGGCTTCGCTCGACGGGCCGACTTCGGCTGCTTTCCGGTGCTCATGCGTGCGGCTTGTTGCCAGGCGCCCGTTCGTAGGCCATGACGATGCGGCTCACGACCGGATGGCGCACGACGTCCCCGGCATCGAGGCGGATCAGGCCGATGCCATCCACCTCGCCGAGCTTGCGCACGGCATCGCCGAGACCCGACGTAACATTGCCCGGCAAGTCAACCTGCGACGGATCGCCGGTCACCACCATGCGCGAACCTTCGCCGAGGCGGGTCAAGAACATGAGCATCTGCGCGACCGTCGTGTTCTGCGCTTCGTCGAGGATCACGAACGCGCGATTGAGGGTACGGCCGCGCATGTAGGCGAGCGGGCAGACTTCGACGACCTCACTTTCGAGCCAGCGCGTGCGGGTGCGCGCATCGACGAGGTCCTGCAACGCGTCGTACATGGGCCGCAGGTACGGATCGATCTTCTCCTGCAGGTCGCCGGGCAGGAACCCCAGCTTCTCGCCGGCCTCCACCGCGGGGCGCACGAGCACGATGCGGCGAACGGTGCCGCGCTTCATCGCTTCAATCGCCTTGGCCACCGCGAGGTAGGTCTTGCCGGTGCCGGCGGGCCCCACCGCAAACACGACGTCGTGCGCTTCGAGGCACTCAAGGTAGCGCTGCTGGCCGGCGGTGCGCGCGCGCACGGTCATCGTCACGGCGTGGCGGTGCGCGCGCTCGGGCATGCCCCCACCTTCGGTCGACGAGTCCTCGGCTAGCGTCGCGCGCAGGCGCGCGGCGACGTCCTGCGTCGACAGACGACGGCCCGAACGGATCACCTGCAGACTCTCTTCGAGGATCTGCTGCACGAGGGCGACGTGTTCGGCATCCCCAAGCAGCCGCAGGCTGCCATCGCGGGCCAGCACGCTCACGCCGTGCAGTTCGCGGATCAGCCGGGCATTGCTGTCGAGCGGCCCCAGCAGCGTGCGGGCCTCGTCGACCGACTGGACCGGGATGTGGATGTCAGCGTCAGTCATTGCGCGGCGAGTGTAGCCTGCAAGTGGCAGGAAAGGGCCCGCGGAAACCCGGCGAAGGCAGCGGACTCAGGTCAGCCAGACCAGCACGCAGAACCACACACAGAAGGAAAACAGCAAACTGTCCACGAGGTCTAGTACGCCCCCGTGCGCTGGCAACAACTTCGAGCTGTCCTTCGCATTGCACCGGCGCTTGAGCAAGGACTCGATAAGATCCCCGGTCTGGGTCGTGAAGTTCAACGCCACCCCGACCAGCAGCGCAGCCCACAGTGGCAACTGCACGACGGGCTCCAGCAGGACAGAGCGCAGCCAGGCGGCCAGCGCGACCGACGAAGCGAGGCTGCCGAGCGCGCCTTCGATCGTCTTGCCGGGGCTGATGTGCGGGATCAGTTTGTGGCGCCCGAGCAGGCGGCCGATGCAGTAGCCGCCGATATCGCCACCCTTGCAGACGAGCACCACGAACAACACCGACGGCAGGTGCCGAAAGCACGTGCCGATGGCGAAGTACATCGGCCAGGCGACGAACAGGAACCCGAGCATCGTGGCGCCCTGCTTCTCGAGGCCGACCTTCATGTCGTTCTTGCCGAGCGAGCGCACCAACAACGGAAACAGCAGCAGCATCGTGCCGATCACGAGCGGATAGAACTCGTGGTCGATCTGGTGCCATCCGAGCGGGAAGGCGCTGCCGAGCAGTAGCGCAGTGAAGAACAGCAGGGTCTTGCCGGCGACCGCGAAACCGGGGCCACGCAGCAGCATCACGTATTCCCAGGTGCCAAGCACCCCGAGTAACGCGAGCAGGCCACCGGACAGCGCACCCTGCTTGCTGCAGAGGATCGTGTGGTAGTCGAGCCAGTAGACGAGCGCCACGATGCCGAGCATCGTCGGCGCCAGCACCGCCCGGATCTGCAGGTCGCTCCGCGCCATCACAGCACCTTGCCGAACTTGCGCACGCGGCGCCCGTAGTCGGCGAACGCGGCGGCCAGATGTTCGGCGCCGAACTCGGGCCAGCACACGTCGCTGACGTGGATCTCCGCATAACTCACCTGCCACAGCAGGAAGTTGCTGATGCGCATCTCTCCCGCCGTTCGGATCAGCAGGTCGGGATCCGGCAGCTCCGGGTGGTAGAGGTGCGCACGAATGGTCTCTTCGGTGATCGCGGCAGGATCCAGCGTGCCTGCCTGCACCTGCCGAGCAATCGCCTGCACACCGTCGGCGAGTTCCTGCCGGCCGCCGTACGAAATCGCGAGACTGAGGCGCATGCCGTCGTTGCCGGCCGTCATCGCCATCGTTTCGTCGAGCAAGCCGAGCACGTCGGGAGACAACCGGGCGCGACGCCCGGAATGCAGCAGGCGCACGCGGTTCTGCATGAGCGTGTCGCGTTCTTCGCGCAGGAACCGCTTCAGCAGCTTGAACAACAGGTCGATCTCGCGCTGCGGCCGCGCCCAGTTCTCTTCGGAGAACGCGTAGAGCACGAGGGCCTGCACACCGAGCCGCGCGCACTCGGTCACCGTCGTGCGCACGGCATCGATGCCACGCTCGTGGCCGCGAATGCGCTCGAGGCCGGCGCGTTTCGCCCACCGGCCGTTGCCGTCCATGATCACCGCGACACTGCGCGGTCCGACCAGGTCGTTCGGCCCGCGGGTGCTCACCGCAGGATCACCTGCTGGCGCTCCGGACCAACCGACACCACGCGCACCGGGATGCCCGTGTGGGTCTCGAGCGCGCGGATGTAGTTCTGCGCGTTCAGCGGCAGCTTTGCAAACTGCCGGATCTCGCGCAGGTCTTCGCTAAAGGACGGCAGTTCGACGTATTCTGGCACCGCCAGCTCGAGGTCAAACGCCGGCCACTGCGTCGTGCGCGTGCCATCCGGCATGCGGTAGGCCACGCAGATGCGCAGCGGAAAACCGCGCAGCACGTCGAGGTTGGTCACGACGAGCTCGCTGGCGCCCGACACACCGCCGGAGTAGCGCACGGCAACGCTGTCAAACCAGCCGCAACGGCGCGGCCGACCCGTGGTGGAACCAAACTCGTTGCCGGCCTTGCGCAACTGGTCGCCAACTTCGTCCTTCAGCTCGGTCGGGAACGGACCTTCGCCCACGCGCGTCGCGTAGGCCTTGGCGATGCCGACCACACGCATCGCGTGCGGTGGCAGGCCGGTGCCGCTGAACGCACCGCCGGTGCTCGCGTGCGAACTGGTCACAAACGGGTAGGTGCCGAGCTCGACGTCGAGCAGACAGCCTTGCGCGCCTTCGAGCAGGATGCGTTTGCCCGCCGCGTTCGCCTCGCGCAACACAGCCCCGGTATCGACGATGCCAGGACGCAGGGTTTCCCCGGCGGCCAGCAGGTCGCGGTACATGGTGTCGGGATCGAGTGCGGCGAGGCCCGCCGACGCGAACCACGCGTTTTTCTGCTGCACGAGGCTCTGCAACCCGGCGCGCAACCGCTCGGGCCGCAGCAAGTCGCCGAGGCGAAGGCCGATACGGCTGCAGCGATCGCTGTAGGCCGGGCCGATGCCGCGACCGGTCGTGCCGATCTTGCCGCTGCCGCGCAGGTGTTCGTGCCAATGGTCCTGCTGGCGGTGCGCTTCGAGGATCAGGTGCGCACGCTCGCTGAGGAGCAGATTGCGCCCCAACTCGACGCGCAGGCCCCGATCGCGCAGTTTCGCGATCTCAGAACAGAGATGGATGGGATCGACGACGACCCCGTTGCCGATCACGTTGGTCGTGTGGGCATGGACAACCCCCGAGGGCACCAGGTGGAGCACCAGCTTGCCCGACGGCAAGATGAGTGTGTGGCCAGCGTTGTGGCCACCCCCGAAACGGACGACGTAGTCGGTCTCGGCGGCAAGGAAGTCGATGACTTTGCCTTTGCCTTCGTCACCCCAGAGGATGCCTACGACACAGGTGGTGGGCATGAAGTTCGGCTGCAAGAAAAGGGCAGCAGCATAGCAACCCGCCCGCCGGGTTCACCTGCTTCGTGGGGCCGATGCCAAGGATCCGTCGTCAAGCCTTCCCCCGGTTGTGCACTTGCATCCAGGGCCCAACGTCGTCGGCGCCCAGCCGGTCGGGAGCTGGGAATCGCGCCAACCTCGCCGGGCAACCCTCAGCGAACGGATCCCATGAACACCACCGAACTCGAACCAAACTACCGCGAAGAGGCTCTGCAGCTGCTCGATGCGTTTGCCACCCGCATCCTGCCCGGCGTCGTGCGCCGCATCACCGCCTGGAGGAAGCTGCCGTTCTGCGAACGGACCGACCTGCTGCTCGAGCTGCGGCAGGAACTCGCGGTCGACTGCCTCCAGTCGCCCGCGCTGCTGGTCGGGCTCACGCCGACCGAACGCAACGGTCGCTGGCTGCGCCTCGCCGAACGCTGGGTCTACCGCAACCGCACGCCCACCAGCGCGACGCCGGCGCCCGACCCCCAGGAGCAACCCGCCCCACCGGTCGGCGAACCGGCGCCCAAGAACCCGCTGCCGCAGGATGTGTTCGTGCGGCTCGTCAACGGCCGTTGCAACATGGCGGCCAGCGCCGCGCGGACTGGTCGCACCATCCACAAGCTGCGCGCCGAACTCGAAGATCTGGCCACCGAACACACCGACGACGATCCCCGGCTCGCTTTCTGGCGCGAACGACTCGGCGAAGCCCTCACCGGCCTCGCCGCCGACCTGCTGCGCGACCGCGGCGCCGTGCACCTGCTGCCGCGCGAACGCCGCCGCCCCGATCCCCGGTCGCGCCTGCGCCGACTGCGGCGGTTGCGCGCGCACTTCCAGGTCCGGCCGGCGACGCTGGAAGTGCGGCGGGTGCTCGCCAAGTGGATCCGCCGCCCGCGCCTGGACGCCCGTTCGCCGCGCACCCTGCTCGAACAAGCGACGCGGCTCTGCCCGCGCCAACCGACGGCGTGGCTCTGGTTGTTTGAAGCGTGCCTCGTCGCCTGGGACCTGGGCGCCGCGGCCCACGCACTGCGCCGCGGCCGGCAAGTGGCCAACCTGCCGCGCGGCAGCGTGGTGCTCGCCCGCGCGCGCCTGCTCGAAGCGCGCGCGCACGAAGCCGCCGCGCTCGCCCTGCTGCAGCGCGCGCAACGCCGCTGGCCGAGCGAAGGACGCCTGCGGCTTGCCGCGGCGGCGATCCTTGGCGCGCAGAGCCGCGCCGGCGCGCCCGGCTTGCCGTTTCAGCGGCCCGTCGGCGTGACCGCCACATTGTTGCCCGAGACCTTGGCCTCCGGCAACAGCTCGGCACGCAGCACTGCCGCCAGTTCGCGTTCGGCCGCCGGATCCGCGCGCACGGCACTCCAGGCGGGCAGGCCGATCACGGGTTCGCTGAGCCAGCGCGATTCGACGAGGACCATGAGTTCCCCGCCTTCGCAGAACACCGACGCGCGGCGTTCGCCGGGCTGTTCGGCGACGGGCACCCAGCCCGATTGCAGCAGGAAGGCCGCTTCGTCGGCGAGGGTTACCCCACCAAAACGACGCCCCAGCACCCGTTTGCACACCGCGAACGCATCGTCGGGCAACGGCGCGCCGAGTTCGACGGGGCATGGCGCGTAGGGCACGGTGGCACAGCCCGCGACGAGAACGAGGGCCATGACCAACCACCGAGGGCGGCCCGGACGGCGGCTCGAAGGGCGACCCGAATGACGACTTGGCTGACGATTCTGGCTAGCGACCATGACCACCTCCACCGGGGGTTTCGACGAGCACCCGCTCCAGAGGATGGAGCACAAACGAACACTTCGCGGGCAAACGCTGCCGCGAACCTGGCGTGATGCGCCACAGGCGACCTGGGGCCCCGTCCTTGCCACCGCAAGCGCCCGGGGGACCACTGCGATGGCGTTCGCCGAGGAACGACACGCGCAGCGGCACCAGCGCTTCGAGGCACTTCTGCAGACCGTCGCCGCCGCGCTGGGCACCCGCACCACCGCTGCCGCGCCGCACCGACAACGCGCGCACGCGCACCGGGTAGCGGCTCTCCAGCTCTTCGATCGGCGTGTTGCGCGTATTGGTCATGTGCGTCTGGATGGCCGCCTGCCCCGCGACGCCGGGTGCCGCGCCGGCCCCCCCGGGCAACGTCTCGTAACTCGCAAACTCCGACCCATCCTCACGTTGGCCGCCAAACGACAGATTGCTCATCGTTCCCGCCGAAGCCGCCGGCACGACCCCGGGCAACGCTTGCTGCAAAGCGGCGAAGACGACGTCGACGAGTCGCTGGCTCGTCTCGACATTGCCCCCCGCGACGGGCGCCGGTGGCCGCGGATCCACGAGCGTGCCGAGCCTGGTCTGCACCGACAGGAGCCGGAACAGGCCCTCGTTGGTCGGCAACCGATCCGGGCACAGACACCGCAGCGCATACACACACGCCGCCATCACGACGCTGCGGTTGCAGTGTACGCCACCCTTCACCTGCGCCCCGGTGGCCGACCAATCGAAGACGAGGCGACGACCGCCCGTGCGCAGCGATAACACGATCGGGATCGGGCCGCTGCCAAAACCATCGTCTTCGAGGTGGTCCGCAGCGGTGAACACGCCGCGCACAAGGCGCCGCAGGGCCGCGCGCCCAGCGCGCTCCGTGGAGTCGAGCAGGTCGTCAGTGAGTTGCTGAACCGTCGCGCTGCCGACTTCGGCCACGTAACCCTGCAGCCGTTGCTCGAGCTGGTGCAGGCTCGCTTCCTGCGCGCGCAGGTCCAGCAGCCGCTCTTCGCTGCCGCGCACGTTCTTGGCAAACAGGCGCAACAGGTCCTGCTGCAGCTTGCCGCCAGCGCGCAGCAACACGGGCGGCAGCACGAGACCTTCGGCATAGAGGTCCGCGGCGATGCCCATCGAGCCCGGCGTGCTACCACCGATATCGGCGTGGTGCGCACGATTGACGAGGAACCAATCCGGCCGCCGGCGATCGCGCCCAAACACCGGCCGCACCATCGTGACGTCCGGCAGGTGCGTGCCGCCCGCGTACGGGTCGTTGAGGATCGCGACGTCGCCCGGCCGGAACTCGATCGCCGCACGCGCCGCCGCGACCGCGTCGCCGGCGCTGCCAAGGTGCACGGGAATGTGCGCGGCCTGGGCGATGAGGCGACCAGCGCCGTCGAACATCGCCACCGAGAAGTCCGCCCGCTCGCGGATGTTGGGGCTGACCGCGCTGCGCTGCAGACGCACGCCGGCCTCTTCGCAGTAGGCACTCGTGAGGTGATGGAACACCTCCAGTCGAACGGGGTCCGATCGCAGCTTGCGCATGGAGGCCCGAGAGTGTGGCCGAGACTTCGGCGGCGCGAAAGGGCACACCGGAAATGCGTGCGGCCGCGTGGGGATCCACGCGGCCGCACGACGAGCGGGGGCATGCTCGTCTTACGCGGTCAGCTCAGAAGCCGCCGCCACCACCGCCACCACCCTTGTTGCCGCCGCGGCCACCGCGGCCACCACCGGCGCCGCCGCCCGCGCCACCGCCGGCGTCACCACCACCGCCGCGCTGGCGGCGCTGCGGCATCACGGCCTTCATCGCGTCGAGCGCCTTCTGGGCGTCTTCGAGCTTGTTGTCGGTGAGACCCTTCTTCAGCAACTCGAGGTTCGTCTCGAAGGTCTTCACCTGCTCCTCGGAGAGGGCCTGCTTCATCATCTCGGGCACCCCTTCCATCGCCGTCACGCTTTCCTTCAGCGTGGTGAGCTCTTCGGCAGGCATGTCGGCGAGCTTGGTGTTGCCGAACAGGGCGCGCATGCCGCCCATGCGACCACCACCGGGGCCACCCTGGCCGGGACCACCCTGGTTGCGACCACCACCGGCGGCCATCTGCTTCATGCGCTCCAGGCGCGTGGTCAGGGTCTTCACCTGCTCTTCGTTGCCTTCGGCCTTGGCGGCCGCGATCTGCGTCTCAAGCTCGGCGATGCGAGCCGCCGGGTCCATGCGACCACCGGCCCCTGGGCCACGCCCTTCCGCGCCACCTTCGCCGCGCGCCGGGCGCTCACCGCGCTCGCCGGCCGGAGCGTCGCCAGCCGGGGCACCGGTGCCAACGGCAACTGCGTTGCCGAGCAGCTTCTCGTACTTCACGCGGAACGCGTCACGCTCCTTGTTCTTGCCCGTCTTGTCGAGCAGCGCAAACTCCTGCTTCGCGGCTTCGGAGGCGAGCTTGTGGGTCGGAGCCACGGCGAGGAACTGCTCGTAGAGAGCCATCGCACCGACGAAGTCGCGGGTGCCCTTCTCGAGGTAGAAGGCCTTGTAGAAGAGGTTCTCGGGCGCGGTGACGGCGTCTCCCTGAGCGAGGACCGGCAGGGCGAGGGCGAGCAATGCGGAAGTGAAACGGATGTTCATGGTTACTCCAGTGGGGAATGCTGTGGGTGCGCACCTCGGGTGACAAGGCGCGATCCGGAAACGATAGGCGCTTGCTACGGCCCTTGGCCAAATCCCCCACGTAACGGTTTGGTCCCTTGCAGCGAAGTCGTGCAACGCGGCCAGAAAACCTGCCCCGGATGGGGCACTTCTTCTCTGCACCAAAACCCCAAGGAAACCATGCCAAACCCACCCAACCCGACGTACCCAAGCGAACCACCTAGCCCACCACGAGCCATCGGCTCGGAATCCCAACCCTGTTCGCCACCTCAGGATGCACGGGCCGGCGCCCACCCGGCGAACTTCGCGAGCGAAGTGCGGGAACGGGCGGCCACAACCAGCCGCCCGACCTGGCGCATTCCTACCGACCCGCCGCCCGCGTGAGCCGCGGTGTCAGAGCAGCACGAGGGTCGACGAGATCGAGGAAACACTGCGCACGAGCAGGGTCGCCGGATCGAAGTCGATCAACTGGCTGTAGGCGCGCAACCCGTTCAAGACGCCGGACGGCAGCGGCACCGAATAGGAGCCCATGCCGCGCGCGTCGAGCCCACCGATCCAGAGGATCGAGTAGCCGTTCAGCAGCGGCAGCCCCTGGTAGAGCGACGTGGTGTTCTGCAGGCTCACGACCAGGAACGCCGGGTCATTGCTCCAACCGCCGAACTGCCAGACCAGCGTGTTGCCGCCGAGGATCGCGCTCGGCACGCTCATGAGGCACGGGTTGGAAGCCGTGTAGAAGAGGCCGGCGACGTTGCTCGTGCCGGCGGTGTTGGTGACCGTGAGCGGCTGGAAGCCGAGCGGCAGGCCACTCGGCGGCGTGAGCCGCAGCTGGGTATCGCTGAGCACGGCAATCGACGACGTGACCGGCACCCCGCCAACCGTGGCCGAGGTCGTGCCCGTAAAACCCGTGCCCGTGAGGATCACCTGGGCCGGGCGGAAGGTCTGGTGGCTCGCGATCGAGACGCTGCTGATGAACGGCGTCGTCTGCTGCACCGCGAGGCAATTCAGGCCCTGGCGGAAGCCGATGATCTGCGCCTGTTCGCCGGCGCTGAACGAAGTCGGGTTGTTGCCGCAACCGCCCACGCCCGAACACATGATGTTGCAGGGCGGTGCCGAATCGCAGTGCGCGGCGTTGAAGTTGTGGCCGATCTCGTGCGCCGAGACCGCGACCCGGTAGTTGAAGTTGTTCGTGAAGCGCGACTGCGACACGCCGTAGGCGCTGCCGAGGTTGCAGACGACGCCCACGTAGGCGATGCCGATCGTGCCACCGCTCACGGCCCCCATCGGGCGCCCCGTGAACAGGTGCGCAATATCGCGCGCGATGCCGCCGTGGTTGTTGTTCCAGTAGCTGAGGAACTGCGTGAGCAGCGTGCCCGGCGAACTGGTCGTGTACGGGTCGGTCGTCGTGTCGACGATCATCTGGCTGATCTGCAGCGCAACCTGCACATCGCGCCGGTAGATGACGTCCATGGCGTTGACGACGGAGGTCACATCGTTCTGGGTCGCCGTCGTATTGCTGCCGTTGGCCTGGAAGAACGGGAAGTCCGCTTCGATCGCCAGCTGGCACGCATAGGTGACGTCCTGCCCGATCACCGACGGCACGAAACCCTGGTTGGTGCCGGGCACACCACAGTGCTGCGTGAGGTTGGCGCTATCCGAACTCAGGTAGACGACGTGCACGGCAGGGCCTGCCGTCGGCTGCACTTCGCGCACCGCCTGCACGATCCAGAGATCCCCCGAACCGCGCTTCACCCAAGCCCGCAGCGAGCCGTTCAGCAGGCTCGCCGCCACTTCACTGCCAGCCTCGCCCACCACCGCGCCGCGGTAGGTGGTGCACGCGGGCGTTGGCACGGGCACGAGGCCGTTGGCGGTGCGCTCGAGGAGCTGAAAGCCCGGCGTGCGCACATCAAACTGCGTGAGGTCGAGGCGCACCTGCTGGCCCGCAAACACAACGTCGATCTGGGCTGCGGCCGGCGTGCCATTCGGCACCTGCAGATCCTGCACCGTGCCGACCATCACGTCGAACTGCTGCAGCAGCGCCGGCGGCGCCTGGTGCACCGTCAGAGTGACGGCCTGCGGCACCTTCTGGGCCAACGCAGGGATCGAAAGGGCAACGAACAGGATCGCGCGCAGCAAGGCGCGGCAGGTTGTGGAGAGCATGAGTTCGTGGAGACGACGGGGAGGCTGGGCGATTCCCTGGGGCCCCCCAGTGTAGCGGGTAAGGCGCCCGGGTGGGGCGCCGTTTCCGAGCTCGCCACACTTTCGCAGCAGCGCCATGGCACCGCGCGTTCCACCGCACCGCAAGCCCGCGCCGCCAGCCTGCGCGGCCGGTCTCAGCGCTTGCTGCGGCCGCGCGCGAGCACGGCGTCGCGCACCATGGAGCCGAGCTCCGAACACTTGTGATCGCCGGCTTTGAGGCTGCGGATCTTGCCGCTCTGGATCAGTTCGGCGACGGTCGCCTCGAGCTCGACGCTGGCTTCCTTCTCGCCGAGGTGGTCGAGCATGAGGCCCATCGCGAGGATCGTCGCCAGCGGGCTCGCCTTGTCGGTGCCCTTGTACTTGGGCGCCGAGCCGTGAATGCCCTCAAACATCGACACCTTGCCCGGGTGGATGTTGCCCGAAGCGGCGATGCCCATGCCGCCGATCAACATCGCGCCGAGGTCGGTGATGATGTCGCCAAACAGGTTGGTCGTCACGGCGACGTCGAACCACTCGGGGTTCTTCACCATCCACATGCACGCCGCGTCGATGTAGGCGTGGTCGGTCGCGATGCCCGGGTATTCCTTCGCGACTTCGGCGAACGTGCGCGTCCAGAGATCCTGCGCGCGCACGGCGTTGGCCTTGTCGATGAGGGTCACCTGCGGCTTGTCCTTGCCGGGCTTCGGGCCGCGCTTCTTCGCCAGTTCGAAGGCGTGGCGGATGATGCGCTCGGTGCAGCGCCGCGTGAAGATCATCTCCTGCAGCGCAATCTCGTGTTCGGTGCCCTTCTTCGCAAAACCGAACACGCCCGAATAGGCGTCTTCCGTGTTTTCGCGCAGGAACAGGATGTCGATGTCCTTCGGCGTCTTGCCCTTCAGCGGGCACAGCGACTCGTGGTAGAGCTTGACCGGGCGCAGGTTCACGTAGAGGTCGAGCTTGTGCCGCATGCCCGCGATGATCGCGAACTCGAGCTTGCCGACCTCGATGCGCGGATCGCCGATCGCGCCGAACAGCACGGCGTGCATCTGGCGGATGCGATCGAACGCCGCGTCGGGCATCGTCTCGCCGGTCTTCAGGAAGTGCTCTGCGCCGTAGGGCAGGGGCTCGCGCTTCGTCTGGAAGCCGTAGACCGACTGGATGGCATCGAGGACCTTCTGGGCCTCGTTGACGACTTCTTCGCCGATGCCGTCGCCAGGGAGAATGCCGATATCGTAGACCTTGCTCATCAGTTGCGTAGCAGCCGGGATCGACTGCGAGGGCGAAGCAGTATGGCGTGCCTGCCCGCGAGGACCAAACGGAATGAGGGCCGCACTTCCGCCCAGGTAGAAACCGCCCGCCCGCGCCGGGAGTTCGAGGCCGGCGAAAGGCGGGTCGCAGGTGGCGCCGGATGGCGCTAGACTGCCCGTTCCACCGATTCCAGGATCCCGCGACCACATGACGTACCGCTCGTTCCTTTCGACCCTGTGTGCCTTGTCGCTCGTCGCCCATGCTACGGGCCAGAACGACGAAGCTGACTTCAACCAGCGCCAGGCCAAGGTCCTCAATGCGTTCGCGAAGAAGGCGTTCGACAAGGGCTTTCCGCGCCAGGCCAAGATCGTCTGGCTGCAGACCATCAAGCTCTACGACCCGGACAACGCCGAAGCCTGGAAGGGCATGCACTACGTGAAGATCGGGTCGAGCTGGAACCCGGACACGAAGAACCCCTACCCGACCGCGGACACCGGCAACGGCGCCGAAGGTGCCCCGCTGTTCAAGGCCTACGAGGCACTGCGCAAGGACCTCGCGAGCCAGCACAAGATGCAGGCCGAGAAGTGGAACCGCGCCGACCGCACCGATCGGGCGAACTACCACTGGAAGATGGTGCTGCGCTGGGTCGAGAAGGACGAGCAGGCGCAGAAGGCGCTCGAACATCACGAAGTCGGCGGCGTCACGGGCACGGGCCTCGAACAGATCCTGTTTGACCGCAGCAAGATGATCGAGAAGGCGGTCGAGGAGCAGTCCAAGATCGACTACGAGGTAAAGCGCGTCGAAGGCGTCGAATGCCCGCCGCTGGACCGCGCCCAGGTCAAGTACATCACGGTGCGCTCGGAGCACTTCACGCTGCACGGCGACCCCGAGGAAGAAGACAACCTGCTCGAGGCCCTGAAGTGGTCCGAGCGCGCGCTCAAAGTCTGCGAGGTCGCGTTCCCGTGGCCGCACGGCATCGACCAGTGGCCGTCGTCGGCGTCCTTCAGTGCCAAGGAGACCTACCAGCAGATCCTGAAGGCCAACCAGGTCCCGGACCTCGAGTGGCGCCTCGAACACACGAGCACGTGCAGCATCGGCAACACGCACATCGCCCACACCGGTGGCCCGCAGGTGCTGTTTGACAACGAAGTGCGCAACGTCTCGCGCGCGTGCTCCCACTTCGGCTCGGACGCGTTGGTCGAAGGCATCGGCCACACGTTCGTGGGCATGATCTTCAACAACAACCGCCTGTTCGCGGTCGACCTGAAGAAGCAGGAAGGCACCACGGCGAGCGAAGAAGATCGTGAGTACACCTCGCCGGACTTCGACATCTGGAAGAACCTGAGCCTTGAGATGGCGTGGAAGAGCACCGGTGGCGTGCCCGCGCGCGAACTGCCGTTCTGCGATGCCGCGGCGTTCACCAACGAGCAGCGCATCAAGGCGTGGTCGTTCTGCGACTACCTGATGCGGCGCGACCCGCAGCTGCTGGCCGACTTTGACCAGATCGCGTTGCAGATGAAGAAGGAGCGCAACAAGCAGCCGCTCGAGTTCGAAAAGCGCTTTGACGAAGCGCACGAGGCCAAGGTCGCCCAACTCGACAAGGAGTGGGAGGACTTCTGGACCGGTGCTTCGCCCGTGCTGAAGGCGATCCAGAACAACACCCCGCCGCTGCAAGCGATCAGCAAGGGCGTCGACAAGTGGCTCGAGGCCTACAACGCCGCGCGCAAGGAACGCCAGGCAACACCGGTGACCTGGTCCGCCAACCTTTCGGCCCGCTGCAAGGAACACGCGGAGTACCTGAAGAAGAACAAGGACCAGCGCAGCCCCGCCCAATTGCATACCGAAGTCGTCGACCTCGGCGGCAGCTACGTCGGCAGCATGTTCGCCGAAATGGCGCTCGTCGAAACGGGCGTCAACCTCGCCGGCGCGAAGAAGATGTTCGAGAAGTGGATCAGCTTGCCGGGCTACCGCGACGCGCTGCTCAACAACTCGATCCTCACGGTCGGCATGTATCTCGACGGCGACATCCTCGTCATCAACGCGGTCAGCGGCCTTGGCGCCCCCAAGGCGTCCAACGCCGGCTACACGTGGTTCCCGCGCGACACCGGCCTGATCCTCGATGGCGAAGTCGCCGTCGCGGACCTCGGGCCCGATGTCGAGAAACTGCTCAAGAAGAACGGCCGCGAAGGGCAGAAGAAGGTCGGCTTCCCGATCACCGTGCACTTCGGTTCGGGCATCGGCGCCGACCGCCACTCGTTCACGTGTTCGATGACGACGGCGAAGGGTGAGAAGATCGACGGCGCGATCATGCTCGACGACGGCAACGCGCGCACGGCGACCGCCCCCGGTGTCGTCGTGTTCTACCCGTTCGAACCGCTGCCCAAGGGCGTCATCAACTTCGTCTGGAGCTGGAAGGCCGGCGACAAGATGCTGCAGGCCAAGGGGTCGTTCCAGTCGAAGTAGCCGCGCCGGCGGACCCGGCGCGCGGTCCGGACCGCGCGCCGACTACCAGCCGACTACCAGAACAGACGCTTCGCGGTGATGGTGACCTCGCGGATTTCCCCGCCGCGCGCGACCCAGAAGAGGAACTCCTGGCCGTCGTAGGTGCCGAGCTGGCGGTCGTTGAAGAGGTCCTTGATCGCGGTCACGTCGGCGAGGGGCACGAGCACCGGCTCGTTGGTGTCGACGCTGCGGAACTGCGCGCCAAGCAGCAGATCGCCAACCGCGATATCCGTGCCTTCGGGCTGCGTGCCCGGATAGACCGCCTCGACGCGCACCACCGAGTTCGGAATCTCGAGCGGCTCGGCCGTCGGATCGCCCGTGAACCGGCGGTGCAACGCGACCGCGGACTTGCGCACGAGTTCTGGGTCCTCGGCGTAGCCGAACTCGCGACAACCAAGCCCTGACTGACGAATGACGGCCCAGATGCTCGGATCCACGGGCACGAGTGGAAAGGCCTTCTTCTCGCCCTTCCGCAGGACCACGAGCGACGTTGCCACGCCAGGCGTCTGCTGCAGCAGGGTCCGGGCAAAACCGGGGCTCCACGTGATCGCCGTTCCGCCCAGTTCCTGGATGCAGTCGCCCGACATCACACCGGCCTTCGCCGCGGGGCCGCGCGCATCGACGTCCATGACGAGCACCTTGCCCTGGTCATCGAGCACGCGCATGCCGAGCTCGGGGCTGCGCAGTTTGTAGGACTGCATGAGCAGCCCCACGATGCGCTGGCGCACGTGGTCGACGGCGATCGCGTATCCGCGGTTCGTGAACGTGCCGCCACCCGCACTGTTGATGCCGACGAGGCGCCCGTTCATGTCGAGCAACGCACCACCGCTGTTGCCGCCGTTGATCGCCGCATCGGTCTCGATGAGGTGTTCGAGTTTGGCCCAGCGGCCCCGCACGCGCAGCTCCTGGTCCTTCGCCGAGACCACGCCGAACGTGATCGTATTGGCGGCGCCGTGCGGGTTGCCGATCGCGGCAACACACTCGCCGATGCGGAGGTCCTCGCTGCTGCCGAGTTCGACCGCATCCACTTCTTCGCCGGGCGCGAGCACGAGCTGGAGCAAGGACAGGTCGTCTTCGCGCGAGATGCTGAGCACCTTCACGTCGTACTTCTTGCCGCCAAAGACACGCACTTCGACCTTGTGGTCCTTGCGCATTGAACCATCGGGATTGGTCGCTTCATCGACGACGTGCCAGTTGCTGATCGCCAGGCCCGAGCGGTCGATGATGACCCCCGAACCAAGGCCGAGCAGCTGCTGCTTGGCGTCCGCCGCAGCTGCAAACGGGTTGGCGTCCTCGTCGACCTTGGCGGTCGTATAGCTCACGTAGACGTTGAGCAGCGCCTTGCTCGTCTTCGCCACCATCGCGGTCAGCGCACTATCGCGGCGGGCCCGTTCGTCAGTCGCCGCGGCATTCGTGCGGATCGACTCGTCACTCGCGGCGAGGTCTTCGATCTCCTTGCTAAACACCATGCGCACGCGGCGGATGCCCACAAACGTCGACAGGTTGGTCTCCGTGGTCACCTTGTCGCCGCGCGTCGCAAACGCGAGGTCGAGCGGATCGATCATGCCCGCATCGGCGATGCCAAGCACGCGCCCACACGCATCGATGCACGCCCCACCACCATTCGGGTTGCCGAGGTTGGGATCGGCCTGCAACCGGCCATTGCCGCGCAGAGCCGACAGCACACCAGCCGTCACGACGGGAAGCACCCCGGTCGGATTGCCGACCGCGAGCACCGTCTCACCGAGCACCACGTCATCGTCAGCATGGCACGCCGCCGCGACCAGTTCTACCCCAGCGGGCAGTTCGACGCGCAGGACGGCGAGGTTCGTCTCAAAGTTCTTCTTCAACACCTTGGCCGGCAAGGTGCGCCCGTCCAACAGCCGCACCGAGACCGTGTCCGTCTTGCAGAGATGGAAGTTGGTCACCACCAACCCCTTCTTGGCCAGCACAACGCCCGAACCGAGGCCTTCCCGGCGCTGCGCGGCGCCGGGATCGTTCTTGCCGAGATCGGGCCAGCTGCCTTGCCCGCCATAGACACCGACGACCGCAGGCGCGATGCGGGCTACGGCCAGCGCATTGGCACTCGGGCTCGGTCCAGGCACCTTGCGCAGCGAGGCGTTGGTGACGGTCGGCCTGGCAAACTCGGCGACGAACGCGCGGCGCACGACACCAACCGGCACGACGAGGCCATAACTCGGCTGCTTCAGGTCTTCGAGTTTGGGTTCGCTCACATCGCGGCGCACGTGCTCGCTCGCATAGAGCCCCACCAGACGGCCTGCGGCATCCAACACCGCCGCACCGTCGCAGCGAGCATCGGCGCGGCCGTCCGTCATGAGCACTTCGCGTGCCGCCATCGAACGGCCCCGCAACGTGACCTCGGCGACGGCCGAGCTCACGACACCCGCAAAGGCGAACAGTTCTTTGCCCTCGGGAATGCACAACGCGACGGTGGGTTCGCCCGCGGCAGCCATGTCGACCCCAAACTCCACGCCGGTGAGCCCACCCGCCGGTGGCGCCACCTGCAACAAAGCCAGGCCCGTTGCGGCATCCACACTCACCACGGACGCCGGCAGTTGTGTATGCGATGCATCATCGAGCTGCACGAGCAGGCGCTTGTCCGCCGCACCGGCCGCCTCGGCAATCAGATGCGCCCACGTGAGCACGAGACCACTCGGGTCGACGATGACCCCGGTGCTGGCGCGTTCGATCGGGAATTTGCCGCGCGGCCCATCCACCTCGACGCACACATAGACGACGGCAGCGCGGCTGCGCGACACCGCCCCCACGAGGCCCGTGGCCCGGGGGCCACTTGGATCCGCGGCCGGGGGCTGCAGCAGGGAGAAATTGACAACACCCTGCGCGGACGCCGTGGCAAACAGGCACGGCAACAGCAGCGGGACCAGGAAGCTCGAACGCAACATGGCGCAGAGCCTACCGCATGACCCAAAGCACTTGCAGCATCGGGTTGGCTCCGCGCGGCCCCACCCAGCAACCCAACTCGCTGGCCCTACTTGCCCTTGTTTTCGGCGGCCAGCTTCTCGTTGGCCTCGGCCCGCTTCAGCGCGAGCTCCATCATGCGCTTCTGGTGCTTCAGGTAGTACTCGCAGTTCGCCTTGAACACGGCCATGGCGTTGGCTTCACGCTCCTTGTAGTCCACGTAGGCCGATCCGCCGTAAACCTTGTTCATGACTTCCTCGAGTGCCTTGGGGGCGCGCTTCATCGGCGGAAACACGTCTTTGCCCTTCTCCAGGATCTTGGCGAGCTCCTTGGTCTCCTTGCGGGAGTTCTTCGCCGCCGGCTCAAACGCCGTGAGCGCCGTGAGCATCTGGTCGGTTGTCGCAATGGCCTTGGTCAGCAACGCGGAACTGGCGTCCTTGAGCGAAGGTTTCAAGCTCGCGGTCTCCACCAACCTCTCTCCCGCACAGACACCACACTTGTAGCCGCCATCGCCACGACACATCGGACAGGTGCCGTAACGGTCGCCGCCGCCCTGAGTCTTGATGCGTCCATCCCCGCCGCAAAGAGTGCACAAGAAGAACCCCGCGCCGTGACACTCGGGGCAGGAGACCTTCGCGAGCGGATCGGGAAACGTGCCCACGCCGGCACACACGCGACACACCGCCTCAAGCTCCTTGTTGCGCTGGCACTCGATGCACTTGGGGGTGTCTTCGGGCGCCCGTTCGCAGGTGGCGCACAGCGTCTTGCCGGTGCCTTCGCACGTCACGCACTTGATCGGCTTGTATTCGCCCCACTGCAGGTAACCGGCAGCGTCCTTCGCCACCTCGCGCTCGATCTTTTCCGGCATCTGGTAGCGGAACTGCGGCGCTTCCTTCTTCTTCTGGGCAGACACAACCGCAGCCAAGGCGAGAACGAGAAGCAGACGCACGACTGGCAGGACTCTCTGGGCGATATTCACGGCAACCTCCGAACCGACAAGGTAGTGCATGCTCGGCGCAAAGGGAACGGCCCGGGCCAGCTTCGTCGCCGCGCGCCCAGGCACCGCGCCTCCCCCCGTCAAACGTCGTCGGTGTCGCCCCACATGAGATGCCAGCGCAGGGTGTCCTGCTCGCTGCGGCCCCCGGGCGCCAACGGCCGCGTGATGAACGAAAAGCGGTATGGCGCCGCAAGGAAGCCCAAACGCCCTGGCGCGGGCAGATACGGGTTGGGCTGCGTCACCATCATCGCGACCATGGGGCTGCCGACCTCCAGGGCGCGCTCCCGAACGTCGGCAAGCAAGCGCCGCAGCACCAACTCGCTCGCCCCCGGCAACAAACACGCATCCACGACGGTCATGGCCTGGACGTCGAGCAGCGGCGCCTTGCGACTCACCACGTAACCCTGCACCACACCGTTCGGGTCGGTCGCGAGGTGGAACAGGTACTGCCGGTTTGGGTTGTCGTCAAAACGCCACGCCAGATACTCGGCTGTGCGCTCCTGCAGCAGGCAGCCCGCGGGGGGATTCTCGCGCACCTGCTGCCAGAACGTCGCCAGGCGCCCGGCGTCGACGCGTTCGTGGCGTTCGATGCGCACACCCTGGTCGCCGCGGCCAAGCCGCCATCGGCCCCACCACCGCAGGGCGAGCCCTGGCACAGCCCCGAGCACCGCGGCGAGGCCAGGGACCTTGGCAAGCCACGGCAAACGGGCCCGCAGCAGTGGCCCCATGGCCAGCGGCATCACGTAGGTGCCGATCAAGAACCGGATCCGCCAACCGACCTTCAGGTGGCCCGGGATCACCGCCTCGCGGATCGGATACACGGTCGTGAACTCCAGATCGCCGTCGCCTTCACACTGCTCCAGCGCGTAGCTGCCGAGGCGCGTGAACATGCCCTGGAAGCGGTATTCGGGATGCGTCATCACGTCGACGACGATCGAGCCTGGCAGGACCTGCTGGTCGAGCACGAACCGCTGCGGGATCACGGCGTAGTGACCCACGATGCGGTCCCCTGCGGCCCGCCCCTCGTCCACCGCCACGAACAACCGCGCGGGCCCGGCGTGGTTCTGGACGAACTCCCACCGCCAATACCCGGCATCGGCCTTGTCGAGGTCCTCCCCCGCAAACGTCACGCGCCGGCACGCAAGGATCCCCTCCATGTCCTCGACGCTGGCCCGTCGCGTGGTCCAGGTGATCGGTGCACGAGTCGCCTTGGGCCCAGGACTGCCACCAACGGGCTCCTTCGGACTGCCCTTCGAGCCTTCGGCTGGACCTGGCATGGCACTCATGCGCCGATGATGCCGCCGTTGATATCCAGCGTGGCGCCCGTCACGTAATCCGAGTCGACGAGGAACTGCACCGCATTGCGGATGTTCGCCGGGTTGCCAAGGCGACCGACGGGAATGCTCGGCAGCACCTTCTCCTCGAGGAAGGCCTGCGGCACGCTGCTGATGATGCCCACCTCGTGGTAGCCGAGCGCCAGGGTGTTGGCCGTGATGCCCTTCTTCGCATTCTCGACCGCGATGACCCTGGCCAGCGCCCCGAGTCCGGCCTTGCTCACGGAGTACGCAGCCGAACCCGGCACCATCGTGCGCGACAGCACCGAAGACAGGAAGATGAAGCGGCCAAAGCCAACTTCGCGCATGCGCGGCAACAGACCGCGCGCGATCAGCATCGCCCCGGTCAGGTTGACATCGAGGGTGAGATCCCAGTCCGCATCGGTGCACTTGTGCACGACGTTGTTGGGCGAAATCCCCGCAGCATAGACCACGACGGGCCGCTGCAGCCGCCCCGCGATCTCCGAGCAGAAACCGGCGACCGCTGGGCGATCGGTCAGTTCGAGCTTCTGGTATTCCACGTCGGGCAGGCGCTCGCTGGGCTCCTGCGAGTGGTAGGTGCCAAAAACCTGGTACTGGCTCCGGAACGCATGCACCAGGTACTGACCGATCCCGCCCGAGGCACCGAGGATGACCAGCTGGGCCTTCTGAGTGTTGTTCTCCGCCATGAATCGTTCTCCGCCAGGATCTCGTCGCGGATGTGGGGCCAACAACCGGCGTCGCGCACATCCGAAACCAGCGCGCCATGTTCGCCGCCGCCCGCGCGCGCGTCAACGACGGCGTCCGCCAGCCCACGAATCAGCGCGTCTTCGCCGCGCGACGTCGCGAGAACCGCAGCCCGGACCAAACGGCATCGATCGCACAGACCTTGGTGTCGACGAGCCCCTGTTCGAGGCCAAACGCGCGGACCACATTCTCGTCGAGGTCCGTTGGCACCCCCGAGGCCTTCTTCGGCCACGCAATCCACAAGCTGCCCTGGTCCGCGAGCACCGCGGCCGCCCGCGCAAAGTCCGCGTGCAGAGGCGCGGCTCCGGCGCAGAACACGACCACGACATCGTGCACCTTGCCAAGCCGGCGAGTCACCAAAGCCTGCTCCGGCAGCGCGCCGAGCACACGTTCGAAGTCCTTCGGCGCGCGCAGCAGGCAGAGGCGGCTGCCCACCTTCATGCCGAGCTTCTTCGGCAACGGCGTGCCCGAATAGTCGGCCGCCTTCGGCACGGCGGGATCGCGCACCGGATTGGCGATCGCCTTCTGCACCGCCGCGGCGAGGCGTGGCCATGCCGCGAAGGTCGCATCGGGGAACGCTTCCTTGAGGCGCGCCGTCTTCTCAGCATCCCCGGGCACAAACACCAACGGTACCGCGCGCAGCGCCTTCCGCTCGCGCAGCCAGACGGCGATGGCCCGGCCATGCGACGGCAACCGCGCGAGGTCGATGACGAGCGCGGCCGGTGGATCCGCGGGCAGGCTGTGCGTGAGCGCCTTGCCGTCCTCCTGCCGCCAATGGCAGTCGACGAAGTAGCCGTGTTCGGCAAGGCGCTCGGCGCGCTCCGCACACTCCTGTTCGTGCCAGTGCACCAACAGGACGCGCGTCATTCGTTGGAGTCCGAGTCAGGGACATCCGCGCTGTCCGGGGTGCCCACGTCGGGGGCATCGACGACGCCTTCGCCACCACCGTCCTCGAGCCCTTCCACGAGCCCGGCCTTCTGCAGTTTGAGCCGCACGCGGCGGTTCTGCCGGCGCAGACGTTCGTTGCTCTGCTGCAATCTGCCGATCTCTTCGAGCAGCAGGTCCAGGTCGGCGTGGGGAACGGCGACGTCCCCCAGCGATGCGCGCAGCTTGGTTCGCAGCCGTTTGCGCATCAATTCGAGTTCCTTGTCGGTGGCCATGACCCATTCGCTTACTCGGCGGCGCCGAAACCGCAAGCGCTGATTGGCCGCCAGCCGCGCAAACGCCATGATCCCCCCATGGAACCGAGCGATAAGACGCCAGCAAACCTCGTCGAGAAGAACCCCGACGGCACGTTCACGAAGGAGACGCTGCAGCGCGCGATGAAGGCGCTGAAGAAGCGGCTCAAGGTGACGCGCCTCGACGACTCGTCCAAACTCGGTCGCGACCCGATGAGCAAAGGCGGCGAATCGGGCATCGTCGCCGTAAAGCCGCCGCCGCAATACCCGGCCGAAGTCTGGCAGGCGCTCGAGGCCAAGGGGCGCATTCGCGGCGACCGCCACGGCCTCTACGAGATCCTCGAGCAGCCGATGAACCCCCACGCGGACTGAGCCTCGACCACCCAACTGCGCTGCTGCGCTCCGCGATCGCGCGGCGCACGCCCCTGCTCAACCGCCTGCACACCGAAGGCACCGATTGCTACCGGCTCCTGCACGGCATCGCCGAAGGTGCCCCCGGGCTCACCGTCGATCGTTACGGCAGCCTCCTGCTCGTACAGACGTTTCGCGAACCGCTAGATGGCTCGGCGGTGCTCGCGCTGCAGCAGACCGCGAACGAAGCGCTCGGCCTGCAACTGCCGATTGCCTGCAACCACCGCGGCCCAGCGCCGGCGGCCGGGGCCCCCGCAGGCGCGCCGGTCCACGAACACGTTCCCGACGCCACGGCACTCGCCGAACACACGTGCCACGAAGCCGGCGTGAAGTTCCTGATCCAGGCGCGGCACCGTGGTCAGGATCCGTGGTTGTTCCTCGACCTGCGCGCGGGCCGTCGCAGCATTCGCGAACTCGCCGCCGGCAAATCCGTGCTCAACCTGTTCGCCTATACGTGCGGCGTCGGCATCACCGCCGCCGTTGCCGGTGCGAGCCTCGTGAACAACGTCGACTTTGCACCGAGCGCACTCGAGGTCGGCCAACGCAACGCCGCGCAGAACGGCATCACCCCGGCGCGTTTCCTCACGCTGCGCTCCGACTGCCTGCCCGTGCTGCGCCAGCTCGCGGGCATTCCCGTGCAACGACGTGGCAAGAGCATCCCGTTCGAGAAGGTCGAACGACGGCAATACGATCTCATCGTGCTCGATCCGCCGCGCTTCGCGCGAGGCGCATTCGGTTCGATCGACGTCGTGAACGACTACCAATCGCTGTTCAAGCCGTGTGTGCTGTCGCTCGCGCCAGGTGGTGCCGTGCTGGCAACCAACCATGTGCCCACGGTGGTCGAAGAGGATTGGCATACGATGCTGCGGCGCTGCGCCGAGAAAGCCGGCCGCCCGCTGCGCGAACTGCAAGCGATCGCCATCGACGAGGACTTCCCGTCCTTCGACGGCAAACCGCCGCTCAAACTCGCGCTCTGCAGTCTCTGAGCGGGCCCGGCTAGGTCGCCGCGGGGTTCTTCGCCACCAGGTTCTTGGCCACCAGGTCGCGCGCGAGCACTTCCCCTTCGCGCACTTCGAACGCATCGCTGCGAAAGGCCGCTGTGCCTCGGCGACCGCATGATGCGAGTCGCCCGCGGCCGGCAGGCACCTCGGTGAGGAGGAAGCGCCCCTCGCGCGTGGTGAAGGCATCCGCGATGGCCCGTACCCACATGCCATACGGCATGTCGTCGGGCTCACCTTCGTCCTCGCCTTCCCGTTCCCATCGAATCGGTTCGCCAGGGATCGGTCGCCCCGCAACGTCTCGCAGCACTCCGGTCACCGACGCGGGCATTGGCAGCACCAATGGCGGCAATTCGACGACGGCGCCTTCCTGCAACTGCACAGGGTCGGCGTGCCCCCCCGTCCGGCACCAGACTGCCTGCACGCGAACAGGGCCGCCGAGGCGTGCATTCTGGTTCTGGAACACAAACCAACCTTCCTCGTCCGTCACTGCCTGCCCCAGGTAGCTTTCGTGCTCGCCGTGCTCATTGCGCCATGGGACCTTCAAGTGCACCAACACGCCGGAGCACGGAGTACCATCTGACAGAGTGCACCGACCACGCAAGGAAGCCGCGGGCACGGCGCGAAGGGTCAGTTCCTGAGGTCCCGGCAACTCGACGATGTGCGACCGGCGATGCAACGGCGACTGCCAATCCACATCCCCTGGCCCGTTGAGAACGAACTCGCCTTGGGACAACGTGAAGTGAAGGTTCTCGCCATCGGGAGTGACGGTCGAGACCACAAAACTGCCATCGGCGGCGGTCTCCACGCTCCGATCGGTTTCGTAGTTTGCCCGCACACGAAGTCGCGCCCCCGCCACCGGTGTGCCGTCTTCGGTCAACACCCGGCCACGCACCTGCCGCGCAACCTGCTCGTGCATCGTGAACTCGAACTCGTAGCAACCACTCTTTGGGTGTGCCGGGCAAAACGTGTAACGAGGCTCGCTGCGCATGCCAGGAATGGACACGTGGAGGCTGTTGAATGCCCATTCGTTCGGCAACCCGGACAGCTCCCAGGCGCCGTCTTCGTCCGGTTGGCCAATACACCAGCTGTCGGCGAGGCGCGGGTCGATCTCCTGGATCCTGCACGTCGCCTGCGCCACTGCTGCTTGCTCGCGCCAAGAATCCGGAAGCGGATCGTGCGCCCGTGCGCGGGCACCAGGCGCAATTCGAGCGGTGCGTCCGTGCACGTATCTTGCTCCACATGCACGAGCTGCCGCCCACGCTGCCACGCCGTGACGAGAACACGGCCGATCGGCACGGCATCGAACACGAACCGACCCTCGTTATCCGTGCAGGCGAGAACGGTGTCGCCGAGATGCCCCACATGGCGCGCTATGAGTTCGACCTGCGCGAGCGGCGCGCCGGCTTCGTCGGTCACACGACCGCGCAGTTCGCAGGACTCAGGCAGAACGATGCGAACGATGGGCTGGACGTTGTCATGCCCATTTGCGTAGGCAACGCCCTTGGCCCGGCCGGCCGCCTTCGCCACCAGGCGCCCTACGTCGCATTCCATTAGCGACGCGGCAACCTGCATGGAAAACCGCCCCGCAGCATCCGTTCGCGACTCGGCCAGGACCTCGTCGCGCTCTAGAGCATGCAGCCCAACCCAGGCGTCGGCAATTGGCTGGCCGAGCACGTCTTCGACCATGCCGTGGATCAGGAACGGCTGTGGTGAGTCCATTGGCAGGGCCCAAAGACTAATGCCGACCTCTCGCCACTACGAGTCCCCGCCCCCTTCCTTCCCCGCCGTTGAGCCGCGCCCGCGCTAGCGGGCCTCGGCTCCAACGTAGGCGGCCCAAGCGCGCCAATTCGCCAGCCCTTAGTAGATCTTGCCGCCGGCGCGCAGCAGCACTTCATCCACCGCCGCGCCGAGCGCCGCGAGCACCGAGCCGAACGCCAACGTGCCGTGCGCCTTCACGAGGAAGCCCGAGGCATCGACCTGATACAGGAACGTGCTCGTGCCGAGCGCCTTCGCCATCGCTTCGGCATCGGGCAACGAATCGCTGCCAAAGCCGATCTGCTCCTTGTGCTCGTCGAGCTGCGGGTAGGCGAGCTGTTCGACCGTGCGCCAGCCGAGTTCGGCAGCGCGGAACAAACGCAGGTGCAGGATGCCGCTGGCACCCTTCGCCGATTCGGCCATGGCGGCAAAGTCGGGCTGCGCGGCAAAACTATCGTCGGCCTTGTCCGCCTGGCGCAGGGCGCGCACGAGGCCCGCCGTGTCGCTGCCGATCACGAGCGCCTTGTCGGTCAACACGTAGCACGGCGAGATCTTGAACGGCATGTCGTCGCTCTCGACGTTGCAGAAGCGCACTTCGGCATCGCCGACCTGGCGCGACTTCCACTCAAAGCCGGCTTCGTTGGTCACCATCGCCTCGAGCTTTGCGAGCAGCGGCGCAATGTGTGCGCGATCGCGGACGGCGAGACGCACGAGCAGCTCAGGCTTCGGGAACGGGCCCTTCTCCAGACCGATCGCGAGGCTCACCTGATTGCCGAACGCGCGCAACAGCGCGTCGACTTCTTGCGGCGTAGTGCCCAGATGGCGCAGTTCGCGGCCGAATTCGCGCCCCATCTCGCGACGCGCTTCGGTGCGCGCGCCCGCCGGCAGCATGCCGAGGAAGTGGTCAAATGCGTCGATGACCGCCGGCACGTCGAGGCAGCCCGACGCAAACAGCACCGTGTTCTTCGAGCACATCTTCGCAAACTCGAGGTCCGCCGGCTTGCCGGTGATGGCCTTGAACAGGCCGTCCGCACTGCCTTCGAGGCCGATATGCATCACATCGCTGCCGCCCTGCGCCGAAGCCGTGGTGCCGAAGTAGAGCGAATCGAGGCGACCCAGGCCGAGCGCCTGCGCGAACTCCGCCGTTTCGTAGGGCAGGTGCGCATCAAACATCGAGCACAACGAACGTGTGTTCGCAAACATCGACGCGAGGGCGGGCGCTGGCAGTCGCCGCAGGTCCGCACCGAGGCCCGAATCGGCGGCCAGTTTGGGCTGCTTGCCTTGCAGCACTTCGCCCATGTCGCGCAGGTAGCCGCGGCTGTTCGTGACCACGTAGAAACCACCGACGTTGCCGAGGAAGATCGAAGGCATCTCGTCGCTGCCAGTGAGCTGGCGCACCTTGGTGCCGCCGATGTCGACTTCACTCGACGCCAGCTGGTGGCCCTGCTGCACGATCCGGCCTTCGAGGATCGCAATCACGCGTTCGACCGCGGCTTGCCGGTCGCCGGCATCCATCACGAGCGCCACCGAAGGACCGCGCCCTTCGATCGTGAGCCGCCCCATGGCGATCGCCATCGGGCAGCTCAGCACGGCCCGCAGATCGGCGGCGCCGACCCCGAGGTGCTGCAGGAAACCCTGCACGTGCTCCGCGGCGTCGTCGAGGCCCTTCTCGAAGTACTGCGAACGGGTCTCCGCGGGGATCTTGGCGAGGAACGCGTTCACGATCGCCGACATCGGCACGGCCCCCGCGGACTCCCGGCAGGCTTCGAGCCCCCCGAACCGCGCCACGGCATAGGTCGAAGCGGGCAGCACGTCTTCGACGGTGCGGGCCACGGGCTTTGGCGCTTGCGCGCAGAGCATGGAGCCAAGGCCAAGGGCCAGGACGGAACGGGGCAGGAGCATCGCGTTCATGTGTGAGTTCGTTGCGAGAGAGGCATTCCGGGTGGAATTCCGGGACCGGATGGGCAGCCGCTAACGGCGTGGCGTGACGAGTATTCGAGGTGGCCTCTCATCCAGCCACCCTGTCGAAACCGGGAATAGATCTGCGCGGGGTCAGTCGTCGCCGCCGTCGAGGTCCTCGTTGCCGTCGCCGTCGCTGCCCAAGTCGTCCTCGTCGCCGACCTCGTCTTCGTCCAGGATCGGCGGTTCGGCCCGTGCCATCGACAGATCCGGAGCATACAGGACCCTGGTCAGGTAGAGGCCTTCCGCGGGCGCCGTCGGGCCGGCCAGGCGGCGGTCCTTGCTCTCGAGCACTTCGCCGATCCACTCCGGCGACCGGTGCCCGAGACCGACCAGCAGCAGCGACCCGGTCAGGGTCCGGACCATGTTGTAGAGGAAGCCATCCCCCTGCACCGCAAAGTCGAACCCTTGCGGCCGTTCAATCAGGTGCACACGCTGCAGAGTGCGCACGGTGCCGCGTTTACGTCGGTAGCCGGGGTTGGTCGCGTAGGCCTTGAAGTCGTGTCGGCCGACCAGATACTGCGCACCGCGCCGCATCGCCTCGAGATCCACGGGGCGCCGCACCCAGTAGTAGAGGCTGCGGCCGATGGCGGGCCGCACCTCGGACACATAACAGCGGTAGACGTAACGCTTCCCGCGCGCGAAGTAGCGGGCATGGAAACCATCGGGCGCCTCGCGAACCTCCTGCACGGCGATGTCGTCGGGCAGGTAGGAGTTCAGCGCGCGGGCCAGCCGATGCGCCGGAAATGGCCGCGGCAGGATCACATGGGCGCACTGGCCAATGGCGTGCACACGGGCGTCGGTCCGACTCGCCCCTTCGACATGCTGGTTGGGAAACGCGAGCTCGGCAAACGCCTGTTCGAGGCAGCCTTGCACGGTTTCGACGCGGGCCTGGCGCTGCCAGCCGCTGTAACGGGAACCATCGTAAGCAATCGTGAGAAGGTAGGTCGGCACAGGCGGAGCGAACCAGCAAGCCTAGCAAGTCCCGCCTGCCGGGCCACCGCTCGTTCGCCGGCTCATTTGGCCGGCTGGTTGCGACGGGCTCGCGCGCTCGATCAGCCGCGCAACCAGACCCAGAGGAACGCGGCCGCGACGAGACTCACCGCCGCGACCATGCCTGCCATGACCACGTTCTGCTCCATGCCGTAGAACCACGCCGCCCCGGTGCCGCCGCAAGCGAACAGCGTCGTCGGCACGAGCGTCGCCGCCAGCCTGGGTTGTCGACGCCCCAACGGCCCCGCCGGCCTCGAGACCGGTGCAGCGGGCCGCCGCGGCGCCGCGTCCACGGGCGCGGAGTCCAGGACCGACATGGGAGCCGCGGCAGCCCCGACCGTGCGGCGCGCCGGCGTCGAGACGGGCTGACCGGGCGGAACCCCGGGCGTCTTGCCCCGCGCGGGCGCCTTGCGTTCGGGCACTGGCGCACTGCGTGGGCGAGCACTTGGTGGTGTGGCCGGCATCGGCGCGGCCCCAAGTTCTTCGCCGAGGATCTCGCTGCCAAACTCCATGGCGGCAGCCGTCCCTGACGTGGCGGACGCGTTGGGCAAGAGGCTCGTCACGTCGGCGTCGAGCAGTTCCCAACTCGAGTCCGCGGCGGGCGCCTTCTTCGGCGCGGGCCCGGCGTCGGCAAACAGGATGTCATCGGGCGAACCTGCGGGCGGCGCCTTGCTGCCTCCGAGACTAACCTGGCCGTACGAGAACGGGTCATACGCTGTCATGGCTCAGCTCCGAAAACGCGACGTTGGTAACTCGACGGGATGCCGAGTTCCTTGCGGTATTTGGTCACGGTGCGCCGGGCGGCTTGCACCCCTTGGGCCTTCAGAGCGGCCACCAGCTCGTCGTCCGACAGCGGCCGCTGCTTGTCTTCGCCGGCGACGAGGTCGGCGATCTGTTGCCCGACGGCCATGCGCCCCTGGCCAGCCGCCGGTGCGGCATCGATGCGTCCACCATCAAAGAAGTCGCGCAGGCGGAACAGGCCACGTTCGGTCTGCACGTGTTTGCCCGCGATCGCGCGGCTCACGGTCGACGTGTGCATGCCGAGGCGTTCGGCGATCTCACTCATGCGCAGCGGCCGGATCGCGCTCTTGCCGAGCTGCAGGAACGACTGCTGCTCGCGCATCACCGACTCGACGACGCGCAACAACGTCTCCTGACGGTGGGCCACGGCTTCGATGAGGTCGCGCGCCGAACGCAGTTTTGGCCGCAGGTAGTCGCGCACTTCGCGCGCCGTGCCGCGATCGCCCGCCAGCGCCGCGTATTCGGCATTCACGCTGAGTTCGGGCACCATCCGATCATCGAGCGCCACCCGCACGCCGCCCTCGCGCACCCACACGTAGGCATCGGGGCGAACGATCGCCGCGGCCTCGCCGGTGAACGCCGCCGCGGGTCGCGGACTCAGGTCCCTCATGCGCTCGAGCACGAGCTGCAGCTCATCGATCGACAACGCCATCGCCCGCGCGACGTCGGGCAGTTTGTTGCGGCCCAGTTCTTCGAGGTGTTCGCGCAGCAGGCGTTCGATCGTACCGAGATCGGGATCGCCTTCCGCTTGCAACAGCATCGCGTGCACGGTGTCAAACGCACCGATGCCACGCGGCTCGAGCGTGATCAGTTCGGCGTGCGCTTCCTGCAGCAGTTCGAGCGGCACATCGATCTCCGCGGCGAGCTGTTCGAGCGAGAACGGCAGGATGCCGCGGTCGTCAAGGTGCTCGCACAACTGGATCACGGCATCCGCCAACAGGGCCGGCACCTCGCGGAAGGCCAACTGCTGGCGCACGAACTCGACGAGCGAGTCGGTGCCCGCCGGCACGTTGGCGAGGAACGCACTCTTGCCGTCCTCCCCATCGCCAGTCGGGCCGCGCCGCCACTCTTCCCAACCCGAGTCCTCGCGGTCCGCCGTGGGCGCCACCGGCAATTCCGGATCGGGCGGCTCCGCCGGCCGCAGCTCCAGAGTCTCATTCTGCTGCACTTCGAGTTCGAGGAACTCGAGCAGGTCCTGGGTCGCCAGCTGCAACACCTCGATCGACTGCAGCATCTGCGGCAGCAGGGCGAGGCGCTGTTCCTGGCGTTGGCCGAGGCGGGTTTCGAGACTCATGCGGTGGAAGGTGGCTCCGCAGGGGCCTTTCGGCGCGATCCGCCGAATTCTTGAGCGCCGCGGGCAAGACCGTCCGGAAATGCGGCACTCGGGCCAGGGCGACGCTGCCAGGGTCGCGCCGGAGCGCGGTTTCCCTCAGGATCGCGGCGCGTGCCGTCGGCGACGGAACGGTGCGGGGAAGTCGGCCAGGAACCAGAGGAAGCCTACCGGGGCCCCCACCAGCACCGACCAGACCAGGATGGCGAGCCACCAGTAGGTGTCCAGGCCGTAGCGGTCCAGGCCATCGTCCATCCCAGAGAAGGACACGATGGGTATGGCGACTGCTGCCACCCCAAGTCCGAACCAGCAACCGACCCACAGGCCAAGGCAGCTGCGAACGACCAGGTCGACCCAGCCGTGCGGCATCAGCGTCCAGCGGGCGGTTCGCCTGGTGTTCGGCACCGCCACACTATACCCATTACTCGCGGCGCCGGCGTTGTGGCCGCGCCTCGGGATTGGCCGCCAGCGGGTCTTCGGGCCACGAATGGCGCGGGTAACGCCGCGACAACTCGCGCCGCACCGACGGATACACGTTCGCCCAGAAACTGGCGAGGTCGGTGGTGACCTGCACGGGTTGGTGGTTGGGACCAAGGAGTTCGAGCACGACGGGAACCCGCCCGCCGGCGAGCGCGCCAACCGACGGCAACCCGTAGAACTCCTGCAGACGCGCGGCGATCGTCGGGCCCGCGGGTGCGGCGTAGTCGACTACGGCGGCGCGTCCCGTCGGCAATTCGATGCGATCGGGGGCGAGCTGCTGCAGCGCGCGACGTTGCGCCGGCTGCAGGTACGCGAGCAACACGTCTTCGACCTTCGCGTCGCGCAGCGCGCGCAGGTCCGTAGCGCGACCGAGCAGGTCGATCGCGGCGCGCGCCACCGCGGCATCGTCCCAATCGGGCAGATCGAGGTCCGGAACGCGCTCGCGCAGCCAACGCGCGCGAGCGATCACCCGCTTGCACTCCTTCTGCTCCCCGAGCCACTTCCACGGCAGCGCCGCGAGCAGTGGCAACAACTTCTCGGCCGCCGCGCCATCGGGCAGTTCGCCACCGCGCGCCGACTTCAGCGGCAGGTCGCGGTAGCGCAGTTCGCGAACGGCGACGACGCGGCCAGCCTCCTCTTCGAGCACGGCCGTGACGACGTTCTGCAGCGCGTGGCCTTCGACGGCCTGCAGATCGGCGAGTTCGATCGACGCCGTCAACACGGCGCGCGAACGTTGTTGTCGCCCCGTTTCGAGCAAACGCAGCGCGAGCACGAGATCGTGCCCATCCGCCGCTGCCGGCAGGATGAGCCCGCGCCCACCCACCATCGTTGCGTGGCGAGCTTCGCCGCCGATCGTTGCGTGGCGAGCTTCGCCGCCGGGCGCACGTTGCGCAACACGGTCCGGGAAGCCCGCCAGCAGGCATTGCGCGAGCAGCGTGGTGTCGCGCGAGTCGCCGGACCGCCCGCGCGGCCCCGCACCGCCGAGTAGCCGATCGCGCGACGCCTTGAGCTGGCGGGCCATGCCAGGCCAACTGCCAAACTCGCGGCACATCGCGTCGGGAAATCCACGTTCTTCCGCGAGCAGGAACGCGTCCGTCGCCGCGTGCAGGTCGTTGCCATCGTCGCGGCCGAGCTGGTCGACGTCGCTGAGCAACATCGCCGCGGTCGCGGCGGCGACCGCGCAGCCGAGTTCGCGGCCCTTCATGACCACGGCACCAAGCCGCGGGTGCAGCGGCAACGTGAGCAGTTGTTTGCCAAACGGCAGCAGTTGGGCCTTCTGGAGATCAATGGCGCCGAGTTGATCGAGCAGGCGATCGGCCGCGACGAGCGCTTCGTTGGGCGGCGCTTCGAACCAACCGAACTCGACGGGGGCGCGGCCGGCGAACGCGCGCACGAGCAGGGCTGGCCCCGTGAGGTCGATGCGGTGCACTTCGGGCGTCGTGCGTGGCGGCATGCTGCGTTCTTCGAGCGCGGTCCACAGGCGGTAACACGTGCCAGGCCCCGTGCGGCCCGCGCGGCCCGCACGCTGCGTCGCCGAAGCGAGCGAGATCTTCTCGAGCTGCAGGATGTCGACACCGCGGCCGCGATCAAAACGCAGTTCGCGCGCAAGCCCCGAATCGACGACGGCGGTGACGCCCGCAATCGTGAGTGAACTCTCGGCGACGTTCGTCGACAACACGACCTTGCGCCGTTCCTGCGGCCGGATCGCCCGATCCTGCTCGCCAGAATCGAGGCGGCCATGCAGCGGCAACACGAGCACCCCGTGCGAACGCGCGATCGGCTGCAGCGCCCCTTCGCAGCGCTGGATCTCGCCCACCCCGGGCAAGAATACGAGCACATCGCCGGTGGTCTCCTGCAGCGCACGTTCGACCACCTGCCGCACCGTGATCTCGAGATGCTGGTCCGCGCGCCGATCGAGGTGCACCACCTGCACGGGGAACAACCGCCCATCGGCTTCGACAACCTGCGCATCGGGCAAGAACCGCAGCAGCGGTGAAGGATCGAGCGTCGCCGACATCACGACGAGCTTGAGGTCGGGCCGCACCGTCGAACGCGCTTCGGCGAGCATCGCGAGGGCCAGATCACCTTCGAGGTGGCGTTCGTGAAACTCGTCGAGACAGACCGCGCCTACCCCTTCCAGGAACGGATCCTGCACGAGCTGGCGCACGAGCACACCTTCGGTGACGAAGCGGATGCGCGTCTTCGGGCCGCAGCGCACATCGCCGCGCACCTGGTAGCCAACGAGCCCGCCGAGCTCGGTGCCGAGTTCCTGGGCCACACGCGCAGCCGCCGCGCGCGCAGCAAGGCGGCGAGGTTCGAGCACGACGATCTCGTCGCGTTCGCCGAGCAACGGCAGCAGCGCGGGCGGCACGCGCGTGGTCTTGCCGGAGCCCGGCGGCGCCATCAAAAGCAACGAAGGGCTCTGGCGCAGCGACTGCAGCACCGCCGGCAGCGCGTCGTCGATCGGCAGCGGGTCCTTCACGGCCCAGTGCTCATGGCAGGTTGCTCACGGCAGGTGGGTCACGATAGGGACCGACGACCTTCGATCGCATCGGCGAGAATCGAGGCGCTGACCTGCGCGATCGACGATCCCGCCGGCAGGCCGCGCGCGAGCCGCGTCACCTTGCAACCGAGCGGCACGAGGCGCTCCGCGAGCACGCGCGCGGTGCCTTCGCCTTCGAGGTCGGGATTGGTCGCGAGGCACACTTCCGCGGGCTTGTCCTTCTGGACGCGCGCGAGCAGCTGCGACGTGGTGAGGTCCTCGGGGCGAATGCCTTCGAGCTGCGACAGCCGGCCACCGAGCACGTGGTAACGGCCCTTGTAGCCAACGTCCTCGAAACGCGCGATCTCGCGCGGATCCTCGACCACGAGCAGCATCGTCGCATCGCGCGAACCGTCCATGCAGATGCTGCACGGATCCTGCGCGTCGAGGTTGCTGCAGCGCGAACACGTCTTCACGGCCGCGCGCACCTGTTCGATGGCGCGCGCCAATTGCAGCGCCTCTTCGGTATCGATGCGCAGCAGATGGAATGCGAGCCGCTCGGCACTCTTCGGGCCAATGCCCGGCAGCCGGTTCAGTTGCTCGATCAGGTTCTCGATCGTGCGATCGCGGTTTGCCATCGGGCCTCGGCGGGTCGAACTCGGCAGGTCAAGCTCAGCAGCACTCTGCCGGCGGGCCCCTCTTAGAAGCCCATTCCGGGCAGGTTCATGCCGCCGGTGACCTTCGCCATCTCGCGATCGCGCAGTTCCTTCGCCGCGGCCAACGCCTGCTTCACGGCGCCCGTGACGAGGTCTTCGAGCGTCTCGACGTCGGTAGGGTCCACCGCCGCCTTCTGGATCTTGACCGCCTGCAGCTCCTGGTTGCCGTTCACGTAGGCCTTCACGGCGCCGCCGCCGGCCGAACCTTCGAGAATGCGCTCGCCGAGCGAACGCTGCGTGTCGGCCATCCGCCGCTGCATTTCCTGCGCCTGCTTGAGCAGGCTGCTCATGTCACCGAATCCAGTCGCCATGGTGTCCTGTTGGGGCTGTGGGAAGCCCGGATCATGCCCGGAGCGGGCTCCGGCATCCATGCCTTGCTTTCGCTACGGACGGATCGTGAGGGCAAGTCCACGGCTCGCGCTGAGTCCCATCGGCCCGCAGGCGTCGAGCCAACCCACCTGGGCATAGACCGAGAGCCCCGCAAACGCCGGATCGGCCGGCATCGCGAAGCGTTGCGTGGCCTCGCCGTGGGCATCGCTGAGCACGAACTGCGCCACCGCCGTGTTCGGATCGACGAGCACGGAGATGCCCGCGATCGGCAATGCGCCCGGCACGAGCCCCAGGAGCACGAACCCACCACCGCTGGCCGGTGCGTGGTCCATCGTGTAGGCAAACGCATCGTTGCCTAGCCGCGGCTCCGAATTGGCCAGCAGACGGGGTTCGCCAGGACATCCCGCGGTGGCGGTGCCGTAGGCAGAAGCGGCCTCGTCGCCGTTGCGGCTGCCATCCTGGTCGCGATCGAGACCCTGGCGCGGGCCATTGCCCGGCATGACCGCCGCGAACGTCAGCTGAGCCGTTCCGGCGAGCGCCTTGGCCAGCAACTGCGCGGTCGAGAACGGCCCTTCGCCGGTGCGATCGACGGTCCAGAGTCCAGTCGCCGGCGCGTAGAGCAGGCCGGCGATGCGACCATCGAGTTCGCCGTGTGCCAACACGTCGAAGTCCCCCGCGAGCGAACGCGCCGCCAGCAGGTTCAAGTCGCTCTGCACGGCAGCGCTGTTCCCGTTCGCAGGCGTCACCGTCACCTGCAGCCCCACCGCCGGCGCCGTGCCCGTATCGAAACTGAGCAGGAACGTCGCGATGTCGTCCTTGGTGGCCACCGGCCAGGTGCTGAACTGCTGGATCTGCAGGAACGTCGAGAGGTTGTCGATCGCGCCGTCGTGCGTGAACCCAAACCCCGACTTCTGCGGCCCAGGCACCCGGTTGAACCCGACCTTGCGGTAGAGGTTGCGCAAGTGCGGCACCTTCATCTGCTGCGGCTCGTTGAGGATGAGTCCGCTGACGATGCGATGGTTGCTGCCGGTCGGCAGCGCGTGGCACGTGGCGCAGCTTGCGGCGCCCACCAGTGGCAGGTTGGCGACCTGCGCCTGGAACGCAGCGAGGCCCGCAGCTTCGTTGTTGCCCACGGGCAAGGTGCGGTACGAACGATCGAGCTGCTGGTTGGGGTTCCCAGGCATCGTGATCGACGTCGCGAACGCCGCGAAGTCGTTCATGTCCTGCACGGCAATCACCGCGCCACCGAGCAACGAGGCAAATGCACCGTTGAAGGCCTGGAAGTTGGCGCGATCGCCGCGCCAATGCAGCGGATCGCTGCCTTGCAGCCCGCGCAGCGTCTGCGTCGTCATCGGCCCCTTCATCGGATGGAACGGCGTGATGCCGAGACTGAACGGGAACGGCTGCGACGGTGCGGCGGCCATCGAACCCGTCGGATCGCCGAGGTCCCACGCGATGCCATCGGTATCGCCGTCGATGTGGCACGCTGCACACGACATCGTGCCGTTGCCCGAGAGTTTCGCGTCGTAGAGGAACTTGCGCCCCTCGCGTAGCGTCCCCGGCATCGGGTCCCATGTGCTGACCGGGAGTTCGGCGAGCACCGCGCGCGACACCGTGTCGACGATCGACAACGTGCCGCTGAGGTGGTTGTGCACGTAGAGCACGTTCTGCGCCGGATGCAGCGCAAGCGCCCGCGGGCCGCGTTTCTGCCGCGTATTCACCAACGTGCCCGGCGTGTTGCCGATTTCGATGCGCGCCATCACATTGCCGGAGAGGTCCGTGACACCGATGCGGTCGGTACCCTGCGCGGCCGTGTAGACGAGACCGGCCCCCGCATCGATCACCACGCCAAATGGCTCCGCGAGCGCATTCGCGAGGGAACTCGGGTTTGGCAGCTGGTTGTAGTTCACGCCCGGATTGAGGTCGAACGCGGTGACCACGGGCAACGCGCCGGTCGTGATGCGCGTGAGCCGACTGTCGATCGCGTGACCGCGCAAGGCCGTCTCGAAGCGCACGAGATTGCGCGCATCGGTGTTGGCGACCCACACGTCGCCGGTCACGGGATGCACAGCGATGCCCGTATTGGTCGTGCCGACGTTCGGGAAGTAGCGCGTCACCTGCAAGGTGGCGCTATCGATCTCAGCCACATCGTTATCGGGCAGGGTGAACGGATTGGCCGCCGACCAGGCCGGATCGTCCGCACGAACGAGAATGCTCTGGTTGGGCGCCGTGGGCAACAGCGGATTCGTCGGCGGCGGCGGCAGTGGCGCCAGGAACTCCGGCACGACCGTGGTGCCGTTGCCCGAACGCTGGATCACCGCATAGACGTGCGCACCATCGGGGCTCACGGCCAGCGCGCGAGGATCCTTGCCAAATACCGGAATGGAGCCCAGCGCCGCATGCGTCGCGAGATCGAAGACGTGGATCCTGTCGGTCGTAGCCGCGCTCACAAACGCCTTGCCGGCGGCAAATACGACGTCGCTCGGTTCATCCACGACGCGCAGCGTGTCGACGACGCGGCGCTGCGCCACATCGACGATGCTGAGGCTGTCGGAAACGAGGTTCACGACCCATACCTCGTCGCGCGTGCGCGGCATCACCGACACTGGATCGAGCCCCACGGGGATCTCCGCAAGCAGCACAGGCGCAACCGCATTGCCGAGATCGAACACACAGAGGTTGCCGCCCACCGTGTCGACGACGAACAGCCGCGAACCATCCGCGCTGACCCGCACCGAGTGCACGGGGCCACTTTCGAAGTTGCGGAACGACTGCGCTGGGATCGCGCACAGAAGCAGCACCGCTGCTGCAAGTAGACTGGATGAATTGCGCATGAGTGCTGGGGCGTGACCGCAGATCGTCGCATGGATCGGGTCTTACGTCGACCGCAAGCAAACGCGGAAGACGTTCCCCTGCGGCAATCGGCGGTTGTCGAGGCGAAACCGCACGTGTTACCCTGGGCGGCCCCCCCTTCGCGTGTTCCTGAGTACGCCCCGGGGGAATCGCTACTTCATCTCCCCCAGAGAGCGGCCTCCACGGTCGCCCGACAGCCAGGACCATCATGCCGAAGCAGTTCCACGTGCCGCCGCGCAAGTTCCGCGTCTACACCCGCCGCGACCTCGACCGCATCCCGCAGTTGGGCAGGTTCAGCAACGACGAACTCCTGGCGATGAAGGCAGTGGCCTGCGTGCTGCCATTCCGCGTGAACGATTACGTCTGCGACGAGCTCATCGATTGGGACCACGTGCCGGAAGATCCGATCTTCCAACTGACCTTCCCGCAGCCCGGCATGCTCGCGGACAAGGACCTCCGGCACATGATGGACCTGCTGCGCGCCGACGCGAGCGAAGCGGAGCTCCAGAAGGAAGCGCGCAAGATCCAGATTGCGCTCAATCCACACCCGGCCGGCCAGGTCGAACTCAACGTGCCGCGCCTCGAAGGCACGTCGCTGGCGGGCATGCAGCACAAGTACCGCGAGACGGTGCTGTTCTTCCCGAGCAGTGGCCAGACCTGCCACACCTACTGCACCTATTGTTTCCGCTGGCCGCAGTTTGTCGGCCTCGACGAACTCAAGTTCGCGGCGCGCGAAGCGGACCAGCTGGTCGCCTACCTGCGCGAGCACCCCGAAGTCAACAGTGTGCTATTCACTGGCGGGGATCCAATGGTCATGAAGACGCGCGTGCTGCGCCGTTACCTCGAGCCACTGCTCGCCGCCGACCTCGACCACCTGGTCAGCATCCGCATCGGCACGAAGGCGCCCGCGTACTGGCCGCAGCGTTTCACGGTCGACGACGACGCCGACGACCTCATGCGCCTGTTCGAAGAAGTGCACCAGGCTGGCCGCCACCTCGCCATCATGGCCCACTACAGCCACCCGCGCGAACTCGACACGGTGACCGCGCAGGCCGCCGTCGAACGCCTGCGCACGGCCGGAGCCACCGTGCGCTGCCAGGCGCCACTCATCAAGCACGTCAACGACGATGCGCAGACCTGGGCCGACCTCTGGAAGCGCCAGATCGTGCTCGGCGCGGTGCCCTACTACATGTTTGTCGAACGCGACACCGGCCCCAAGCACTACTTCGAAGTCCCGCTCGCGCGCGCCTACGACATCTTCACGACGGCCTACCGCCGCGTGTCAGGCCTCGGCCGCACCGTGCGAGGGCCCTCGATGTCGGCGACGCCTGGCAAGGTGCTCGTCGACGGCGTAGCCGAGATCCACGGCGAGAAGGTGTTCGTGCTGAAGTTCCTGCAGGCGCGCGATCCGGCGTGGGTCAATCGCGTGTTCTTCGCCAAGTACGACGAGAAGGCGACATGGCTCGACCAGTTGAAACCCGCGCTCGGCGAGAAGGAATGGTGGTTTCAACCGACCATTCGCGCGATGAAGAAGCAGGGCTGGCAGCCGTCCTGGGGCGATCGTTCGCGCGCGCGCAAGCGCGTGACGACCTTTGGCCACGTCGAGTGGGAGTAGGACCGCGGCGGCACCGTGCAGGAGTGAGTGCACTCACTCCTGCGGATCGGGCTCCTGTGGATCAGGCGGCAGTGGCGACGACTCATCCACCGGCGCACCGTCCTCATCCGCCGGCGGTGGCGCCTCCTTGCGAATCCGATCGTCGGGGTTGACCTCGACCACGCGGCCCTTGAACGCCTTCATGACGCGCTTCGCCGCTTCGCCCGGCTCGGCCTTGGGTGGCGGCGGGGCCACCGCCCCGCCGGGTGCTGCGGTCGCATTCGCGATGCGGAAATCGACGCCAACCGGCGAACCAACCGCCTCCTGCACGAACTTCGTGATCTCGCGCTGCACTTCCGTCGACGCCAGTCGGTCGAGGTACATGCGCCGATCTGTCTGCGGCGTGATCACCACCACTCCGGCCGCATTCGGCGCCTCCACCTTGCAGAGTTCGAGCGTCGCACTGAGCAGCGCCCGGTCCTTCATGCGCGCGAGCACCTGCGAACGCAGATCGCCGGCGCGCGCCACGGGCGGCAACGCGGCCGCCATCGGTGCCGGAGCCGGGGATGACGGTCGCCCGCCACCACCGGAAGCCAACTGCGGGCGCGACGCCGACCCCACAGGGGCAGCGTTCGACGGCCCCGACGTCATCCCCCCCCCCGCGCGCACCTCCGCGAGCAGATCCGCCAGGGTCGGCAACGCACCCGCCTGCGCCATGCGCACGAGCGCGACCTCAAACACGGCACCGCGATCCTCCAGCATGCGCAGCCGCTCGCGCCCCTTCACGCCGGCCGAGATCATCGCATCGAGCTGATGCAGCGAGGCATTCTTCGCCAACGTGATGAGCTGGTCGCGCAATGCGCCCGTCACCGGCACAAGGCCCGACTCGGGCCCATCCACCTTGATCAGCAGAAGCCACCGCAGCGCTTCGACGAGTTCGCCGAGCGCTTCGCGTTCATCGGTGCCATGCGACTGCTGCTCGCGCGCGAAGTGCAACCCGGCGCGCGCATCGCCCGCCAACAACCCCACAACCACGGCCATCGTCGCATCGAGACCGACCTTGGCGGTCATCGCGCGATACGCCGCGAGATCAAACTTCGCGCCGAGTTCGCGCGCGAGCGGCAACACGCGCTCGAGGGCGGTTTCGGCATCGCGCACGCCGCCGCGCACCGAATTGGCGATCTCCGCGAGCACTTCGTCGGGCACGACGACGCCATCGCGTTCGGCGATCATGTGCAGCCGTCGCTGCAGATCGGTCTCGCCGACGCGCCGGAACAGCAGCACCTGGCACCGCGAACGGATCGTCTCCGGCACCTTGTGCAGCTCGGTCGTCGCCAGCACGAACACCACCGCGGGCGGCGGTTCCTCGAGCGTCTTCAGCAGCGCGTTGAAGGCGCCCTTCGACATCATGTGCGCCTCGTCGAGGATCACGACGCGGTAGCGCGAACGCATCGTCGCAAAACTCGTGTGCTCGCGCAGCGCCCGCACGTCGTCGACGCTGTTGTTGCTCGCCGCGTCGATCTCGATCACGTCCGGATTGCTGCCGTCGAGAATCGACCGGCATGCATCACACTCGCCACACGGTTCGGGCGTCGGCCCCTTCTCGCAGTTGAGGCAACGCGCGAGGATGCGCGCCGAAGTGGTCTTGCCAACCCCGCGGCTGCCCGAGAACAAGAACGCGTGCGGCACCTTCTGCTGCTGCAGCGCAATGCGCAGCGACTGCAGCACCTCGTCCTGGCCCACCAGCTCCTGGAAGGTCTGGGGCCGAAACCGCCTTGCCACGACCTGGTAGGGCGCGTCGGCGCCCGGTTTGCCATGCGTTTCCGCCATGCCCCCAGCATGATCGAAGGTCGGCCGCCGGGAAAGGGTAGTTCGCCCCCGGTCAAGGGTTCCTGTCAGCACCGTTGCGCCGAGCCCTCGCCGAGGCTAGAAGGGTGCTCCCCATTCGTCGCCCAGGCGCCCCGAACCTCAAAACTCGGTGCGAGCAAGCGGATTGTGTGGAGAGGTGACCGAGAGGCTTAAGGAGCTCGCTTGGAAAGCGAGTGCAGCCCAAAAGGTTGCCGGGGGTTCGAATCCCCCCCTCTCCGCCAGTTTTTCGCACGGCTCGCGAAGGTGGGGTCCGCCGGGTCCCGAGCAAGGGGGCGGCGTGAACCTGGTCAGGTCCGGAAGGAAGCAGCCATAAGTGCTTAGCTTCTTGTGCCCGGGGTGCCTGGTGGGTCTCACCTTCGCGGGCCGCGTGATTTTTCGTCGAGCAGGCGTTCCTTCGGGCGGCCTGTTCCCCTCAGGAGCCCTGTTCCCGCGGGAAATCAGGGCTCGTCACCCGCGGTCCGCGACACCCGCCGCCCGAAACACCCGCAGCAGGTCGCGCCGCAGCAGCGCGGTGACCTCGTAGGTCGAGCCGCCGTTCGGCACCCGATCTTCAGCGCACACCCGTTCTGTGCCCTGCGCACCGAGCAACACGACCTCGTCGCCAAACCCGGCTTCGGGCACCTCGGTGAGGTCGATGACCGTCTGGTTCATGCTGACGAGCCCGACGATCGGCACGCGGCGCCCGCGCACGAGCACGGGAGCCCCCGCCCAGTGGGCGCGACAAAGACCATCGGCATAGCCGATCGGCAGCAACCCAAGCCGCGAGGGTCGCGCACACCGGAACGTGCCGCCGTAGCCGATCGTGTCGCCGGGCCCCACGTCTCGCACGCCGAGAATGCGGGCCTTCAGCGCCAACGCCGCCCGCAGTCGGATAGCCCCACCACCGCGCAGCGGGTCGAAACCATAGAGCCCGCCGCCGATGCGCACCGCATCGAGGTGCGACGCCGGCAACTGCAGTGCGCCAAGCGTATTCGCGGCGTGGCGCTGCACGGGACCGAGATCGCGCACGAGCGCCAGCGCCTGCTCGTATTCCGACAACTGTGCGCGCATGGCCGGCACTTCGTCGGCACCGAGCGCGTGGAAGTGCGTAAACACGCCGCGCAACGCCAAACGGCCGCGACTTCGCAGTTCGTGTACGAACGAGCGCAGCTCGCCGGTGGTGATGCCGTGACGCCGCATGCCGGTATCGACCTCAATGTGCACCGGAAACGGCTCGCCGGGGCGCACCACGGCCGCGAGCGCTTCGGCCTGTTCGCGCGTGCCGAGCCCCGGCGTCAGTCGGTGCTCGACGACTATGGCACATTCTTCGGCCGCCATCGGCCCGGTGACGAGGATCGGCGCCAGCACGCCGGCAGCGCGCAGTTCGGCGCCTTCGGTGACGTTCGCCACCGCGAGCTCACTGGCCCCTGCGTGCAATGCGGCCTTGGCACTCTGCACCATGCCGTGGCCGTAGGCGTTGGCTTTGACGACCGCGATGAGCGCACAACCCGGCCGTAGCACCGCACGCAACTCACGAACGTTGTGCTGCACCGCGGCGAGATCGATTTCGATCCACGCCGGTGCTTGCACCGCAGAACTTGCTTCGACCGGGATCCGCAACATGGCCTGTGCGTGCTAGGCAGCGTAGCCGAGGAAGCACCGCGCTCGAAGGCCAACTACCTCGATCGAGCGGCGAGTGCTCACGGTGTCCCCGCCAAGAAAAGGGGCCAGCACTCCCAGCGCCACTTGCGACAAAGCGCTATCGTGCGTCGCGGCCGAAGCCCCCTGGGGACGCGCTCCGGGACAGCCAGCTTCGCACTCGCGGGAGTCTTCGAACCACCAATGATGCGCTCATCCCACTGCATTGTCGCCGCCATCATGTTCCCGGCCCTCGCCATGGCCCAGACCTGGCAGCAACTGCCGACCTCGGTGCCCACCACGGCCGCCGTGTTCGACGCCAGCCGGCATCGCCTCCTGCTCGTCGGCACCGACACCCAGCAACGCATCCATGAGTGGGATGGGGCGTCGATCCGCGAACGTCAGGACGAACTGGCGGGCCAGAAGGTCGTGCAGCATCTGCGTTGGGACGCGGCCCTGTCGCGCGTGATCGCGCTCAGTGAAGACCGTTGGGTCGGCACGTGGGGCGGCGGTTCGTGGACATGGCAGACGGGCGGCACCCCACCACCCACGGGCACCTGTTCGGTCGCCTTCGATGCCCACCGCCGGCGGCTCGTGGTGGTCCAGTATTCGCTCGCATACGAGTGGGATGGCCAACAGTGGTGGACGATCACCGGCTCCCAGCTCCCTGCCGCGGTCGTCTCCGCATTCGCCTACGACCCGATCTCCGAGCGATGCCTGCTGTACAGCGGTGCTGCGGGCCAATTCCAGGGCAGCTTCTCGTGGGACGGCGGAACCTGGACGCAGCTGCCATCCACAAACCAACCCGGGCTGCGCGGCGCTGCGGGAATGGCGCTCGATCCGACCCGTCAGCAGCTCGTGCTGTTTGGTGGCAGTGCGACGGCGACCGATACGTGGACGTGGAACGGCACGAGCTGGACCCAGGTGCCGACGACGAGTTCGCCAGGCCCGTGCCAGACGCAACATCTCACCGCTTCGGACCAGGGCGTCTTGCTCGTGTCGACGAGCGGCAGCAACAAGGGCGAGATCTGGCAGCTCTCCGGCACCTCGTGGAGCCGGGCCGGTTATGCAGCCCCCGAACCGCCGAGCTTGCCGAGCACTCCGTTCGTCTACGACCCGGTGCGCAGCGTGCTCGTTGGTTGGAACAACGGCACCACCATGCTGTTCGACCGCCGCTGGCAGGAGGTCCATGCGACCACCAGTCCAGGGAACCGCAACAAGCCGCAGTTCGCATGGTCGAGCATCGACCAGCGGGCCATCCTGTTTGGTGGCCTCACCGCGACGACGTGGGGTGATACCTGGGCGTGGAACGGCTCTGATTGGCAGGCGCTGCAACCGCAGCATTCGCCGGGTCCCCGCTACGGGGCGATGATGGTCGAGGATCCGGCTGGCGGCGTGATGTTGTTTGGTGGCACCGATCTCCAAAACTGGTTTGGCGACCAATGGCACTGGGACGGCACCGACTGGCAATCGGTCACGCCCCCCAACATGCCCCCGGCGCGCGCCCACATGCAAGCCGGCTACAGCCCGACGCAGGCAGTCGCCGTGATGTTTGCCGGCTACACCACGAGCGCCACCTACTTCGACGAAACCTGGCTCTGGAACGGCACCACGTGGAGCCACCCGGCGACCACCGTCGTGCCCGGTGCCAGCGCACTCGCCGCGGTGAATCCGGCGAACGGACGCGTGCTCATGGTGACGCAGAACACCACCTACGAGTGGACCGGCAGCGATTGGAGCACGTTGCTGAACTTGGGCCACAGCCAGCCCTACAGCCCATTCCCGCGGCTGGCAACCCACTTCGGCCGCGGCCAGTTGCTGGTGTGCCAACCGCCCGTCATGCGCCTGCTCACCAACCTGCGCGCCGACACCGAACCGTTCGGTTCGAGCTGCTCCTTCGGCCCGGCGCCGGCCCTGGCGGCGATCGACGAACCAGCGCCCGACACCGGCTTCGCCGTCGAGCTCACCGCCCGCTCGCCGGGCGCGCCGTCGTTCCTCGTGGTCGGCCTCGCCGCGCAGAACACACCACTCGGCAACGGCTGCCGTTCGTTGGTCGCCATGCAACTCGCCGTGAACTTCGCGCTCGCCGATGGCAGCGGCATCGCGCGCTACCCGATCCCGATTCCCAACGCCCCGGACCTGCGCGGCGTGCGGTTCACGACCCAGGGCGCCGTCTGGAATCCGAGCCAGAGCCCACTCGGTTCGGCGGCGCTGTCTGCCGGCCTGCTGATCACGATCGGCGATTGATGCGTCCCCACTTCGAGCTCCCCGAACCATGGTCTCCCCGATGAAGACTGCGGCCTTCCTGTTGGCGATCCTGTCCGGCGCGACATTCGCGTCGGCACAGACGGCGGCGTTTGCCGCGGTCCCCACCGAAATGTTGGTGGGCATGCCCGTCTACGATCCACACCGCAACGTCACGGTGCTGTTCTCTCCCAACGGCACACTCTGGGAATGGGACGGCAGCCACTCGCGCGCGCGCCTCGGCGTTGCCGACCCCGGGATCGGCGATGCCGTCTACGACCCGATCCATCGCGAGATCCTGACCTCGGGCGGCAGCGCGTGGAACGGCGTCAGCTGGCGCTCGACGTTGATCCCCAGCGGCTGGTCGCTCGGCGCGATGGCCTACGATGTAGCGCGGCAGCGGCTCGTGCGAACGTGCGCCATAAACGGCATTGCGCCGAGCATCGCCGAGTTTGACGGCCAGCAGTGGACGCGCATCACGCCCCCCGCGAGCCCAGGCATCGGCGGTTCGCTCGTCTACGACCCGACGCGCAACTCCTGTGTGCTCGCGATCGGCAACCCGATCTCACTGTGGACGTGGGATGGCTCCGCATGGTCCCTGCTCTCTGGCAACGGACCGGCCGCCCCGACGAGCAACAGCTTCCGCGTCAGCTTCGATCCGGCGACCACCCGCCTCATCGTTCACGGTGGAAGCAACACCAACAACGTCTGGGTGCCCGCCACGTGGGCCTTCGACGCCAGTGGTTGGACGATGATCCCAACTCCCGCGACGTTCTCGTCCAACGGGCCCAATCTCGCCTGGGACGGCATCGGCATGCTGCGAATGGGAGCCACCACCTTGCTGTCCGAAGGCGTCTGGCGACTCGAAGGATCCGTCTGGCGCCAGCTGCCTTTCGACTACCCAACACTGCGCAGCGCCTCACCGGCCCCCGCCATGGCGTCCGCCCCAACGCGCCCGGGACTCTTGCTCTTCGGCGGCAGCACTTCCTACACGACGCAACTCAACGATACGTGGATCTTCGATGGGGCGTGGACCAGGCAGACACCACAGCACTCCCCGTCACCGCGCGGCAACGCGGCCTTGGCGTGGTCGCCAACGAGCCAGGAGTTCGTGCTATTCGGCGGCCAAGGGCCGCAGAGTACCGCCCTGTTTGACACCTGGACGTGGAATGGCACCGACTGGACGCAGCAGTCGCCCGCGACCCCACCGGGCGTAGCGCTGCAACTCGTCACCGACCCATTGGGTGGCGTACTCGGGCTGCGACGGTATTCGGCCAACACAACCAACGACCAATGGCTCTGGAACGGAACAAACTGGATCAACCAGCCGAGCCTGCCGGCTTCGTACGGGGGCGCCAGCTGGACCGCAGTGCACGATCCGCATCGCAACCGCGTGGTCGTCGGGGCCGAGTACCAGCATTGGGAATGGGACGGCATCGCCTGGACGCAGATCGGCATGATCCCGAATACGTGGACCGGTACTGGCCCCGCCGTGTTCCGCCCGGACACGCAGCGCGTCATGTTCCGCAGCAGTTTCACCAACTCGCTGCTCGAGTGGGATGGCACGACCTGGACGACCGTCACGATTGGGAACTGGTCGACCACCACTCCTGCCACCCTCGCGCCGGACTACCCACGCAATCGACTCGTCTCCTTCCAACACGGGACCTTCGCAGCAACCGCGACCCACGCCGTGCTGACCACGACGCCAGCAAGTGCGCAGCGCTTCGGCTACGGCTGCGCGCTTGGGCCAAGCCCAGGCCTGCTCACCGACGGACGCCCGATTGCCGACGAACCTGACTTTGGCATCCAGGTCTCGACGCTCGCGGCGAACGCGCCGTGCCTCGTCACTCTCGGCTTTCTGAGCCAGGGCCAGCAGCTCGGTTCGGGTTGCGTCGCGTGGATCCTGCAGCCACCGGCAGTGCATTTCCTCACCGCCGACGCCACGGGCCACGCCCGCCTGCCCGTGCCGATTCCAGCCGACCTCAGCCTGCGCGGCATCAACTTGCTGGCCCAGGCCGCCGTGTTTGATCCTCCGCGCAGCTTGTTCGGAGGCCTCACCTTCACCGATGGCCTGCGCATCACGATCGGCGATTGAGAAACCGCGCATGAACCTCCAAACGAAGCTCGTCTGCGCTCTCTTCTCGCTGCCGTGCACCGCCCAGGTCTCCAACTGGGTCCTGCAACAGCCGTGGTCTACGACGGGTGGGGCAATGGCCACCGACCCCGCGACCGGCCGCGCCATGCGATTTGGCGGCTCGAGCACGACGCAGGGCCCATGCCCCGACTTCTGGGCCTGGAACGGCGACCGCTGGGCCCGCCGCGCTTCGGCGCTGAGCCCAGGTCCACGAACGGGGCACGCCATGGTCACCGACACGGTGCGCGGGCAGATCGTGCTGTTTGGCGGCGAAAGCACGGTGTCGCGCGACACGTGGACCTGGGATGGGGTGCGCTGGACCGCGCATGCCACGCCTCTGCTGCTGCCGATGCGCGCGGGCCACGCGATGGCGTTCGATGCGCAGCGTGGTCGCACCGTGCTGTTTGCCGGCTCCCTCACGGCCGCCTATCCGCTCAACGATACCTGGGAGTGGGACGGCACCAGCTGGATCCTGTGCCAACCGGGCGCGCCGCCAGCCGCCCGCTTCGACCACCGCATGGCGTTCGACGCCGCGCGCGGCAAGGTGGTCCTCTTCGGCGGACGCTCATCGTATACGACCCCGTGGAACGACACGTGGGAGTGGGACGGCACCTTCTGGACACCGCGCATCGTCGCCGTGCGGCCAAATGCGCGCTATCTGCACGCACTCGCCTACGACGCGGCGCGCCAACGCATTGTCATGTTCGGCGGCAGCACGATCGCGGACACCTGGGAGTGGGACGGCGCCGCGTGGACGCAGCGCCATCCGGCGCACAGTCCGCCGACGCACACCGGCCACGCGATGCTCTACGACGCCCCGCGCGGCAAGATGGTCCTGTTCGGCGCTCCGGGCGGCCAGAACGACGTCTGGGAGTACGACGGCGTGGATTGGCAGCAAGTGCCGGTCGCGGCCGAACCGCCCCCACGCTCCGCCGCGCACCTGGCGCACGATGCGGCGCGCGGCGAAATGGTGCTCTTCGGCGGCGCCAGCAGTTCTTCGGCGGCAGGCGACACCTGGACCTGGAACGGCGATCGCTGGACTGCTCGCTCCCCGGCGTCGTCGCCGAGCAACCGCATCGGCGGCGGCATCACGTTCGATGCGCTGCGCAACACGGTCTGCTTGTTCGGCGGCAGTACCACCTCCGGCTACGTGTTCACGCCGAACGACGAGACCTGGACCTGGACCGGCTCCGACTGGATCGAGGCACAGCCGGCCCATTCACCGCCCGCGCGGCTGTTCCACGGCCTGCAGTGGCACGCCGGCAGCCAGAAGGTCGTACTCTTCGGCGGGCGTGACGGTTCCAACTCGAACCTGTTCCACGACACCTGGACCTGGGATGGAACGGACTGGACGCAGCTGTCGCCGACCACCTCGCCCCCCGGGCGCTTCCAACCGGGGTTCGCGAGGGAAGGACAGCACGTGCTCCTGTTCGGCGGCGGCATCTACGGCCAATTCAGCAGCACGGCGTCGCTCGACGACACCTGGCGCTTTGACGGCGCGAATTGGGCGGCGCTGCAGCCAGCGGTCTCACCCCCTGCCCGTTATGGCCACACCACGGCCGGGGATACGACGCACGGCCGCGTGCTGATGACTGGCGGCATCGCCAGCAATTCGACCAACATCATCTTTTCTGACACATGGCTGTGGGACGGCGTGACCTGGTCGCCATTCTTGACCAGCACACCAACCCCCGCGCGCCTCAACGCCGCGATGGCCTACGACGCGGATCATGACACGGCGCTGTTGGTCGGCTATTCGGCGGATACCTGGACGCTGGCGCCAGTCGGCGCCGAGGCCCTGTTCGGCACCGGCTGCCCGGGTTCGCTGGGGCTACCGACGTTGCAGACGTCGCCAGACTCGGCGCCCGAACCGGGCGGCACGCTGGTATTTCAGCTCACCAACCTGCCCTCGACCCTCGCGCTGATGGCCGTCGGCTTCTCAAACACGACCGCCGGCACGCAGGCACTGCCGCTGTCGCTCGCACCGTTCGGCATGCCCGGCTGCAACCTGCTGGTCGCCCCTGACACCACGGTCCTGCTGGCCGTCACCGCGCACGAGGCGAGCTGGACCTTGGTCGTGCCGCACGAGAACGCGCTGTCCGGCGTCGAGTTCTTCTGCCAGGCGTTTGCGTTCGATCCGGGCGCCAACCTCGCCGGCCTCATCGCCACCAACGCGGGACGCAGTCGCCTCGGCAACTGAAGTCGCCTCATTCGACCGCGAACGCACGCAACTGGCAGATTCCCGCCCCACCGCGGCTGTGCACGAAGATCGTGTAGCTGCCCGCGCGCGGCGCGCGCACCGCACAGAGCACGTTGCGATCGGTGCCGCCACCCTCCCACGTGCCTAGCCGCGGGCCCTGGTCGTCATCCATGCTGAGCGCCACGTCACAGTCGCGGCTGCGGCACGACAACCACACCTCCTGGCCGGCCGCGAGCGTGATGCGCGCGTAGGCATCGTGGCCCGGTTCGGCGCGCAGTTCGAGCGCCCGATCGAACGTGAGCGCGGGCACGGGTTGGCGGGCCACTTCGACGCGGTACGGCCCGCTGCCCGTGTGGCCTTCCGCATACGGAATCACGCGATACTGGCCCGAGAACGGCGCGCAGAACGTGAGGCTCGGGTCCCGATCGAGCGGCCCGCTGTCGCCAAGGCTCGCGAGCGTCTCGCCGTTGGGCGCGCAGACGACCATCGCCGCATCGAAGGCTTCCGCGTGCACACGCAGTGTGAGCACTTCGCCTTCCTGCGCGGGCAAGGTGTAACAACCGAGGTTGCCGAGCGGCAGCGAGCCGTCGGTTGCCCCCTGCGCGGCGAGCGCACGATCGGGCAGCAGATGCGAGAACTCGTAGTTCGCCGCGGCACCGTCCACGTTGCGCAACCATAGTTGCAGGTCGAGATCGTGTTCGGGCTGGAACAACCGCCGCGAACGGCCACCCTTCTGCGCGTTGCCGAGTTCGCGCCACCGCGGATCTTCGCCGAGCAACCGATGCCAGTGCTGTAGCTGCACACCGGGCATCGCGAGGTCGAGCATCGACGCCGCACCGGCGGGCAGTCGCATGTGCACGATGTCGAGCCCGAACGGCGCCACCGAGGCGGCGAAGGGCTCGCCGGCCACTGCTTCGCGATACACCGGCACCAGCGTGCGCACCGAGAACTTCGTGCGTTCGTTGCCTTCGATGCGCAGGTGGTATTCGCCCGCTGCCGGCGCCGTGTAGGCACCAAGGTTCTCACCGAGGCCTACGTTCGCCGCAAACTGGACCACCGAGGTAAGGCGCCCACCCGTCACCACGGGCACCAACCGGTCGTTCTTCTCGCACTGCAACCGCACGTGGTACCAACGTTCCCGCGGAAACTCGCCGGACACCTCACCACCAACGGCGAGCGGCGTGGCCACGTAACGTTCGAGCGAGAGGGTGTAGCGGCCGCCACCCGCCCCCTGGAACCCGCGCACGCGAAAGTGCACCTGGCCACCGCCCACCACCCGATACTGCACGTAACTCTCGCTGCCGGCGCCGTCGTCGCTCGCGAGCACCAGGCGCTGCGCATCGAGCAGGTCGAGGACCGGGTCGAGATCCACCGCGCTGACGCGACACTTGAGCACCTCATCGGGCTTGCATTCGATCGCCCACAGGTCGCTCTGACCGGGCGTCAGCACCTTGGTGTCCGAAAACTCACGCCCCGGCACGACGTCGCGCAGCACCTCCTGGGCAAGCATTGCGCCAGCAAAGACGGTCGAGCCAAGGCAGACGAGGAACACAGAGGACAGCACGTTCATGCCCGAGAGACCCGCAAGTCGCGAGTTCCTTACGTAGACCTCGAAGCCAACCCCATCCGGGGGCTAGGCTCCCGTGCCCAGGAATCCCATGAACCGCATCTTGCCGGTGGCCATGCTCGCCACCGCCCTCGTTTCCGCCCAGAACTCCCCCATGCCCGGCACGCCGCAAACTCCTACCACCGCCCAAGATCCGCGCGAATGGCTCGAAGAGGTCACCAGTGAACGGGCACTCACCTGGGTGCGCGAGCGCAATGCGGAGAGCCAGAAGGTGCTGGCCGACACGCCGGAGTTCCGCGCCACCTACGACCGCATCCTCGCGGTCCTCGACTCGACGGCGCGCATTCCGTACGTCGGCAAGCGCGGGGACTACTACTACAACTTCTGGCAGGACGCGCAGAACCCGCGCGGCCTGTGGCGCCGCACGACACTCGACGAGTACGTGAAGGACGCCCCCAAGTGGGAAGTCGTGCTCGACCTCGACGCGCTCGGCAAGAAGGAGAACGAGAATTGGGTCTGGCACGGCGCGCGGTTCCTGCAGCCCGAGAACCGCCTCTGCCTGATCTCGCTGTCGCGCGGCGGCGCCGATGCGTCGGTGACCCGCGAGTTCGACATGGACAAGCGGGATTTCGTCGCCGACGGCTTCGTGTTGCCCGAAGCGAAGGGCGGGGCGTCGTGGCGCGATCGTGACTCGGTGTTCGTGTCGACCGACTTCGGTCCCGGCTCGATGACCTCGTCAGGGTATCCGCGCATCGCCAAACTCTGGCGCCGCGGCACGCCACTGTCGTCGGCGACCATCGTCGCCGAGGGCAAGGTCGAGGACGTGATGCTGCAGGCGTCGCGCGACCACACCAAAGGCTTCGAGCGCGACATCGTCTACCGCGGCATCACGTTCTACACGAACGAAGTCTTCGTGCTGCGCGATGGCAAGCCCATCAAGATCGAGAAGCCCGACAGCGCCAATGCCAACCTGCACCGCGAATGGCTGCTGCTCGACCTGCGCGACGATTGGGCCGTCGGTGGTGCGACCTACACCGCGGGCACCCTGCTCGCGTGCAAACTTGACGCATTCCTCGCCGGCGAACGCACGTTCGACGTGCTGTTTGCGCCGACCGAACGTAGTTCGCTGGCCGGGTTCTCGCCGCTGCAGAACCACGTGCTCTTGAACGTGCTCGACAACGTTCGCAACCGCATCTCGGTGCTCACGCACAAGGACGGCAAGTGGCAGAGCGAGCCTCTGCCAGGCCTGCCCGAGTTTGGCACGATCAGCGCGTCGGCGATCGACGACGAGACCTGCGACGACTTCTTCCTCACGATCACGGACTACCTGACCCCGACGAGTCTGTACCTGGGCACGATCGCGGCCGCCGGGCAGACGCAGCCACCGCTGCGCAAGTTGAAGAGCCTGCCGTCGTTTTTCGATGCTACGGGGCTCGAGGTCGAACAACGCGAGGCGCTCTCCAAGGACGGCACGCGCATTCCGTACTTCCTGGTCAGCAAGAAGGGCCTGCCGCGCAACGGCAAGAACCCGACCCTGCTGTATGGCTACGGCGGCTTCGAGGTGTCGATGACGCCCAACTACTCAGCCGGCGTCGGCTCCTCGTGGCTCAGCCAGGGCGGTGTCTATGCGGTCGCCAACATCCGCGGCGGCGGCGAGTTTGGCCCGAAATGGCATCAGGCAGCCCTCAAGCAGGATCGCAACAAGTGCTACGAAGACTTCGCGGCGGTCGCCAAGGACCTCATCGCGCAGAAGATCACTTCGCCCGCCCACCTCGGCGCGCAAGGCGGCAGCAACGGCGGCCTCCTGATGGGCAACATGCTCGTCATGTATCCCGAACTGTTCGGGGCGATCGTCTGCCAGGTGCCGCTGCTCGACATGCTGCGCTACCACAAGCTGCTGGCGGGCGCGTCGTGGATGGGCGAATACGGCAATCCCGACGACCCGAAAGAAGCCGAATGGCTGCGGCGCTACTCGCCGTACCACAATCTGCAGGCCACTGGGAAGTACCCGAAGGTGCTGTTCACGACGTCGACGCGCGACGACCGGGTGCACCCTGGCCACGCGCGCAAGATGATGGCGCAGATGATGGAACAGGGGCACCCGGCGCTCTACTACGAGAACATCGAAGGTGGTCACGGCGGTGCCGCGGACAACAAGCAGGCCGCACACATGGCGGCGCTGTCCTACACGTTCTTGTGGCAGATGCTGAAGTGAAGGGAGCCGCCGGATCGGGCTCGGCGGCGGGTCCGGGGGGATTTGGGGCTGCCAACCCAGGGGCGCCGGCCCCAACATGGCCAGCCCAAGCAAGCCAGCCCAGCAGGCCAGCCCAGCAAGCGCGGGCGACCTGAGGCGACCAGGAACAGTCTCCAAGCACCTGCCGAGGTGCGAGAAAACATGGCGGAGAGGGGGGGATTCGAACCCCCGTGACCCTTGCGGGTCAACCGGTTTTCGAAACCGGCACATTCAGCCGCTCTGCCACCTCTCCGCGAGGGTCGCCGCGCGGGTACGCGGGTCGCCGAATGAGGCTGAGGATCGTGCCGATCAGCCCCCCGTTTTTCAACAACCAACGTGAAACTACCGAGCCCCCATGCCAGCGGAACGACGGCGCCGGCGCGCTCAGTTGCCGCGTTTGCCGCGAAAGAAGGCTCGCAGCATTTCGGCGCTGAGGTCGGCGCCGGGACCTTCGTGCACCTCACAGCGATGGTTCAGCCGGGGGTCTTCCAGCACGTTCGCGAGCGACCGCACCGCCCCGAACTTGGGATCGCGGGCCGAAAACACCACACGTTGCACCCGGACATGCAGGATCGCCCCAGCACAGAGAAAACACGGTTCCAGGGAGCTGTAGAGCACCGCCCGCGGCAATCGCTTCTCGCCGATCGTGGCCAGGGCCTGCTGCAGCGCCTCCATCTCGGCATGGGCCAACGGCGAGCGCTGCGCTTCGACACGGTTGCGCCCCTCCCCCACAACGACGCCATCGATGACGACGACGGCCCCCACGGGCACCTCGTCGGCGGCGGCCGCTTCGGCAGCAAGTTCTAGACAACGTGCGATCCATCGCGCGTCTTCGCTTGTCGGTGGCATGGGGCTCATCTATCGTCGGGAACTCCACCGATACCGGGACCTGTGAGCAAGCGCGACTTTCTTTCGACTGCCGATCTAACCCGTTCCGAACTCGACGACCTGCTCGACCTGGCCACCCGTGCCAAGGGCAAGCGGCCTGGTCAGGTTCTCGCGGGCAAGACCCTCGGCCTCCTGTTCTTCCAACCCAGCCTCCGCACCCGCGTGTCCTTCGAGGTCGCGATGGTGCAACTGGGCGGCCACTGCATCAACCTGTCGAGCAACGACCTCTACGAGCTGGAGCCCCAGGAGCAGGCCGTCATGGACGGCCCTGCCGAAGAGCACGTCAAGGACGCCGCGCGCACGTTGTCGCGCTACGTCGATGCGCTCGGCATCCGTTCGGCGGCGCGCTCCGGCACCTGGGAGCACGATCGCCAGGAACTGCTGCTGCGCAGTTATGCCAAGTACGCTTCGGTGCCCGTGATCAACCTCGAGACGAGCTTCGAACATCCGTGCCAGGCGCTCGCCGACGTGATGACGATGCGCGAGAACCTCGTGTCGTTGAAGGGCCGCAAACTCACGCTGCTGTGGTGCAACCACCCCGAGCCAAAGTCGCTCGGCCCGACGCACTCGATCCTCCAGGTCGCGGCGCGCATGGGCATGAACGTGACGCTCGCCCACCCACTCGGCTTCGAGGTCGACGGCGAAGTGCTCGAACGCAGCAAGACGCTGGCCGGCGATGCTGGCGGCTCGCTCCAGGTCAGCAACGACATGGCGAGCGCGTGCCGCGGGTCCGAAGTGCTCTACGCGCGGTCGTGGGGCTGCACGAAATACTGGGACGACGCCGAACGCGAAGCGATGGTGAAGCGTTCGTTGCAGAGCTGGCGCGTCGATGAGCAGCTCATGGCGAGCACCAACAACGCGCTGCTCATGCACCCGCTGCCCGTGCGCCGCAACGTCGCCGCCACCGATGCCGTGCTCGACGGGCCACGTTCGGTGATCTACGAGCAAGCCGCCAATCGTACGCACGTGCAGAAGGCGCTGCTCATGCAGCTGTTGAAGTGAGGGATCAGGTTGGCGTGGGCGCGCTGCGTAGCATCGAGTAACGTGATGTGGCGATGAGCGACGCGCCTCCTTTCTGCCACCTGCATGTGCGCTCGCACTACAGCCTGCTCGCGGCCTCTGCGGAGGTCGGCGATCTCGTCGCCGCGGCGGCCGCGGACGGCCAGCCCGCGATGGCGCTGACCGACAACGGCAACCTGTTCGGCGCCGTCGAGTTCTTCAAGGCCTGCAAAGGCAAGCAGATCAAACCCATCGTCGGGCAGACGACCTACATCGCCGGCAAGACGCGCAAGGAGACGGCCGGCGCCGACAACCCGACCTTCGACCTGACGCTGCTGGCGACGAACAACCAGGGCCTCGACAACCTGAAGAAACTCTCGGGCCGCGCGTGGCTCGAGGGCTTCAGCTACCGCCCGCGCGTCGACCTCGAAGTGCTGCAGGACCACCGCGAGGGTCTGATCGCGTTGTCGGGCACGATCTCCTCGCAAATCGCCACCGCGATCCAGCAGAACGACCTGAAGGGGGCTCGCGATACCGCGCTGCGCCTCGGCGAACTGTTCGGCAAGGACAACTTCTTCCTCGAGGTCGCGGAGACGGGGTTTGAAGGCCAACGCAAGGTCACACAGATGTTGCGCGAACTCGGCAAGTCCACGGGGCTGCCGTGCGTCGCCACCAACGATGTGCACTACCTGCACGCCGAAGACTGGCTCGCGCAGGACATCATGCTGTGCATCCGCGGCGGCAAGACGGTCGCCGACCAGACGCGCTTCCGCATGAGCTCGCGCGAGCTGTTCTTGAAGTCGCGCGCGCAGATGGCGGCGAACTTCGCCGACTGGCCAGAAGCGCTCGCCAACTCGGTCGCGATCGCCGACCGCTGCAAGATCGACATCGAGTTCGGTGTCTACCACCTGCCCGTGTTCAAACCCGAAGACGGCTCGTCCCCCGACGACTACTTCGAGGCGCTGTGCAAGCAGGGCGCGATCCGGCGCTACGGGGCGATCGACGAGAAGGTGCAGGCGCGGCTCGACTACGAGATCGGCGTCATCCGGAAGCTCGGCTTCGTGAGCTACTTCCTCATCGTGCACGACTTCATCGCGAAGGCGCGTTCGATGGGCATCCCGGTCGGGCCTGGTCGTGGTTCAGCCGCAGGTTCGATCGTCGCCTACTGCCTCGCGATCACGGATGTCTGTCCGCTGCGCTACGCGCTGCTGTTCGAACGTTTCCTCAATCCCGGCCGCGTGTCGATGCCCGATATCGATATCGACTTCTGCGGCAACCGCCGCGAAGAAGTCATCGAGTATGTGCGGCAGAAGTACGGCAACGACTGCGTCTGCCAGATCATCACGTTCGGCACGATGGCGAGCCGCGGCGTGCTCCGCGACGTCGGGCGTGTCTTGGACTTCTCGATCGCCGAGGTCGACAAGCTGTGCAAGAAGGTGCCGCAGGGCCCCGGGGCGTCCCTTGAAACGGCGCTGGAGACGGACGCCGAACTCAAACAGATCCGCGACAGTTCGCCGCTGCACAAACGCCTGTTCGAACTGTCGCTGAAGCTCGAAGGCAAGGCGCGCCACAGCTCGATCCACGCCGCCGGCGTCGTGATCGCCGACCGCCCGCTGCGTGACTACGTGCCGTTGGCCAAGAACGGCGAGGACGTGATCACGCAGTGGCAGATGACCGAACTCGAGGAAGTCGGCCTGCTGAAGATGGACTTCCTCGGCCTCAAGACGCTCACCATCCTGCAGGAAGGTGTGCGGCTCGTGAAGGAAGTGCACGGCATCGACATCGACCTCGGCACGCTGCCGCTCGACGACCGGCCGACGTATGCGCTGATGACGCGTGGTGAGACGCAGGGTGTGTTCCAGCTCGAATCGGGCGGTATGCGCGAACTGCTCACGCGCCTGAAACCCGACACGTTTGAGGACGTGATCGCCGTGCTCGCGCTGTACCGGCCAGGCCCACTCGGATCGGGCATGGTGGACATGTTCGTGCGCCGCAAGCACGGCGAAGAACCGGTCGTCTATCCGCACGCCGCGACCAAGCCAGTCCTGGAGCCGACCTACGGGGTTATCGTCTACCAGGAGCAGGTGATGCAGATCTCGAACCTCATCGGCGGCTTCTCGATGTCCGAGGCCGACAACCTGCGCAAGGCCATGGGCAAGAAGAAGCCCGAGGTCATGGCCAAGTTCAAGGATCAGTTCATCGCGGGCGCGAAGGCCCAGAACTACGGCGAGAAGTTCGCGAAGGAACTGTTCGAGACGATGGAGTACTTCGCCGGGTACGGCTTCAACAAGTCGCACTCGACGGCCTACGCGCTGGTCACCTACCACACGGCGTGGCTCAAGGCGCACTATCCGACCGAGTTCACTGCCGCGAACCTGACGGTCGAATCGAGTAACAGCGACAAGATCAAGGAGTTCATCGACGAGGCGCGGCGTTCGGGCATGCCGATCCTGCCCCCCAGCGTGAATCGTTCGCAGCGCTACTTCGGCGTCGAGCAGAAGTCGATCCGCTACGGGCTTGGCGCCATCAAGGGCGTCGGTACGCGCGTCGCGGACGCCATCGCGGAGGAGAGCCGCGGCAAGGGTGAGTTCTCCTCGCTGGAAGACCTCTGCGAACGCCTCGACAGCACGCTGCTCAACAAGACGGCGCTCGAGGCCATGGTGCAAGCTGGCGCCCTCGATGGGCTTGGCCGCAGCCGCGCCGGCAACTTCGCAGCCATCGAACAGGCGCTGCGTTCCTCGGCGATCGCCCGCGAAGACCGGCGGCGGGGCCAGAAGATGCTGTTCGCGGCCCCCGCCCTGACGACCAAGGCCAGCAACACGGCCGGCGCCGATCCCACCGAATGGCCCGAGCACGATCGCCTGGCCCGCGAGAAGGAGTCGCTCGGCTTCTACCTGTCAGGGCACCCGTTCGAGAAGCGCGGCGCGTTCTTGAGGCGCATTGCTGGGCAGACCACCCGATCGCTAGCTGGGATCGAGCCCGGTGGCACCGTTCGCATCGCGGGCATGGTCAGTTCGGTGCGTGTCTTGCAGATCAAGCAGGGCAAGAACGCCGGCCAGAAGATGGCCCGCTTCCAGCTCGAGGATCTCGACGGGCAGGTAGCCGTGACGTGCTTTGCGCGCGCCTACGCCAACGTGAAGGACCGCATCGTCGAAGACGCCATCGTCTTTCTGTCGGGGCGTCTCGACGCCAACTCCGAGGAGAAGGCGCTGCTGCTGGATCAGATCGAACCAGCCAGCGAGGTGGTGCGCCGCGAAGTTGCGGGCCTCGTCCTGAACCTCGAGGGGCCGCTCGCGAGCGAGGCCAACCTCGACCGCATCATGCAGATCGTCGATCGCCACAAGGGCAACCAGCACCTCCATCTCGACATCGAGGATGGGGAGACCTGCTTCCGCGTGCGGGCCGACGCCGGAGTGCGGGTCGGCGACGCACTTCTGGACGACCTGGCGTTGCTGGTCGGCCCCGACAACATCTCGTTCACACGGTCGTAGACGGGACGGTGCCGGGGAGAAGCGGCCAGCCAGGGTCGGCTGGCGGGCATCCGCGGGAGTCAGTGCAAACGCAAACGGCGCGAACCAAAGGTCCGCGCCGCCAGCCCGCCAGGCTCAGGCCGAGCAAGTAGTGCTCAGCCTTGATGACCAGAGTCAATCAGACTTCAGCCGTTTCGGTGCTGGGCTCGATCTCGGCAGCCTTGAGCTTGCGCTCCAGCACCTTGTTGTCGACCAGCTCAAACACGACCTTGCTGCCGCCGTCACCGATGCGGTAATCAGGCAGCCGCAGGATGCGCGTGTAGCCACCTGGACGGTTGGCAAAGCGCGGGCCCAGCTCATCAAAGAGCTTCTTCACGGCCGTCTTGTCCTGCAGCAGGGACACGGCACGACGGATGCGGTGGAGCCGCGTCTTCTCGTCCGTCCCCTTCGCCAGGGTGATGATCTTCTCGACGAAGGGGCGCAGGGCCTTGGCCTTCGACAGGGTCGTGACCACCCGTTCGTGCATGATCACGGACACCGTGAAGTTCTTACGCAGCGCGGCGCGATGGGCCGTGTTCCGCTGCAACCGCTTACCAGCAATATTGTGCATCATGGCTGCAATCCTCTACTCGCTCTACCAAGGTCGCCCACAGGGGCGAGCAGTATCTTCCGGAGCAATCGGTCTGGCAAGTCCTTACCAGACCAACTGCAACTACTTGTAGTCTTCAGTACTCATTCCGAGCGACAACCCGAGCGCGCTCAGCTTGCTCTTGACCTCCTTGAGTGAGGTCTTGCCGAAGTTGCGCACCTTGAGCAACTCAGGCTCCGACAGCTGCACGAGGTCGCGCATGAGCGTGACACTCTCGCTGTCGAGGCAGTTCTTGGCCCGCACCGAGAGCTCGAGCATGTCGATGCTCTTGCTGAGCAGGTCGACCATCTCACGACGCTTCGCGCCCTCGTCACCTTCCGGTGCGAGCACGCCGCCTTCGACGGCCAGGTCTTCCTTGAGCTCGAAGTACTGAACGAAGGGGTTCAGGTGCTTGCGGTAGATCTTGCTCGCTTCGACGAGCGCCATCTCCGGGGACACCGTGCCATCCGTCCAGACTTCCAGAACCAGGCGGTCGTAGTCCGTGGACTTGCCGACGCGCGTGTTCTCGATGGCGTAGCGAACGCGGTGCACGGGGCTGAAGATCGAGTCGGTCGGGATGGTTCCGATCTCCATCTCGTCCGTCACGTTCTCTTCGGCCGTCACGTAACCGCGACCCTTGCGCACCTGCATTTCGCAGTAGAAGCGCACGTCTTCGGTCAGGGTGCAGATCTTGAGTTCCGGGTTCGCGATCTCGACGTTGTGGTCGCCTTCGATCGTCTCCGCGCGAACTTCGCCCTTCTGGCTCACGTCAATGCGCAGCGTCGTCGGTGCATCGGTGTGCAGACGGATGCGCAGCTTCTTGATATTCAGGACGATCTGCGTGACGTCTTCGAGGACGCCCTGGATCGTCGAGAACTCATGCACGACGCCGTCGATCCGCACCCAGGTGACCGCGGTGCCTTCGATGGACGACAGCAGCACGCGGCGCAGGCCGTTGCCGATCGTGGCACCAAAACCCTTCTCGAACGGCTCGACCGTGAACTTGCCGTAGGTACCAGACGCAGTTTCCCTCTCCAGGCGAACCTGGGAAGGCAGTTCGAAGTTACGCCAACGAATACGCATCGCGAAATCTCCCGTGCCTAGGTTGCTTGAGGCTGCCGGCAAGGCGATCGGCCCATTGGGGGGACCGCCCGACTGGCGCACCAATTGCTTGAAGGCGATTGCTTGAGGTTCTTAGCCAGCTAGAGGTTCTACGCTCCAGCCCACTACTTGGAGCAAAGCTCGATGATGAGCTGCTCGTTGATCTCGGCGGTCACGTCTTCGCGCTTCGGCAACTGGATGATCTTGCCCTTGAGCTCGGTCGGGACAGCTTCGAGCCAGGTCGGCAAAGCGCGACCCTTGTTCATCTCGATGGCATCCGTGGCCTTCTTCTTGAGCTTGTCATCACCCTTCACCTGGATCTCGTCACCAGGACGAACCAGGTAGCCGGCGATGTCGATGCGACCACCGTTCACGTAGACGTGGCCGTGCGCGACCATCTGGCGCGCATCGAACCGCGAAAACGCCAAGCCGAGGCTCAACACGACATTGTCGAGGCGGCGCTCCATGAGGACGAGCAGGTTCTCACCCGTGTTGCCCTTCTGGCGCTGCGCCATCGTGAAGTAGTGCTGGAACTGGCGTTCGAGCACACCATAGATGCGCTTCACCTTCTGCTTTTCACGCAGCTGGGTGCCGTAGTCCGTGCCCTTCTTGGGGCGGACATGCTGACCCGGCGGGTAGTTGCGGCGATTGACGCCACACTTCTCCGAGAAGCAGCGCTGTCCCTTGAGGAACAGTTTCACGCCTTCGCGGCGGCAGAGCTTGCAGACGTTCGTGCTGTTGCGAGCCATTTCAGTCAATTACTCCAAGCAATCTTGATGAGGTCGGTCCGAGCTGGGCTCGACGATCAGACGCGGCGACGCTTGCGCGAGCGACAGCCGTTGTGAGGAAGCGGAGTGACGTCCTCGATGGACTTCACTTCAATACCGGAGGAAGACAGAGCACGAACCGCGGATTCGCGCCCCGAACCCGGGCCACGAACGAGAACTTCAATCTCGTGCACGCCCATTTTCTTGATCTTGTCGGCGACCTTCTCCGCGGCGCGCTGGGCCGCGAACGGGGTGCTCTTGCGCGACCCCTTGTAGCCGATCGTGCCAGCAGAGTCCCAGGCCAAGACCTGTCCAGCTGCATCCACGATCGTGATGATCGTGTTGTTGAATGACGCGCGCACGTGGGCCGTTGCCTTGCCCACGTTCCTGCGCACCTTGGCTTTCTTCTTCTCGCCGGTATTCGAATTCGTCATCGGATCACTTCCTCAAGATCTTCTTGTTAGCCACCGTCTTACGCGGACCCTTGCGGCCGCGGGCATTGCTGCGCGTGCGCTGACCGCGCACTGGCAAACCACGACGGTGACGCAAGCCACGGTAGCAGTAGATTTCCTTCAAGCGGTTGATGTTCTGCAGCGTCTGGCGACGCAGAGCACCTTCCACCGGGTAGTTCTTCTCGAGGTGGCTGGCGAGATTCGCCACTTCGTCGTCCTTCAGATCCTTGGCACGCACGTCCGGGCTGATCGCAAGTTCCTTGAGGACCTTGCGAGCCAGAGCCGGACCCACTCCATAGATGTAGGTAAGCGCAATGTCGATGCGCTTTTCGTTGGGGATGTCGACGCCGAGAAGACGTGGCATGGTTTCCTTTTCGCAGTCTTTACTGTACTAGCCCAGAGCTTACTTGCCCTGACGCTGCTTGTGTCGGGGATTCGTGCAGATGATGCGCACGACACCACGGCGCCTCACGACCTTGCAGTGCTCGCAGATGCACCGAACGCTGGCTCTGACCTTCACGACTGTTCTCGCTTTGGGGTTAACGCTGTTGGGGTAAACGCTACTGGGGTCGTCTCGGGGAGCTTTCGTGCTGGCTGATCTGGTCTGACTTCAGCAGACTGCGGATGCGTGCCTTGTTCGGATCGAACGGTGACACCTCGATTACCACGACGTCCGCCGGTAGCAGGCGAGTGAACGCCTTCCGGAGGTCTTTGGCAGCATGCGCCACCACTTCGCGGCCATCTTTCATCCGCAGGCGGAACATTCCGTTCGGCAGAGCACTCACGACCGTCGCTTGAAGCCCAGGTTTGGGCTGGCTGGTCGCGGTCTCCCGCGAAGGATCGTCCGCACTGGTTGTCATTGCATCAGCTTCAGCAACTCCTGGAAAACGACCGTGGGAGCACGATTGGCATCGATCTCCCGCAAAAGGTTCTTCTCGCGGTAGTACGCCAACAGCGGAGCCGTCAACGTACGATACTCTTCAAGGCGCTTGGTGATCTTTTCAGGCAGATCGTCCGAACGCTGGACGAGGCCACCGCCGCAAAGGTCACAAACCCCTGCAGCCTTCGGCGGGTTGTTCTGCAGGTGCCAGATGGCGCCACACTTGGAACAAGTCAGCCGACCGGTAAGACGTCCGAACAGAACGCTTTCCGGAACCGCAAAGTAAATCACATGCGACAGCGCCGAGTTCGCCGACAGATTCCTGTCGAGGGCCTCAGCCTGGGGTAGTGTACGGGGAAAGCCATCCAGGATCCAGGCCGACTTCGCGTCCGGCTCACTGATCCTTGCCTTCACCATCGAAATGATGAGATCGTCAGGCACCAGCTTGCCCGCGTCCATGTAGCCCTTTGCCTGTCGACCGAGCTCAGTCCCAGCCGACACTTGGCCACGCAGCATGTCGCCGGTGGAAATGTGCGCCAGGGCAGCGGCTTCCGCCACCTTCTTGGCCTGCGTTCCTTTGCCGGCGCCGGGGGCACCGAGGAACACACACCGAGCTGTCAGCGTGGTGGCCATGGCGATCAGGACGAACGACGGCCCCAACCGCCACCGGTGCCACCAGTGTTTCCTGACTTACCAGTTCCCGACTTGGCATTGCCATCCTTGGCCGCACCAGGCTTACTCGCCCCACTCGGCGGCGCGTCTCCGAGGAAGCCCTCGTAGTTGCGCATGACGAGCAGTGCATTGAGCTTCTCGACCATGTCCAGGGCTACACCGACCACGATCAGGATCGAGGTGCCCGACATGAAGTAGATCAACACGGAGTCCATCGAACTGCCCTGTCGATGCGCGAAGAGCGACGGAGCAACCGCGACGACCGCGAGGAACGTGGCGCCGACGAGGGTGATGTACACCATCGTCTGCTCCAGATACTCCGCAGTCTGCTTCCCCGGCCGGATGCCAGGAATGAACGAGCCGCTCTCCTTCAGGTTGTTCGCGATCTCATTCGGCTGGAACATCATCGACGTCCAGAAGAACGAGAAGAAGTAGATCATGACCGTGAAGGAGGTCACGTACCAGAAGCCGCGCTGACTACCGAACGTGTCGGCAAACCAGTTGATCCCCGTCACCGTGCCGATCATGGTCGGGATGAGCAGCAGCGTCGAACCGAAGATGATCGGCATGACGCCGGCCTGGTTGACCTTGAACGGCAGGAAGTGCCGCTGGCCGCCGTAAACCTGCCGACCGCGCGTGTGCTTCGCCTGCTGGATCGGAATGCGGCGTTGTGCCTTCGTCATGTAGACGACCGACACCACGACCAATCCCCAGGCTCCAGCAAACAGCAGCAGCGACTGCCAGGCTTCCCGATCCATTCCGTAGGCGAAGTAGTTCGCCATCGATGGATATAGGTTGGCGATGATGCCAGCCATGATGATCAGGGAGACACCGTTACCAACCCCGTGTTCCGTGATCTGCTCGCCGATCCACATCACGAACATCGTGCCGGCAGTCAAGCCAATCATCACGATGATGCAGTAGGCACCAAAGTACTCTCGAACTTCGGGATGCAGGATCTTCTCCGCCCCCAGAGCACCCACGATGACGAACCACGACTGCACGAGGCAGATGCCCACCGTCGCAAGTCGCGTGTATTGGTTGATCTTGCGCTGACCAGCCTGGCCTTCCTTCGCGATCTTCTCAAGCGAAGGAACCGCCTTGGCGAGCAGGCTGAAAATGATGCTCGCACTGATGTACGGCATCACACCGAGCGAGAACAGCGTCGCGCTCTGCAGTGAGCCACCCGTCAGCACGTTCATCATGCCGAACAGCTTGCCCACACCGCCGAGATTCCGCTGCTGATCAAACGCTTCGGCAAAATTCACCCCGGGGAGCGGGATGAAGAAGCCGATGCGGTAGATCAACAGCAAGCCAAGGGTGATCAGGATCTTGGACCTGATCTCCTTGACCTTGAACAAGTTGGTGAGGGAGAAGTTCATGTTCGCAGGGGCGTCAGCCGACGATCACTTGCTGCTGCTACCGGACTTTCGGCGCGGCGACCCCGGAGCACGTTTGGTGCCGTCCTTGGCCACGAACTTCGCACGGTTCTGCTTACGCTCGATGAGCTGGACCGTGCCACCCGCCTTTTCGATCTTCTCTTTGGCGGTAACGGTGATCGCGTCAACCTTGACGATCACGGCTTTCGTGATCTCGCCGCTGCCGAGGATCTTGAAGAGCTCGGAGTGCTTTTCCTTCGAGGTCAAGCCCTTCGCGAGCACGGCGGCCAGGTCAATGACGGTCCCGGCATCGAAGCCGGAAAGGTCGCTCACGTTGACGACGGTGTAGACGCGTTCGAAGTTCTTGTTGTTGAACCCCCGCTTCGGCAGGCGACGGTAGATTGGCATCTGACCGCCTTCCCAACCGATGCGGCTCGACCAACCGGAGCGCGCTTTGGCGCCCTTATGGCCGCGACCTGACGTCTTGCCGAGGCCGGAGCCTACACCACGACCAATGCGCTTGCGCTCGGGGAACTTGAGGCCGAGGGCCTTGGCTTCTGCGAGGTTCATTCGAGGTTGACTCCGCGCAACGCAACCGTCTCTTCACGGCTACGCAGCTTGCTGAGGGCGACCATGGGTGCCTTGACGACGTTCAGGGCGTTCGTCGAACCATAGTTCTTGGTGAGGATGTCCGTGATACCTGCTCGCTCAAGAATCTTGCGAACGGCCTTGCCGGCGATGATGCCAGTGCCCGGCGCCGCAGGAATCAAGCGCACCTTCGTGGCGCAGTAGTAGCCTTCAGTGGCGTGCGGAATCGTCGTGCCCTGGCGCACCACACGCATGATCTGCTTGCGGGCGTCCTTGACCGACTTCTCGATCGCACCGGGCACTTCCCGGCCCTTGCCGTAACCGATGCCAACCAGGCCATTGCGGTTGCCGACAACGCTCAACGCGCTGAAGGAGAAGCGGCGGCCACCCTTGACCACGGCGGCCGAGCGGTTGATCGCAACCACGTCGTCATCGACTGCAGCCGAGAGGGCCTCGTCGATCGGGATCAGATTGTACTTGCTCTTGGCCATGATCAGAACTCCAGACCGGCTTCGCGCGCGCCATCGGCAAGCGCCTTGATTCGGCCGTGGTACTTGTAGGCGCCGCGATCGAAAGCAACCTTGGCGACACCAGCGCGCTTCGCGCGCTCGGCAACCAGGGCTCCGATCTTCTTCGCGACGTCGGTCTTGCGAACGCCCTTGATCGACGTGCGCACGTCCTTCTCAAGCGACGAAGCACTGGCGAGCGTGTGCCCGCGCAGGTCGTCGATGATCTGGACCGAGATATTGGTGAGGCTGCGGAACACCGTCATGCGCGGGCGGCTGCTGACCTGGCGCATCTTGATGCGCACGGAGGTCGCCTTGCCGCGACGACGCTGGTGCTTCTGGAAGGTGGAAGTCATGCTGCTCTAACCTCGTTCGTTCGGTCCAGACTAAGAACCACCCGACGCGAAGGCCTTGCCAGCCTTGCGCTTGATGACCTCGTCGCTGTACTTGATGCCCTTGCCCTTGTAAGGCTCCGGCTTGCGCAGTTTGCGGATCGCCGAGGCGACCATGCCAACTTGCTGATTGTCGATGCCCTTGACCACCAGGCTGGTGACCGTTGGAACATCTACGACGACTGTCGAAGGAACCTCGTAGCGGACCGGCTTGTTGAAGCCCAGCTTCAACACCAGGACCTTACCCTCGAGGGCTGCTTCGTAGCCGACGCCTGCGATCTCGAGCTTGCGCTCGAAACCCTGCGACACACCTTGGATCATGCGAGCGATCAGCGCGCGCGTCGTCCCCTGGTAGGCGCGCGATTGACGCTCCTCTCCAAGGGCCTTCACGACGATGTTGCTGCCTTCCACGGCGACGCTGACTTCAGGCCGAGCGGTGAGCTTGAGCTCACCCTTCTGACCCTTGACCGTGACCTTCCCACTGGCGACCTCGACGGTCACACCCTTGGGAATCACGACTGGCTTTTTGCCGATGCGGGACATTGGAACCTCTTAGTCAACGGTGCACAGGACTTCGCCGCCCACGCGCCGCTGTCGACACTCACGGTCGGACAACACGCCCTGGTTGGTCGAGACGACCGCGATACCAAGCCCACCCCTGACCTTTGGCAGGTCGTTGCAACCGCGATAGCGGCGGCAACCAGGTTTGCTGTAACGCGCCAAGGAAGAAATGATACGCTCGCCCTCAGGGCCGAACCGGAACTCCACGCGAATCGCAGAGCGCGGACCATCGGCAGCTACTTCATAGCTACCGATGAAGCCCTCACGCTTCATCGCATCGAGGATCGCCACCTTGAGGCGGCTTCCGGGGACGACACAGGTGTTGGCACCGCTCATCAGAGCGTTGCGCATCCGGGTCAGCATGTCAGCAATCGGATCGGTCATCATGGCTTTGCGCTCCTACCACGAAGCCTTGCGCACACCGGGGATCTCCCCCTGCAGCGCTAGTTGACGGAAACAGCACCGGCAGATACCGAACTTCCGGTAATAAGCCCGCGCGCGTCCACACAGTTGGCAGCGGCTATAGCGACGCGTCGAAAACTTCGCCTTGCGCTGCTGCTTCACCCTCAAGCACTTCTTTGCCATGGCTCTTTGGAACCGAACGAAACGGGGTTACTTGCGGAACGGCATGCCGAGGTGCGTCAAGAGCGCCAACCCTTCCTTATCGGTGGGTGCCGTCGTGACGAACGTGATGTCCATGCCTTGGACGAATTCGACTTTGTCGAGTTGGATCTCGGGGAAGACACTCTGCTCCGAAAGACCCATCGTGTAATTGCCACGGCCGTCGAGTTTCGTCGGCAAGCCGCGGAAGTCGCGAATACGAGGAACTGCCAGGGAGATCAGACGATCGAGGAACTCCCACATGCGGGCGCCACGGAGAGTCACTGCGACACCCATCGCATAGTTCTCACGTAGCTTGAACCCGGAGACAGCGCCGCGGGACTTGCGGATCAACGGGCGCTGCCCAGTGATCGCAGTCAAGTCCTTGTTGGCCGCCTCCATGCGGTTCTTGTTCTCGACAGCCTTACCAACACCCATGTTGACGACGATCTTCGTCAACCGCGGGATCATCATCACGTTCGCGTACCCGAACTCCGTGCGGAGAGCAGGCGCTACCTTATCGCGGTAGAGCTGCTGGCGTCGCGGCAGTGGCTTAGCAGTGGTTGTAGTCATGATTGAATCTCGTCGGACCAGGTTGGTCGTGTGTGCTGCTTACTTTGCTCAGTCGAACTTCGTGCCGCACTTGACGCCAACGCGAACCTTCTTGTCGCCGACGACCTGGATCTTGGTGCGAGTGCCCTTACCGAGCTTCTCGCTGAACAGCAACACCTTCGAAGCCGGCATTGGTTGCTCGAGCTGCACGCGTCCACCCTTCGGGTTCTGCTGGGAGCGCTTCTGGTGCTTCCACCGCAGGTTGACGCCCTGGACGATGATCTTGCCGGTCTCGGCATCGACCTTCAGAACCTCGCGCGGTTCATTGGACTTGTACTGTCCCGTGGTCACGATCACCTTGTCACCCTTGCGAACGTGCATGGGCTTCTTGGCAGGCTTTGTCTTGTTGATGAGCATCAGACGACCTCCTCAGCGAGGCTGACGATCTTCATGAAATTGCGATCGCGCAACTCGCGAGCGACAGCGCCGAAGATGCGCGTGCCACGCGGATTGCCATCCTTGTCGATCACCACGAGCGCGTTGCGATCGAAGCGGATGTAGGAACCATCCGAACGACGGACCGCCTTGGACGTGCGGACCACGACACCCTTGACGACCTCGTGCTCCTTAACTTCGCCGGTGGGCAGGGCCTTCTTGACAACTGCGATCACGACGTCGCCCACCGAGGCGTAACGCCGGCCGCTGCCGCCCAGGACCTTGACACACATCGCGCGCTTGGCGCCGGTGTTGTCGGCCACATCGAGCATCGACATTTCTTGGATCATTGGAAATCTCCTGGAGCTACGCTTCGGTCTACTC